>CAKZTD010000135.1 GCA_937921595.1 uncultured Saprospiraceae bacterium
TAAAAGTGGAACTTCCTGGAGTTTATCAGGCTCCAGCCTCTCAGGCTTATTTGTATTATAACAATGAGACGGTGAGTTGGGCGATTGCGGATGAGGTGAGGATTGAGGAATAGGTAAGTGAGGAATGAGTGAATGCGAGAATGAGTGAATGGGGTGCTATAGTTTAATATCCTACTTGAATTTTAAGCTAAGCAATTCACTCATTCTCGCATTTATTTTAAAGATCCCGGATCTCTCGATCAATCACACAATCAAATTTTCGATAAATATCATATGAGGCAGATCGGAGCAAGGTCCAATCACTTGGAAAACAAGCCTTACTTCCACCTGCATTTCCGCATGTTCCGCTTAATGCTCGATCATCACCCAAGACTCGACTGTACTCGTTCGACCAGTTTTCTTGGTGATTGATATCGAAGTAATTCTCTCTTTGTCGCGTCGCAAGGTTATAGACATTGCAGTTCATTCTTAGCTCCGCATATTTATTTTGATAAAAAGTATTTACCGTCACAGATACATCGATATAAACTGGCCTGTTCTCTGTTACGAAAGTAGAATCCTTGGCACTCCAAACTTGCACTTGTTCGCATCCATCTTGTACAGAAACGGTATTTGAACAAAAAGATTGATCTACATCATCCCAACTCACATAAACTTTATCCCAACTCATGTCTACCCGATAATCTAAGTCTTCGCCTGATGGAGGAGCTAGGTGAAATACTTCCCAGTTTTTTCTTTCTGGAAATGATTGTCGACCAAAGAATGATGAAAATAAACGGTCATCTTTTGAGTTGAATCCGTCGATTGGATTGAGCAATATATGTGTCGTTCCGATGTCGTACATCTCATTTGCCAAAAGTCTTGAGTCTTTGAAATTTGCTCGATATTCTTGAGATTTTCTCAACCATTTATAAGCCACCCTTGCTGCTTGCCGATCATTGCTATGTGCGGCTGGAATAAATTCCTGAGCTTTTGCATAATAGTATAAAGCAACATTATCGGTGGCTTCTTCCAATAGTTCTTTGGCAGGGTAGAAATCTAAGCGAGGATGATGTCCTTTGTTATTGATGCGATTGAGAACTTTCTCAACTTTGGACTGACGCTTGACCATGTTTTTTGCTGTCTTGTGGATGTCTAACCAAAGGGCAGGATCACCTTTTCGTTTTAGAGAGGCCACTAATTGAGCATCCTTTTCTGTTTCTAGGAGGAATGCTTTTTCAAAAACGTAAAGATTTTGATCTTTGACTTTGCCACTTTTTAGTCGGTTCATACTGGACTTAAGGGCTTTCTTAGATTTACCTTTTTCGAGGAGTTTGACGGGACGATTGCAAGCAGATAAGAATATCACCGCAACCAAAATGAAGCTTACTTTTTTCATAGCTAAATAAATTTGAATGTTCTTTAAATTCTTATTTATAAGATAAGAGATATCGGAAAATATTGTTCTTAAGGAAATGTTTTAGTTTTTTAAAATGATATTAAAAAATGTTAAAATAAGCTGATATAATTTTTCTGATAAAAATTTTGTTTTTTATAAAAAATCATGATGTTTTGTCTTTAAGTTCAGTAAATACTAAAGCTTAATTTTTTATGATATTTAGGAGGGTATTCACTCATTTATAAATTCACTCATTCGCTCATTTATTTTATCTATTCAAAACAATATCGTCCTCAATCTGGTTAATATTATTGTTTAATTTTTCGAAAAGATTTAATTTCAATTTTTTAAAAGCAAAGGATAATATTTCTTCTCGACTTGGGAATTTTTTCTCTACGCCTCCCAAATAGCAATGCCCAAAAGCATCGGGATCTCTGTCATGATGATTGCTATAAGTATTGGTCCATTTTTCTACATGATCGAGGGTGAGAGAATGTTCTCTTACACCTTCTTTGTTGTTAAAAAGATCAAGAAATATTTTTGCTCTAGCCGTTTTGCTTTGTGTGATTTCATATACGACTACATAAACATCTTTATAAACAGATTCGCATTCCGTTATATACTCACAAGTTTCAGCATCCCAAACAGAAACTTCTTCTGTCCCGTCATACACCGATTTACTATTGGTACATGCGTTTTGATTAACTTGATCATCGCTAACTGAAATTGGACCAAAGGTCAAGTCTAAGGTGTAATCAAAATCAATTTGTGTTTGAGAATTTAAATGATATAATATCCAATTCTTTCGAACCGGATATTGTTGATCTTTTAAAAAGAAAGGTAGGAGTTCGGCATTTAATGGATTGTCAAAATTGTGGTGAGTAGTATCAATTAGAATATTAATTGTCCCCAATTTTTGCATCTCTATGCTTAAAGATTTTGTATCCAAATAATCTGAATTAAACTCTTTTACTTTTAGTAAATCTTCAAAAGCATATCTCGCGGAAGTACGATTTTCTGATCTTGCCTCATGTACGTATTGCTCTGCTTCATTATAGTAATAGACTGCGATACTATCTTTTACTTGATTGATAATAGGGTGAGTAGGGTAGTAAGTCAATTTTGGAAAGAAGCCTCTTTCGTTGAGTGTTTTCTCGTACTTTTTAACCAATAATTGTTGAGACTCAATAGATTTTAGATTATTGTAAATGTCGAGCCATCTTTTAGGATTTGTGCCTTGTCGTAAATACTCTATTCTAAGAATAGGAGATTTATTGATTTGATGAAAAGATTTAGCAAAATAAGCGACATGCTTTTTTGAAAATGATCCATTATTGATGAGGCTCAAACAACTTTGAAATGCGGCTATTGGCCTTTTGTCTTTTAGATAATTTTTGGGAGTATTACAGTTAGATAAAATGCATAGACATAGCAACAAACCGACGATCTTTTTCATAGCTTATAAGGTTTTATAGCTACTGGATGATCAAGAAAGTTTTGATTGTTTCTCAGCTAATGAAGGAAGGATGATGTATTGATGAATTTGTAAAACTGGATCAGGTTTACCAAAAGTAAGGTAAGCGTCCTATTTATTTCATACTATCCCGATGTGAGTTTGTTTCAAGACTTCAATTGATATCCTGCTATAGGTTAACAATTTTGTCCCTTATTACCGAGTCGAAGTTATTGTATAAAAAGGAAATATTTTCTTATGAAAATGTTAAAGGTTGTTTTTAGCATTTTTCAAATAATGCTGAAAAAAGAAATCCCGAATTTTAGATTGCTCCAAAATTCGGGATAATAATATAATCAAGCTTGGCAATTATAAATTGCTCCACTATAAATTTTAAATTACTTAAGCCAAGTCAAAGCGATCCAAATTCATCACCTTGTTCCATGCAGCAACAAAATCATTTACAAATCGTTTTTCAGAATCAGAACATGCATATGATTCCGAAACTGCGCGAAGCTCTGAATTAGAAGCGAAAATAAGATCAATTCTTGTACCGGTCCATTTTACTTCACCAGTTTTTCTATCACGACCTTCAAATACCTGATCATCTTGAGAGGTTGCTCTCCAAGTTGTACTCATATCTAAAAGATTGACGAAGAAATCATTGGTAAGTGATCCTGCACGTTTAGTAAATACACCATGTTGAGATTGATCAAAGTTAGCATCAAGTACACGAATTCCACCAACAAGAACTGCCATTTCTGGAGCTGTCAATGTCAATAATTGTGCTCGGTCTACCAACATCTCTTCTGCTGATACACTGTATCTTTTCTTAGCAAAGTTTCTGAATCCGTCTGCATCAGGCTCAAGGAAAGCAAATGATTCTACATCTGTTTGTTCTTGAGAAGAATCACCACGTCCAGGAGTGAAAGGAACAGTAATATCGTGACCCGCATTTTTTGCTGCTTGCTCGATACCTGCACATCCACCGAGTACAACGATGTCTGCAAAAGAAATCATCTTACCTCCAGACTGAGCATCATTGAATGTTTTTTGAACACCTTCTAATGTATTTAGAATTGTTTCTAGTTTTACCGGATTGTTAGCTGCCCAGAATTTCTGAGGAGACAAACGAATACGACCACCATTTGCACCACCTCTCATATCAGAATTCCGGTAAGTTGATGCTGATGACCAAGCCGTAGAAACTAACTGAGCAACAGTTAACCCTGAAGCAAGGATATTAGCTTTTAGCGTTGCAATATCTTGATCGTTAACCAATTCATGTGTAACCGCTGGAACTGGATCTTGCCAAATTAGTTCTTCTTGTGGAACTTCAGGTCCAAGGTAACGATTAGCTGGTCCCATATCACGGTGAGTCAATTTATACCATGCACGAGCAAAGGCATCAGCAAATTGATCCGGATTTTCATGGAAGCGTTTAGATATTTTCAAATACGCTGGGTCCATTTTAAGCGCCATGTCAGCAGTGGTCATCATCAATGCTTGAGTTTTAGAAGGATCTCCAGCTTTAGGAGCCATTTTAGCATTTGAAGCCGCAGTCGGTGTCCACTGATGAGCACCTGCAGGACTCTTCGTCAATTCCCAATCATAGTTTAATAAAACTTCAAAATAATCATGGTCCCATTTTGTTGGATTAGGCGTCCATGCACCTTCAATACCACTAGTAATGGTATCGTCTCCAACTCCTGTTCCGAAAGTATTTTTCCAACCAGTTCCTAGTTCTTCGATACTCGCACCTTCTGGTTCAGCTCCAACATACTTGTCAGGATCTGCTGCACCGTGTGCTTTTCCAAAAGTATGTCCACCTGCAACAAGTGCAACTGTTTCTTCATCATTCATTGCCATTCGACCAAAAGTTTCTCGGATATCATAACCTGAACCAATCGGGTCTGGTTGTCCTTCTGGACCTTCTGGGTTTACATAAATTAATCCCATGTGAGCAGCACCTAAAGGATTCTCTAGTTCTCTTTCTCCTTCACCTGCGTAACGTTTGTCAGATCCCATCCATTCATGCTCAGATCCCCAATAGATATCTTGTTCTGGTTCCCAAACATCTGCTCGTCCACCAGCGAAACCGAAAGTTTCAAATCCCATTGATTCAAGTGCACAGTTTCCAGTAAGGATCATTAAGTCAGCCCAAGAGATTTTCTTTCCGTATTTCTGTTTGATTGGCCAAAGCAATAAACGTGCTTTGTCAAGGTTTCCATTGTCAGGCCAGCTATTGATCGGTGCAAATCTTTGGTTACCTGTTGCAGCACCACCACGTCCATCTCCGGTACGGTAAGTACCTGCACTGTGCCAAGCCATTCGAATAAAGAATGGTCCATAATGACCATAATCTGCTGGCCACCAATCTTGAGAGTCTGTCATCAAATCAACTAGGTCTTTCTTTACTGCCGCCAAGTCTAATGATTTGAATTCTTCCGCATAGTTGAAATCATCACCCATTGGGTTTGAAAGTGAAGAGTGTTGTCTGAGGATATTTAAGTTCAATTGGTTAGGCCACCAATCTCTGTTTGTAGTTCCTCCTCCAGCGACTTTACTTAGCTTTCCGCTAGTAAACGGGCATTTTCCGCCGGCTCCGTTTTTATTTTCGTGGTTATCCATAATATGATTTTTTATTGATTTTAGAATTGGAACAAAAGTGACAAATATTATATAAATAGAAGAGAAAAACGCCTTAAATGATTATTGAATTATTCAATTGTATTATTGATGTTGTCTATGATTATGATTTTATTTATTGATATATTCGATTATGTATAAGGCTCAATTGACCATAGCTTTACTTTTAACTGGTTCTATATTTAAATATTTAATGTTAAGTAAGCTTAAAATATTTTTAGTTTTCAATTTGCTCCTAGCTAAGAAAAAAGGTATTCGGTATTCTATACTCGGGTACTCCTAATTCCGAACACCTAATACCGTTTATGTAGGTGTTAACATAAAACTCTAGGGGGCAATGTTAAGACTATTTATGTCTGATGCATATTTTTAATGTTATAAAAAGAAGTGCATTTAGAAAGGTATTCAATAGCATTGTTGAAAAGTGAATTACAAAAAAGTCTAGTTTGTCATTTAGTGACAAGGTATTAAAGAAGTTTTTCTATGAAATATTTTTATAATACGTTTTTATCACGTATTTTTGATTTCTGTAATATATAGACGTATCCAAATGAAACCTAATCATTAAAACTTAAGAACACTATGTTGAAGGCTATTATCATTGAGGACGAACCTAAGGGAGTTATTAATCTTAAAAACTTACTTGCACTAAATTCTCCAAATGTAGAAGTTGTTGCATCTGCTGGTTCAATAGCGGATGGTCTAAAACTTCTAAATAAGCCTGCGAAACAACCGGATATCGTATTTCTTGATATCAATCTTCCAGATGGTTTGGTTTTTAAATTATTAGATAAGATTGAAGAGATTCGATTTGAAATTATCTTCGTTACTGCTTATGAGAAGTATGCGATGAAGGCTTGTAATTATAGTGCACTTGGTTACGTGACTAAACCGATCGATCCGGATGTATTGATGGATGCGGTTAATCGTGTGAAGAAAGAAGATGTAGAAACGATTGAAGAACGATATAAGATTTTCAAAGATCAATATTTTAATCCAAATCCTTTTAATAAAATTTGTATTCCTTCTCATGACAAGATTTACTTGGTCAATGTCAAGGACATTATGTTTATGAGAGGTGAGGATAATCTTACCCAGTTTATCTTAACTGATGGTCGAAAGCTTTGGTGTTCTAAGACTTTAGGGAATTATGAGTATTTCGAAGACTTCAACTTTTTTAGAATTCATAAAAATTGTATCGTAAATCTCAATTACATCGAAGAGTACGTGAGAGGAGAGGGTTACGTGGTGATGGCGGATAATGCGCATTTGGAAGTGGCTAGAAGAAAGAAGCCGTTTTTAATGAAGCGTTTGAAGTAGTAAACGTTAAAAGAAAGTACTAAAAGAACTAAAAAAAAAGTGAAATTATCTCAGATAATTTCACTTTTTTTTTTACAACTTCATTAAAAAAATCAATCAAAAGAATACCCTAGGCCAAGGTTTAAATTGAATTGATGAGCATTCAACTTAATATCGGTTCCATCAAATTTAGAGGAAGAAACCAATGACCATTGAGGTTGAATTTTCATAGTCAGATTCTTTGAAATACGATAGCCTACAAATGGACATACTCTTAAGCCAAGACTGAACGGCTTAAACGGTGCAACTGAACTGTCATTATCGAATTCTTTAATTTCAGTATTCTTATCAAGGGTTCTTCCTGCTTGATTAAAAGTAAAGTTAAGCACTCCTCCAGCGCTTATTCCATACACTAGTTTTTGTGCACTCTTTTGAAAACCTATTTCAATTGGAATACTGAATCGTTGAAATTTATTGAAATGAACTACTTCTCGAGTAGTAATCGAATTAACATTGATATCGCCGTAAAACCGATTCAAAGTATCTCCAGTGGTTTCATCGACCCATACCTTCAATAGCTGATTTTCCTTGAGTTCTTGAGAAGATTCCATGCTTTCGTATTCAAATCTAGACCAGAGTTGATGATATTCAAAACCAGTATTCAAAAGCCAATGCTCTTTCCAAATTAGAGCGGTATTAAACCCAAGGCTTAAGCCTAACTCACCTGATTCACTCTGCTCATTTATTTTCGCTAAATTAAGCGAACTACTTGATTTGAAATTGAAATTAATCAGGTTGCTTCCTCCCCATGCACCTACTTCCCAAGAGATATTACGAGCATCTTTATTTTCCTGAGTATCTTTATTTGGAATTGGAAAATTAGTCTGAGCTAAAGTATCTAGTACTGTATTTTGAGACAAAGTATCAAGAGCAATACTTTGAGAAGATGTATCAAGCTCTACGGTTTGAGAAGCTGGACTTGGTTCTGTAACTTGAGAAGATGAGTCTATCGCTGTAATTTGCGAAGATTCAGTTGGAGAACTATTTGATGTATTTACTTCGGGTTGATTAGGTTGGTAAGGTTGGTCAGTTGTTTGAGATTCTTGGGTAGTCTCGCTTTTTTCTTTTCCATTTTTTGATTGAGCAACTAGATTTCTATTTGAGTCAATATTCTTTGGCAAATCAAATACTTTAGGTTTAGCCACTCCATTGTTTTCTAAAGTACTTTTAGGGTTACTTGATGTTTTATCTGTTGTGTTTTCCTTTCTAGAATTTTTAGTTACCTGATTAATAGTTGTCGTTTCTTCAATAGAAGGTGAGTTCTCAGGATTTATAGTTTGATTATTTTTTGAGATAGATTCTTTAGATGGAGAAACATATCCATTAGATGCTGAAGAGGATCGCTCTAATTGGTTTTTTTCAATCTCCTTGTCTTGTCTATTTTCAATTACTGGTTTTTGGACAATGCCTTGTTTATTTGAATTAAAATAATAAGTGATTCCACTAATCATTGCTACTCCGAAAAAGAGAAACCAAAACCATATAATTCTTTTCTTTTTCTTGTCTTTAGGTTCATCAAGGTCTAAGTTTTCAGAGATGGTGTCCCAGAAGCCTTCACTATCGAAATCGTCATTTGATAATTCCTGATTGTTAAACCTTTTTTTATATTCATCTTCTATATGAGTCATGTCTCTTAATTTTAGATTAACGATGAACGACTAAGTAGAGCTAGCCAATCATTTTTTTCTTGATAAAATTTTTTCAACCAATTCTTTGCTCTCGAGAGTCGCTTTCTAGATAGGGTTTCACTAATATTCAACATAGCTGCAATTTCAGTATGTGTATAGCCATCAATGACAGATAAATTAAAAATTTCAAAGTATCCATTTGGCATTTTTTTTAATACTAGGAGTAAATTTTCGTCCGTCAATTTTTGTATAGTGACTGGCTCTGCGGGGATTTGATGTTTTTCAATTACAAACTCTTCCTTTGGACTACCGATCACTCTTTTATTATAATTGAAACAACTATTGATCGTGATTCTTGCAGCCCATTGTTTTATAGGTGCTTTGTCAAAATTATAGCTGTCTATGTTTCTAAAAATTTTAATAAAACTTTCCTGTAAAGCATCTTTAACAAAAGAGGTATCTCGGAGATATCTATTAGCAACTGCTCGTAGATAAGGTAAAAGCAATTCATACAATTGCTTCTGTGCTTTTCTATTTTGAGCAGCACAAGATTTTATCAGGTCGTCACTTATTTGCATTTGTATGTTATCACTAGTCTTACTTTAGTAAAAAAACTTGAGGCTTATTTGATTAAAAATAAGCCTCAAGTTAAAGTCATTTATTATATCTAAGGTAATTCGAAATCATCCTCGGCAATACATCCATTGGCATCTGTTATTGTAACCGAGTAGGTGCCACTACCTGGAGCAGAAATACTTGAAGTAGTTTCTCCGGTTGACCATAAAAAAGCATATGGGGCTGTTCCGCCATCATAGGCAGTAATTAGTGTGGTAGCTTGCGGATTTGAAATAGTAATTGTCAGGTTACTATTACTACATGGATCTGACCCGGTAGCATTTATGCTTTCCACGAAAACACAACCGTTGGCATCAGTTACAGTTACTGAATATGTACCACTTGATACCACATTAATTGTGGGTGTAGTTTCTCCTGTCGCCCAAATATAAACATATGGAGCAGTTCCACCGCTTGTGTTAGCAATCAAAGTACCTGCTGGAGATTCTTCGATTTCAACAAGGAAAACTTCACAAGGATCTGGAAGCGTAACGGTAATTTCAGCTTCCGACGAACAACCGTTGTCATCCGTTACAGTTACAAAATAAGTACCGTCCGTTATTACCGTAATTTCCGCAGTAGTTTCTCCCGTTGACCAGGAATATGTATAAGGAGCCGTTCCTCCATTTGTAATGGCATTCAAAGTACCTAAAAGCGTCTCTTCAACTTCTGCAGTAAAAGACTGACAAGGATCTTGCTCTGAAACGGTGATTTCAGCTTCGGAGGTACAGTCTTCAGCATCTGTTACTGTTACAGTAAAAGTACCTTCCTCTGTTACTGAAATATTAGCAGTTGTCTCTCCTGTTGACCATAGGTAAGTAAAAGGAGCCGTTCCTCCATTTACATTACTGTATAAGTCTCCACTTCCTGGAGGTTGTTCACCTATAGATACTTCAAGGTTACAAACAACTAATACAGGATTTACTTCTTCTTCCTCAGTCGAGCTTAAATCAATGTTCTCTTTGCCACATGAGGTAAATAAAAGGAGTCCAAAAATAAATAATGCGGATATTGATAAATAATTAAATTTCATGATGGTTTATATATTTTTTCCAAAAGAGTCCTTCCGGAATATTGTTTTAAAAATAGTAAATTAAAAATGATTCGAAGCGCATTCATATACAATACACAAGCAGTGCAGCGTTTGTGACACCTATCGATAAAATTTTATATTTTTTGGAAATATTCTTTTGACTCGGTTTAATTTTAAGAGAAAAGGATATTTGTTTTAGGTTAAATGTATTAGGATAATGCTTCTTATGAAGGGGTATTAGAAAATAAGCTATCTATTGGCTGAAGTTGTTAAATCCTGTCATCTGATTATTCTGAAATAAATCCATACCTTTGATTGATAAAAACGATATTGTTATAATTAACATCGATACAGTCAATGAACGTGCAGCAGCTAAATTATGTCATTTCAGTCGGAGAATTTTTAAGCTTTGGTAAAGCGGCGACTAAGTGCTTTGTAACACAGTCGACTTTGAGTACCATGGTGGCTCGATTTGAAGATGAGATTGGGGTTACCATTTTTGATAGAAAGACTAAACCGATTACGATTACTCAAGAAGGAAAAGCGGTGATCAAACAACTAAAGGTTGTGCTGAAAGAATTGGAGAATCTGGATGAAATTGTAAATGATATGAAAGGGGAGGATAGTGGCACTTTACGAATTGGAGTGATACCAACTGTTGCGCCATTTTTGTTGCCATTGTTTTTAAATGATTTTATAAAAAGATTCCCAAATATTCAGTTTGAAATTAGTGAGATCACTACGGAGAAAATCATTAGTGAATTGGAAAACCGAACGATTGATATTGGTATTTTATCGACACCTTTGAATCATCCAGATTTGGTGGAAACTGCTTTGTATAATGAACCTTTCTTTTTGTATGATCGGGCAGATTCTGGAGCGGGTAAAGTAAAAGATATCAGTAAGATTGATATCGATCGATTGTGGTTATTGGAAGAAGGACATTGCATGCGGACACAGGTGGAAACGATTTGTTCTTTGCGAAAAAAACGAGCAGCGGATTGGAATATGGAATATAAATCTGGTACGGTGGATACTTTGATGCGCTTTGTTCGAAAGACTGATGGTGTGACTTTGTTGCCTTTGTTAGCGACATTAGATTTTATGGAAGAGGATCGGAAATATTTGAAGAGTTTTAAAACGCCAGTGCCAGTTCGAGCAATCAGTTTGGTGGTTCATCAACATTTTGTAAAACGGAAGATGTTGGGGATTTTGACAAAAGAGATACAGGGGATTGTGAAACCTTTGTTGAAGGGTAGGGGGAATGTGAAATTGATTTCGCCGGTGTAATTTGGGCTGAGCGGAATCTTAAAAAATGTTTATTAAAAAACTAACTCTCTAGTCGAATAGGGATCCAAATTTCTTCCTCAGCATCAGGATCGGTGTGCTTATGTTTCGTATCCACTATTTCAAAATGCGGACGATGATCTAATTGGTATTCAGAATTTGGAAGCCATTGACCGAGGATGTATTGCATGGTTTTTGGAAACTCGCTTGATGGACCTTTGTGAATAAATATGGCATATAATCCTCCATTTAACGTGAATCCTTGAATACCTTCCGCTAGATTATCAAAATTAGAAACTTCAATTCCTGCCACTTTTGTAAATTCAGTATGCGGTGTGAAGTTTTTAAAGTATAGGGAATCATCATAGATTTGGATGGAGTACAACTCTGGACTGACTATATCAGAAATTGATTTTTTTAATGGCATAAAACTACCCCATAACTGGAATGTTTTATTATCTATCAGATTTGTTCTGATGGATTTACTGGCCAGTTTTTTTTCGTTTAATGTTTCTATTCTTGAGAACATATTTATGTTAAGTTATTGGACTAAATTAATTATGCGAATCAGGTTTTAAAGAGCTTGATTTTAATTTTAGTATAAACGATATTAGGTATTCGGCATTAGGAGAGCCCGAAAACCTAATGCCGAATGCCGTTTTCTCTTAGTCTAGAGCAAAATAAAAATTAACAATATTTTAAGGCCCGAATGTTATTAGTTATTATTTTCTATCTTCCATGATGTTCCATATTCGGAAGTGGTGCTCCTTGTTTTAAATATTTATCAAACCAACTGATGACCTGTTGATCAACTTCTTCTTTGTGTTCACGAATGCCATGATCTCCGCCTTCGAAAATTATTAAGCGATAAGGTACTCTATGTTTTTCTAATTCCAATGCTAGTTTCAAACTATGCTCAGGTTTTACTCTCCAATCGGCGTTGCCATGCAAAATTAAAAGCGGAACATTTTTCGGGAATTTATCAGCCCATTTTATAGCAGATCTTTTTTCTAATTCTTCTTCTTTGTTTGTCTCATAAGCAGGCACCAATTCCGCATAAACTCCGGTTCCCATTTCTGGTCGATCTTTGATGCCTGCTTCGGAATCCGAAATTGCTCCACCAACTACAGCGGCTTTTATTTTATCTGTTTTGGTTAATGCAATATAAGTCATCATACCTCCTCTGCTCCAGCCATACATGCCGATTTTTTCAGTATCAGCGAATTCGATTTCTTTCAAAACTTCAGTTAAGATAGTTACATCATTGACGTCTTTGCCTCCAAATTCCTCCTTGCCTTCGCTTCCTGCATTTCCTCGATATTGGCTAGCTATGACGACATAACCTTCTTTTGCTATTTGCCCTAGCGTCATCGCACCATGAAATATTTTCAAAGAACCAAAATCTCGATTGCCTCCGCGATTATAAATAATGCAAGGATATTTTCCTTCTTTTTTAGGTTGCACCATCAGGCCACGAATTTTCAATCCATCGCTGAGATAGGTGATTCTATAAATGTCAATGCTGTCTAAATATTGGTATTCTTTTTTCCATTCTTTTACTCCATTATTATCTTGAACTAATCTTGGGTAGATTGGATATTTTGATAAATCGGAGACTAGTTCTTTTTCGAGGAGTAAATTGTCTGCTTGATTTTGAGCGTTGCAGTTTGTGAAGATTAGTAGGAGTAAAAATAGTTTTAGGTATTTCATGCGCTTTGATTTTTTTATAAGTACTATAAATGTAGTACAAATCAAAGGGATTCAGTTTATCGAGTATCAATTATTTTTTGTTAATGCATAAAGATTTAGAAGCAGTCAGGTTGAAAATTTTAATCATCGGAGGAAAAATATTATTAAAATTCCTAAATCAAAACTGTCGATCAATATTACGATTACTTCTGCAAATATCGGTAATTTGTCTTTTGATATCTTCGAATTCTGCTACTTCGCAAGGGATGACGATTTTTCCATTTCCGTTCCAGAAATTAAATCGTTCTGATTTAATGATGATTTTACTTTTTGTGAACTTTACACTTTTAGTTTCATTAAAATAAATCTTGTCAAATTGCTTTTGACCATGCCTTCTTTCTAATCGATTTAATGAATGTTGAGTAAAGGCATTGATGTCACCGTGTTGGAGGAATCTTCCAAAGAAATTATCTCCGATTTCATATCTGGTAGCACCGGGAACTCCTGAGGATATCATGGAAAATAAGAATATAACACCAAGGAAAGGTAGTATGTATGGTGCTCCTTTTGCTAATAATATATAAGCAACTTTCATCTCAGTTGATATGCCCATGATGAGGACAAATACGATTATGATGATAACAAAAAGACCTACGTCGTTTAATGCTTTTTTCATCATGAATTGATTGAGTCGTTCTGGATTGATTTGGTAGACGTTCATTGCGTTAATTTTTAAAAAAATGGTTTCCTTTTGAATATATACTTTGAGGTTGGGAAACGTAATAGGGGAGAGAGATTTTTTTAAGAATAATTAATATCAATTAGTTCTTGGTTTTCATGCCTTCCTTCAAAAATATTTTAGAATAATATCTTGAGTTTCCGTATCAAGTATAAGTAGGCCATCAGAAGTATCATTCAATTTTTCTAATAAAATACCTTCGTCATTCCAAATGGCTGATTGGCCAGCACTGATAAAATTATCGTTTGGACCGATGGAGTTGACCATAAGAGAGGTCATGGAGTATTGTTTTGCGATATTGGATAATTGTTCATGCGCTTTTATGACTCCTGCTTGTGTTTTAGCAACACTGGCAAGATAGATTTTTGCTCCGCTTTGATGAGCTGCTGCTGGATGTTCGGGAATGGATATTTCATAACAAATGGCAATAGCGATTTGCTCTTTTAGTTGGATAGAATTGGACTTGTTTTTTCCACTTTTAAAAAATGCTTCCTCATCAGCATGTAAATATTTTTTAGAATAAAACTGTCGGGGAAGATTGGGTTTTAAAATTATCATGCTAATATGGATTCCAGAATCGCTTTTTAGTGGAACACCTAGACCGATTGTGATTTGATGGGTATCTGCTAGTTTTTGAAAAGAATCGAATCGAGGATCATTTGGTAGAATGGCTAAGGACTTTGCAAGTTGGGGCTCGTATGCACTGATTGATAATTCAGGAAAGAAAATGCAGTTTGCTTGGTATTCGATCGCTTGGTGGATATACCTTTTATGCGTTTCGATATTTGAGGAGATGTTTCCTTTTGCAGATTTTATCTGAGCGATACAGATTTTCATTTGAAATACATTATGGTTTTATACTCTTCTGTTTTGCCAGGGCAATGTAGATATATTTTAGCAAATGAACTGGCTCTGGTTTCTGTTTTTGAAATGAGGAGTTCTATTTTGCAACTATGGTATTTTCCTGTAAATCGATAAGCAGGAAATGTTTCTTCGGCATTATTTGTTATTTTATAAAGATCATTGTCGAGGGATTCGTAATCAAGTTGTGCTTTACCTTTGATGGTATGCTTTGTTTTCCAATCTTCTAAAAAATCTATTTGATATTCAATGGTTGAGCTATCGATGGCAGTGAATTCAATTCCTTGACTTATTTTAATTTCACTTTCCATATCTCCTCCGACAAAGAGGCTGTAAGTTTTCGGTTTCAAGAATTGGGGCCAGTCTGTATTATAAAATGGATCTGTTGTCTTTGATTGGTTTACTGTTTCTGAATCAGAGTGGTTATTCGAAAATTTGATTTGGCTGAGTTCATAGTAAGCCCAGGCTTGCACGCTTCCATAAATAATAAATGGAGACAGGATAATTATAATAAATAGAATGGTTCCTCTTCTTTCTTTTATATCGTTTTTGGATTTCATGCTTTTGTGATTCATTTCTGACAAGTTTCAAACGTGCCATTATACCTTGCTTTTATTTACAGTTTCCTTTTCTACCTATTCCTTTGATGCACTGCATCAAGTTCGCGTCATGAATTAAACTTAAAAGAGTGCTCAGTTTTTCATCGGAGTGCAAATTTCTATTAAAAAGCCATCAACATCTCTGATGTATCCAACCTTTTGTCCCCAAGGTTTTGTTTTGATATCTTCTAGTACAATGGCTCCAGTTTTTTTAGCTAATTGCATTAGATCCTCTAGGTCTTCGCAAGTAAAAACTAGTTCTATTCCAAAAGTTTTTTGTTGGTTTGAACTTTCGATGAATCCATTTTTTAAATTTGATTTTCCAAGTTCTAAAGAAGCGAAGGCTAGGGTAGTCGCTCCGGAAATTAATTCTGCATAATCTTTTTCAGGAGTGATAAATTTCTGTTCGAATCCAAAGATCTTGGTATAGAAGTCTATAGATTTTTGAACATCTTTTACATAAAGAATGGTGTAGGCGTAAGTAACTATCATTTTTGTAAAGTAGTTGTTGTTTAAAAGGTAAGGTACTCAAATTTTGAAAAAAGGAACTAAATTTTAATACACAGCAAATATAATTTCTTGGAAATTTGAAGGAAATTTGTGATGATAGAAATCGTTTTTAAAATTTTGAGAATACTCCGAGAATTCTCTGTGCAATTTTGTGTTCTCTGTGATTAATCCTGAAATCACTGAGAACACAAAATTACGAAGAGGTTTATATCTTATAATTTCCCAAGCTTACTCGTCCAAACCTGTTCACCTGTACTGCTATACAAAACAAGTGAGCCATCATTTTCTAAAACAGCTTTTACTGGTTTCCAAGTGGAGGAATTATATTTTGAATCCCACGCCGGGTGAGTTTGTGAAGCCCAAATAGCTTGTCCCCAATAATCGTATAATACTAAATGGCCATCAGTTTGCATGGCGAATCTAGCTTTGTCTCCGGAGCCATTAGTAGCTGTGCTCCAGATAGGATTATCTGTGTCCGTATAAATTACTACATTTCCATCGGATTGCATGATCAGGTAGTATTTACCATTTATAGAATATTTTTTTTCATTTACTTTTAATTCTTCTCCTAATTTCAAAGTAGTTTCTTTATCTAAAGAAGTACTAGTTGATGTTCCAGAAGGACTAGTGCCAGTAGTATTTGTACCTCTTCCTGTACTTGTTCCAGTAACGGTTCCAGCCGATTCATCAACTTCAGTAGTTACAAAAAAGCGAGCGACGAATTCTGTATCTCTCCAAACTTCCCAAGTATAAGTTCCATTGTGATACATCAATCTAAACTTATCATTTAATTTAAAAGTATTTGGTCCTGGTTCCATTGGTGTTATATGAAATCCAAATAAACTTTTGATGTCTTGTTCCCATTCTTCGCTAACAGCTGCCCAATGTAAAAATGCCTGAGAGCGGGTTTCTTTGTGAGTCAACATAAATATTTCATATCTACCCCCAGCTAAAAATTCCCCATCGTCTTTTGCTGGAGTATAAGCACTTACATCTAATCGGTCATTAGAAACATTATATATTTCGTCTCTCCAATTGGGTCTCATTGAAACATGATAAACTCTTCCAGTAGCGATTTCTTCAGGACTGCTAGTTGGTGTTGTAGGATTAGTTGTGGTTGTTGGATCTGTCGTAGTAGTGGTTGATGTAGGTGCAGTGGTGTTGGTTGAGCCTGTTGTAGTTGTCGGTACATGTACTGTTGGAGTATTTGTATCGGTAGGTTCTGAACTTGTTGGTTCTGTTGTGGCAATATTTACATTTCCATTTCCAAAATCATTAGTCGCATCAGGAGCAGGAGGAGTAATTTTTACATTCCTTAAAAACGATTCTGAAACATCTTCTTCATGGCTATTGTAAGCTCTGATCGCAAGGTTGTAAATTCCATCCTTAGGAACTTTTATAGTTCTACTAATCGTAGTCCAGGTGTTATTGTCTGGTACTTCTTCTGCCTCTCCGACCTTGGTCATCAAACTTGGTAAATGTCCATCTCCGAAATAAACTGAGATTTCCTGAGGAGTTCCTTGTGTCATTTTAAATTCGAATTCAAATTCATAAGAAGTCCCTGCAGTCAATGCAATTTCATTAGTGAAAGCATAGACATCGACATTGCTCATATAGGCTTGTTTGTCTTGAGAGTATTGTTGAGTGAATAATCTGGCCATACCTTCTCTACCGCCAAACATCCATTTTAAATTTGCATTTCCTTTTTCTGGTAATGAGCTCCATGCGGGAGCAGCAGAAGAATAAAAACCTTCATCGTCTATTGGAAATTTGAAATTAAAAGTGTTTTCGTTTATGGTAGTTTTTCCGTCGATTTTTACAGAAGAAGCATTATAATCAAAACCACCTCCATAAGTATCGGTCCAGTCTCCTAGAACGGCAATAGCATTTTTATTATGATCAAGTATAGCCCAAGGTTCAATAGTCAATCCGCCTTTTACCAATAAGCTACTTTTTAACTGAACCCAGGATTTTGAATTATTTCCTCCGATTTTTAAATCATGAAAATTCGAACTATTGCTTAAGGTGATGCTGGTACCTTTGTCGAGGTTACATCTCATATCAACCATTCCGCCAGTCGCAATAAAATTACCATCTGCTTTGAAATGGCCGCGTACATTAAGCGTTCCTCCTGACATATTTAGACTAGCACCTTTTGAAATAAACACATTTCGAGCATAAGCTTTGATGCCATCTTTTATATTTGGATAATCGCTAAGACCTTCTGGAATTACAACGTCATCAATGTTTCTAGGGACTCGATTTGCGGACCAGTTACCAGAGTTTTTCCATTCGGTGCCGACTGCTCCAGTCCAGGTGTAAACACTGCTTCTATTCTTTGCAATATATGGTGCAGTTTCATTAAACGTTCGACGATTATCTCCGGTTGCACGATCACCCATCGGAGCATTTCTATAAACAAGATCAGGGTTGGAATAGAAATTTTCAAACTTCCCAATTCCTTGTTTTCCTTTTGCATAACCTCCAACCGTTGTATTCGGTGTATAATTTCCGCCGGTATAACCATGGGCATAAGGGAAGATCGCTTTTTCTAATTCACCATTTACTATATCATCATGTTGGGCACCTAAGATGTGTCCAAATTCATGGATGAATGTTGAAGTATAATTATTAGAAACCATAAATCGACTTTTCAAAAAATCACCTTCCAGACTCATCAAGGCTTGTGCTTGTCCTCCTTGATTATTATCTGTAAATAGGATGACAGCATCGGCGTGATATTGATCTCGAAGTCTATGAACTATTTGCAGGCCATTGATTCCTTGAGTTAGATTTGTAAGATCAGTTGCATTCGAACTTTCGATATAAGGAATCTGAGCTACATAGACCGGATCAACCCGAAGGTTTATCTGACTGTTTCGCATAGCTCTATTCAATTTACTCATGGCTTCATCAACCCATTTTTCTACATTGTCAGAACCATTCATGTCTTGGCTGAGTCGAGCAGTGTATACAATTAATAAGTCGATGACACTGCCATCATCATTGTCGCCGACGATGACATCTTTTTCAGTAGCTGCATTGGAACTAATTTGATCTTTTTTAGGAGGATTATTAGGTCCGTTATTTGAAAATGCTTGGAAAGCAAGGAGAATAAAAAAGAGAATAGAAATCGTAAAATTTTTCATCTTAGTTTTTTTGGGTTGAGCAAATGAATTGAATAGGAACATTTTGTCCATATTCAATGTAAGTTTTTAATAATTATTTTAATAGGTGTGCATATAAAAATTACATCCAAATAGAGTGGGTTTTATAACAAAAAAAAAATGTTAACTCTGTTTTGAGTGTAGCTGAGGAAAATTAGGTGTGATGAATCTCAGTCTTTATTGAGTATAAATGTATATTTTTTTTTATTAAAATGGAAATTGGATATTTCTTCTATTGGAAAACATCCTTAATTAGAGTAAGGAGTCAGAAATATAATGCAATAGGTATGATCGTTTTTGAGAACTTTACATTTCCACGATTAAGCCTTTGTTCGCTGCTAAGGTTCCTTTACAGACTTGTGGATGAATTTCTGCTAGTCCTTCCAAACCATCAATTTTTTCGAAACTTAACCAGTTGGATATTTTTCTTGCACTTCCTTTAAAAAAGGTAGACGATTTTTCAGCGAAAACTTTAGGGCCCCATTCTTTTAGTAGTTTTTGGAGTTGAGTAGGAGCGAAGAAAAATTCGCTTCTTTCTTTTAATATATCATCACCTGGGCCAGCATGTTTCCAATGCGTTATACCTACATTGATACAATATTTTCTTTGATCTCCAAGGTAGTTGAACAATGCAGTGAGCACTTCTTTGTTACCAGACATATCGACGATTACTGTTGGGACATCTTTGACGATCTCTGTAATTTCTTCGTAGGAATGTATGTCGTCATATAGATTTAGATTCATGACGGAGTCGATGTTTCTTGGAGAAGTCATGCCGATTACTTTTGGTGCTGAACTATCGATGTTTAAAGCATAAGCTAAGCCAATACTTGTTTTGCTAGATGCAGATAGAATGATGACTTGTTGAGCATCATACCAATTTTTTTCTTTTAATAAATCCCATAAACAGAATGCGGTCATATGAAGCGGTGAGAGTAACATTCTTGCATCGTCTGTGGCTTTTGAATATTCAGATTCTGCATTGACTCTTTGGTACATATTGTAAAAGATAGGTAATTGAGCTCTGTGTTCAGAACCATCAATCAATCTTCTGTCCGTGATTCCTTTTGGTATTATTTTTAAAAAAGAAGCAGGAGGGAAGTAACCGAAAAGACGATCGCCTTCAGGTATTTCTGAAACATTTGATTTTACAACATCGGCGAATCCCCACACCGGAATGACTCCTTCTTCTATTGCATCGTCACCTAAAGCTGGAAAGAATTTCCAATAACTGAGCATGTCCCCAACGACAGCATAGGTGATGTTGTTTGAGGTATAAGCAAAACGGTCTATTTTTACAATGATTTCTCCGTCTTCAAGATTCAATTGATCTAAGCTTGGAGTATTGACGATTTTTCCTTTTTGAAAATTGGTTTTATTTACTTGAAATTGACTCATAGTATATTTAATTAGGAATTGTTCGAATGAGTGAATAATGGAATGAGTGAATGATGGAATGAGTGAATGTGGTGGTAAATTACAGTCTAGTTCGTTCTTTTACATTTTGGAGAGGATTTACTCATTTGTCAATTCTCTCATTCACTCATTTTTTAAGTATGTAAAATAGTTTAAAATTTTCAATCCAGTTCAGCTATAAACTGTTGGAGTTTCATCATCGCTGGCATGGCGTTGGTTTTTATTTTGCTGATGATAACTTGTTTGGCTTCGTCTTCTCTCGACACCTTTGACATGATTTGACTAAAGCCATCGAGTCGATTATCGAAAAGCCATTTTTTTAAATTTTTATCTTGACTCCATTTAAATCGATTGATCATAAAGATGCCCATCATTCTTAGCCAGTCTGTATCGTGATTTGGTAATGGAACGATGGTGCATAAATCGTTTTTCTTTTCTTCGCCTTCGTAAGCAGCTTCAATGTGTGCAATAAATGAAGCACTAAAAACGGGCTGATAAGAGCGAACGGTTTGTGGAGTGATGGTGTTTCCTGAGAAAATTGGTTTCATCTCCAGGTTACTTAATGCACTTGCAGAACAATCCACATGCACATGATCTGGGCTTGTTGGAATGCTATCATTTTCGAAAACTATTTGATCTTTGTCTAGTTTTTTAACTCTTCCTTTTCTAATAATATTTTTGATGCGCTGCAATTGTTCTAATTCTAATTGACTGATCGTAGCTCCATGAAACATGCTTGGACGAACGTTTTTATCTAAACGTAATAAAACGCCGCTGGCTTCCAATCGATCAAACAAATCAGTGATAGAAGTTGCATGAACCAGTGACTCAAATTCATTGGCGCGAGCACCGATTGAATATTCAAAAAAGTCTATGCTTGGTTGAGTGTTTCGACGGTCCAATAACCAGGCATCTCTGGAAATTATCCAGGTGATTTTATCAGGATCAACTTTATTTTCCAATAGCCAAAGGCAAGCATCGATTCCTGTTTTTCCTCCTCCGATGACGACAAAACCTGCTGGTGGTTTTGAAATTATTGGAAGGTCGTTGATGGGGATGAAATTTACGGTTGGATCAATATCAAAATTGGGTGTATGAGTTGCTGGAACTGATGTTTTTAAATAAGTCGCATCTACGAATTTTTTATTAATTTCAACTTCATATTTTTCACCAGTGATTATAGATTCAAATTTTTGATCACCGGTATAATTGCAAAGTGGAAAGTATTGTACTCGACCACTTGGAAGAAATCGGTGTCGCATAACATTGTCATAATAAGCATTAATTTCGGCTCCCGTTGCCAATTCATGCAAGCCTTTGTTTAAACCAATCTGGTCTCTTTTTCCTTTGCTCAATTCCGTAGAACTTACACCATAGAATTCAGAAGGTTGATGAAGAGTAACGAAAGGGTAGGCGACGTTCCAATGACCTCCTGGTTTTTGATAACGATCGACAATGATCATGGTTGCGTCTGTTTCTTCGAGGAGGGTATCAGCGAATGCCATTCCTACTGCTCCACTTCCGATGATTAGGTAATCCGCTTTTAGCATGTTTTAGGGTTAAAGTTAAGAAAAAAGAGGAATGTTGTTTATTTGGGTTTAGGCGGATTTAGAAAAATATATTGAAGCTTTATAAATCAAATAATGAATCAAAATCAAAATGAGAATCAAAATCAAAATTCAGAGAGAGGATTTTTTTTGATGTTTTATTAAACAAAAAAGAGAATGCTTGATTTATCCTATTTTTTAAAATAAAAACCGAACCTCATTTTGATTTTGATTTGCATTGAAATTTTGATTGTTTTATTATTCATTCCGAATCGCATCCACTGGATTAGAAACCGCAGCCCGAATGGATTGTGCACTGATTGTGATAAAAGCTACAAGCATAACAGCCAATCCGCTGACAATGGTGGTCCACCAAGGGAAATCAATTCGATAAGCAAATTCTGCTAGCCAGTCTTTTAGGAAATACCAGGTAAGTGGTAGAGCAATGATCATGGCCAGAGCGATGAGTTTTATAAAGTCTTTTGAAATGAGTTGTAAAATCTGAGGAACAGAAGCACCAAGGACTTTTCGAATTCCGATTTCTCTGAAACGTTGTTGAGTTAATAATGCAGCTAAACCAAATAAGCCAAAGCAAGAAATAAAGATGGCTAGAAATGCAGCATAGCTAATAATTAAAGCGAGTCGTTTTTCTGCTCGATAAGTTTCGTCTAAGGTTTCATTTAAAAAAGAATATTCGAAACCCTTTTCAGGGAAGGATGCTTTCCATTTACTTTCAATAAATTTTAAAGTCTCTGGGAGGTTTCCATTTTCGACTTTTAATGCAAAATAACCGAATGCTCCTGGTCGAACTTCCATGATGAGTGGTTGGATTTCTTCTCGTAAATTTTGAAAATGAAAATCTTTTAAAATGCCAACGACTTTTCCATCTTTTCCTTCTAGCGTCATATCTCTTCCAATGGCAGACTGAGGGTCAGTCCATCCGAATTGATTCATGGTTTTTTCATTGATTAAAAAAGCACTCGTATGATCGGTGCCAAAAGACGCGTCAAAATCACGACCTGCTAAAAGTTCTAGATTAAAAGTTTCTGAAAAATCATAATCGACAGAGAGGACTCTTGGGAAAAAATTATCCGACTCCAACAAGCTACTGTCTGCCCAAGCCTTTCGACCAATTGCTCCTAAACCCGGAAGTCGGGAACATTGAGTGACTGCTTTTATTTTTGAGTTACTTAAAAGGTTTTCATCAAAAGTATTCATCCGTTGACGCATGGTTGCATCTCCTGGGCGTAAAAAAGCATTTAAATTATTAGCACTATTCAATGGCAAACTTATCATTAATTCTTGATCAAAACCCAATGGTTGATTGGCCATAAATCGATTTTGTAAAAATAGAGTTAAAGCTCCAGTTATAAATCCTATGGCTGCTAGAAATTGTAAAGTGATTAGACCTTTTCGAAGATATTCGTTCCAAGGTTTTTGACGATCAGTACGACCACCTTTTAATACAACAACTGGTTTAAAACGACTGACAAAAAATGCTGGATATAATCCCGCTAGGAATCCTGTCAAAAGAAAAATACTTCCGAAAATGGTAATGATTACAGGATTAGCAATCGTCGAATATGGAATGACGATACCAGTCAAGTCATTAAGATATGGCAATGCCGTAAAAGTTAGAATTAAGGAGAGAACAAAGGAAATGAAACTGAGCAACATCGACTCTCCAAGGAATTGACTGATCAATGCAAAACGTTGAGCACCAAGTACTTTTCGAACACCTACTTCTTTGGCTCTGGTCATAGAACTTGCAGTCGAAAGGTTTATAAAATTGATGCAAGCAATAAGCAAAGTCAAAATACCAATGAACAAAAATAAATAAATATAGCTTTGATTACCGGCTGGTTTTGGACCTGCAGCTTCCGTTTTTAAATGAATATCTTTAACAGGAATTAATGTAAGAGATTGAGATTTTTTTATGTGTTCATTTCCACGTTCTTCGATCAATGCTGCGAATTTTTCATTGACTTTTTCAGGATCCTGGTTTGGACTTAATTTTACATAAGTATAAGAATGGGTTGCGGTCCAGTTATTTTCTAAAAAACCTTTGGCTCTTTCTCTAGCGTGTTCTGGTTCTACCTTGATCATGGTTTCAAAAGGCAATAAAATATTGAATGCTAGATGTGAATTGTCTGGCCAAGATTTTACAACTCCAGAAACACGGAAGCCTGTTTCGCCAGCTAATCGTAAAGATCGTCCCAACACATTAGTGGTTCCAAAAAGTTGCTCTGCTGTTTCTTCATTTAAGACCACTGCGTCTGGTTGATGAAGCGCAGTATTCGGATTCCCGTGGATAAAATCAAAATGAAAAACGTTCACTGCTGAAGAATCAACAAAGAATACATCTTCGATTTCGAATTGTTGTTTGGTATCAGGAAGTTCTACACTTAATTCTCTAGGATAGAATCTTGTATTGCTTTCAATCTCTGGAAAATTTTCTCTCAATGCCGGCCCAATAGTAGGGGGGACACGATCCATTCTTTGAACGGCTGCTCTTTCCATCGCATATTCAATTCGATAAACCCGATCTCCATCTTTGTGGAACGTGTCGTAATTGGATTCATGCCAGCAATAAAGAATGATGAGGAAACAACAAGCCATACCGAGGGATAAACCAAGGATGTTGATGGCAGAGAAGGTTTTGTTTTTTTTGAGATTGCGGAATGCGATTTTAAATTGGTTCTGGAGTATCATAGGCTTTATTAAAATGAATAGAGAATGACATCCTAAATATACGTGATTGAATTTTGGTATTGTATATGGTTTTGGAATTTTAAAATGTTAAACTTCAGAAGGGATTCAGCTTGTCTATTCTTTTGGAAACATTTTTATCGAAGAAGGAATCTAATTGTTCTAAATAAAATTTTACATTTTCAATGAACCCATCTACGAACCTATTTTATAAATCTGCCATTGGCAATGTTGTTACTAGTTAATTGATTCATCATTCACGATGGAATGAATTATCTAGCTTGTTGCTCCTGTCGTAATTTTATCCAAGGCACCAGATACTTTAGTTAAAACCTCTTCCATTCCAGTCATTCCATGTCGATCTTTTAAATACAAAGGATCATTATAAACAACTTTTACTTTGCCATTAGTATCTTGATAGACTAAGATTTTTTGAGGTAAATCTAGCCCCACCGTTTGAGCATTTTGCATTAAAGGAGTTCCGAGATTTGGGTTTCCGAATAATATTATCTTGGTTGGATTTAGTTTTAAATCATTTTTAGCAGCATTGCCTGAATGATCTAATTCTAACATGATTTTTAAATTCGGATTACCGTCGATGATACTTCGTAGTTTTTGGTAAGTACTTTCAAAATCTTGGCTACTGGTTTTCGTAATTATTCCTGTTGATTGCATGATTGTTATATTTTAGACTGATATTTTATATTTGCAAAGATATGGAAATTGAAATGTTGTCAATGTATCCCTCCGGACTTAGGAAAATAAAAAAGCAAGTCATTCCAATTAGATTATATCGAAATGCAACGATTATAGTTTTTTGTTGTCTTTTAAATAATCAAACACCTCACAAACCCTCAATCATGAAAATAAAAACATTGTTTTGCCTTTTCTATTTTGTTGCCTTTCAATTATCCGCACAGGAAGTCCAGAAATTCAAATTTGATTATACCATTCAATCCGAAGCCTTTGGAGATGAGCGTGAAATTAGCGTTTATTTGCCTCCTTCTTTTTACGAATATCCCGAAGATCGATTTACGGTGACTTATATTTTAGATGGACATTTTGATCCATTTATTGATTTAGCAGCAAAGACTATCGAATACAATACCTACATGTACAAGTACACTCCAACGATTGTCGTGGGTGTACATGCAAAGCAGAGGGGATGGGAGTTTTCGGCTCCTCAGGAAGGAGATGAAGATGATCAAAATTATAAAGGAGGAAGAGCTCCTGAATTGCAACAACATTTTAAGAATGAAATCTTTCCTTTAGTTGATTCAATCTATGGTGCGAAAACTTTGCCCTTTCGAAATATCGTCGGTCATTCAAGTGGTGGCGTATTTGTGCTGTATACTTTGTTCAGTGAAGAAAGCGATTTGTTTGATGGCTATATTGGGATAAGTCCAGGGATACGATCTGATTCTGAATATATTTTTGATCAGGCAGTCATTAGATTGAAAACAGGAAAAAAGTTACCTAAGTTTTTATATTGTTCGTCTGGAACAGTAGGGGAGCGAGAAGAATTATTTGGTGGAGCGGTAGCAAAACTTGATTCGATATTTAAGATTTATCCGGAGCATGGATTGATTTGGAAGCAATCTAAATTTGAAGGTATGGGGCATTGGACTTGTGTGCCTCCGTCTATTAATACAGGGATGGTAGAATTGACGAGAGCTTTTAGAGTAGATGAAAAAATGTTTTTTGATTATGCGAATAATGAAGGCTTATCGATGACGCAACAATTAGAATCTTTTTATGAAAATCGAAAAAAAGAATATGGATTTGTTGAGATTCCACCTGGAGGATATTTGTCTCGTATTGCTTGGGAATTGCAGGATAAAGGGAAAGTAGAACAGGCTTTGGAAGTTTATGATTGGGGAATGAAACAACATCCGGAACATTATACACTCGTTAGGTCTAAAGCTCGTTTATTGCAAAAGGTTGGTAAAAATAAAGCGGCATATTCTGCTTATGCAAAAGCATTAGAGAACCTTGAAATTGTGAAAGGTAAAATGTCTGAGGAGGATTATGTGGAAAAGAAAAATAAGTTAAATAAGATAATGGGAGAATTGAAGGAAGGAAAATGATAAGCTAAATTTTTTACTCTAGCTATTCATTTTTTTTTAAAATAACATTTCACGCAAGACAGCAACAAACGCCACGAGGTCCAATTGAATCTCGTGGCGTCTGTCTGTTGTCTGGGGGAAAATGAAAGCCTTGAACTTTATGCAGGACTATAATTACTTTTGGTTCAAACTTTTATTTTGACTCAAATGATTATATAATTTTTTCATAAAATCGAAAGTGAACATACTGTGATGATCGCCAATAGTTTCTACGGTTGTAGCACCTTTGGATTTTAGAAAATCTAATTCATGTTTTTTTACCCTGCCTATAGATTCGTCGGATTTTGCATGAACAAAAATGACATTGCTTAGGTCTTTGTCTTTGAGCAATTTGGTGAATCTTTTCTCTCCGCAATATTGAACAAGGTTATTGGTATTTTCGAAAACCAAATCGAGTTCTTTTTTTAGGATTGATTTCACGGGGAAGTCATTTTCAGAGAAGAGTGGTTTTTGATAAGGTTCCAGTCCATCTTTCCAACGGACTAAATGCCCCGATTTTAAGTCTTTGTAATTTCTAAGATCTGAATCAATGTTCATTCCCATTAGGATTAACCGGTCTGGCTGATTTTCATAGCTGTTTAAATATTCGAGACTGATCATCGCTCCATAAGAATGCCCAATGACGAATACCGTTTTTCCTTGTTTTTTAAAATAAGAAATGGTACGATGTAATATTTCTGCACTTTGATGATGTTCGAATTCGCTTTGAGATTTACTCAAGGCCGGACTTACAGAGAGTAGGGTCGGATTGATGATTTGAGACTGTCGGGTATAGATTTTTAAAAGATTATCTTGGTTTGGAAAATAATAAAACGGATCATAGTCTTTGACGGTTAATTCCAATAAAGGACCTCCTTGCGCAAAAATATAAACAGTGTCATTGTCTTTGTTTCCGCTAGAATAAAATAATTCAGTTGTATCTTCTGGCAATTGAGTTGGCTGGTAAGCCGTAGGCATGATTAATGCCATTTTTAAAAAAGAATTGTCTTCTTTTAAATTGACTGATGTACTATAGTTTTTTAGTGCTTTTTCATTTTGATCATCATTCAGATAAGCTTCGGCTAAGCTGTCAAATGCATTGTCTGATTCTGGAAAAGATTCAGTATTCATTTTGAAAATTTCAATGGCATCCTTTATATTCCCTGAACCCATAATGGTATATCCTACATTATTGAGTTCATCTTCCCAGTGATAATATTTATAATCAGCTTTGTATTTTTTATAAAATAATTTCGCATCTTCTATTCCTTTTTCTTTAAAAGCGAAGAGGATTGACAGCGCCAAGGATTGCCCCGAATCTGAAAATTGCTTATTGCTAAAATGGAAAAGAGATTTGGCATCTTCTATTCTGTTTGATTGATACAGCGCAAATATTGCTCGGTTTAATTCTCTTTCTTCAAGGTAATGATCTGAAGATGATTCATGGGTATGAAATTGCAAAATACCAGCGATATACCCGTCTTGAAGAATGCTTTGATATATTAAATTAGCTAAGGATGTTCGATCAATATTTTTTTCAGTTTTGGCAAATTCAATGGCTTCAAGGTGAGTTGAAGTTAAACCAGTTATCTGCTTGTTTTCTCTTTTGAAAACGATGGTTTCATTGGAGGTAGGAATAAGAAACTGATCATCTTTGTAATGGAATAATTCTTTTCGACTTCTATCTTTTTTGATTAAAAATAACTTATTATTTCGAATTTGGAATCTTTTGAAATCGTCGAATTTTGATTGATAAACGCCTTCATATTGGTTAAGCTTTTCAATAGATATTTTTTCACTTGATTGAATGGTTTTCTCCTGAGCAAAGGCCGCAAGACGATGAGGAATTGCTGCAAGCTCATCTCCTCGACCCCACCAATTACAATTTAAAATAATGAGGGCAAATATTTTTTCGCTAGGTAGATAGACAAGAGAGCTGGTATATCCTGAAATTAAACCATCATGATTGATTAATTTTGAACCTAATAAATCTCCGATAAACCATCCAAGACCAGTTTGACTTAAACTTCCATCATTTAATTGAAACGGAGTGGTTGCTAGTTCAAAAGATGCTTTGCTGATAATTTTGTTATTGATCAATGCATCGTACCAAATGTGGAGATCTTTGGCAGTTGTCTGGATTCCTCCATCAGGAAATAGTGGCTTTTTGGTTAGGTCTTTTTGAATAAAGTTCTCTCCTTTGGCTTCGTAACCAGTGGCTCTTTTTTTTATGATTTTTTGGTCCTTATTGATGACGGTGTTTTTCATGCCGAGGGGAGTGAAAAACTCTTCTTGCATATAGTCTTCATAAGATTTGTTGGTAATCTTTTCTATAATAAATCCTAGGAGGAAGTATCCAGAGTTGCTATAGCTATACTTTTCGCCAGGAACAAAATCAAGGGGAATAGATTTAAGTTTGTCTAGTTTTTCTTCTACTGTAAAATGATGCTTTTCTATCTTTTTTTGTTCATTGGTATTGTTGGTGTAATTATAAATTCCAGATGTATGACTGAGTAAATGTTCGATGGTTATTTTGTGTCCTTCAGTAGGGTAGTCTGGGATGTATTTAGTGATGTCATCCTTGAGCGATAATTTACCTTGTTCGCTTAGTTTTAAAATGGCGCAGGCTGCGATGGGTTTGCTCAAAGAGGCAATTCCAAATACTTGATCGGTTGTGATGTTTTTTCCTGATTCGAGATTGGATTTTCCGAAACCTTTATGGTAAATTATTTTGCCTTCTTTTGCTAATAGGGCAGTACCTCCAGGATAGTTTTCTTGGAAAAAACTGTTTAGCAGGTGATCAACTTTCTGATTGAGTTCAGTCTCTTTTTGATTTTGAGCAAAAGAGGTGTTGAATAGAAAGAAAGAGAAAAAGAGGAGAAACGAGATTTTTGTTTTTTGCTTTATTAAGGTCATAGTTGTGGCTGTTAGAACTTGGGTTCTGGTTTTCATAATTTTATATTTT
>CAKZTD010000136.1 GCA_937921595.1 uncultured Saprospiraceae bacterium
GCAGAAGATGTTTCTGTTGATTTATGTGAAGGTGGGGTTTACGAAGGAGTAATTTATACAGCAGACGATATTGTTGTTAAAAACTTAATGAGTGAATATGGTTGTGATAGTATCGTAACGATAACGATTACAGTTACTCCAGAGATTTTGGTAGATAATCCAGTCGACTTATGTTACGGAGGAATATATGATGGAATAACTTATACAACAAGTGCCACATTAGTTGATACTTATACATCTTCTGGAGGTTGTGATAGTATAGTAACCACAGAGATTACAGTAAGAGCAGAATTGATTACTAATTTAGTAGAAACAATCTGTGAAGGAGATAGTATTGTAGTTGGAACTACAGTTTACAATACAACAGGAACGACAAGTGATCTTCTAGTGACTAGCGCTGGTTGTGATAGTACCGTAAACTTGATTTTGACAGTTAATCAACCAACAATATTCGAACAAACAATAGATATCTGTACAGGAGACACTTACGAAGGTGTTGTTTACACTGCAGATGAAACGATATTAAATACTTACACTGGCTCAAATAATTGTGATAGTATAGTAACAACGAACTTAATCGTCCATTCAGAATATGCAGAAGATGTTTCTGTTGATTTATGTGAAGGTGGGGTTTATGAAGGAGTAATTTATACAGCAGACGATATTGTTGTTAAAAACCTTATAAGTGAATATGGTTGTGATAGTATCGTAACGATTACGATTACAGTTACTCAGGAAATTTTAGTTGACAATCCAATCGACTTATGTTACGGAACGGAATACGATGGTACAATTTATACAGCAAGTACAACCTTAGTTGATACCTATACTTCATCAGCAGGTTGTGATAGTATCGTAACGACAGAGATTACGGTGGGAGCAGAATTGATTACAAATTTAGTAGAAACAATTTGTGAAGGAGATAGTGTTGTAGTTGGAAATATAGTTTACAATACGACAGGAACAACAAGTGATATCTTAATGAGTAGCACAGGTTGTGATAGTATAGTGAACTTAATATTGACAGTTAACCAACCAACAGTATTCGAACAAACAGTAAATATCTGTACAGGAGATACTTATGAAGGAGTAATTTATACAGCAGATGAGGTTTTAATAAATACATATGTAGGTTCTAATAATTGTGATAGCGTAGTAACAACAAATCTGATTGTTCATGAAGAATATGCGATCGAAATTCCAGTAGAATTATGTGAAGGAGGAACTTATGAAGGAATCGTATATAACGCAAATGATGTTATAATAGAAAATTTATTGAGTGAGTTTGGTTGTGATAGTATCGTAACGACAACGATTACAGTTATTCCAGAGCTCACAGTAACAGTTCCAGTCGATCTTTGTTATGGTGAAGAATATGATGGAATACCTTACACTGCAAATACGACATTAGTTAATACATATCCATCATCAGCGGGTTGTGATAGTATAGTGACAACAGAGATTACAGTTGGAGTAGAATTGATCACGAACTTAGTAGAAACGATTTGTCAAGGAGATAGTGTTGTAGTTGGAAATATAGTTTACAATACGACAGGAATAACAAGTAATATCTTAATGAGTAGCACAGGTTGTGATAGTATAGTAAACTTAATATTGACAGTTAACCAACCAACAGTATTCGAACAAACAATCGATATCTGCACAGGAGATACTTATGAAGGAGTAATTTATACAGCAAATGAGGTTTTAATAAATACATACATTGGCTCAAATAATTGTGATAGTGTAGTAACAACAAATCTGATTGTTCATGAAGAATATGCGATCGAAATTCCAGTAGAATTATGTGAAGGCGGAACTTATGAAGGAATCGTATATAACGCAAGTGATATTATAATAGAAAATTTATTGAGTGAGTTTGGTTGTGATAGTATCGTAACGACAACGATTATGGTCATCCCAGAACTCAACGTAACCGTTCCAATCAATCTTTGTTATGGAGAAGAATATAATGGAACAGTGTATACCGCTAGCACAAGCTGGGTTGATACCTATGAAGCTGAAAGTGGTTGTGATAGTATTGTGACGACTGAAGTAAATGTTAGTCTTGAGTTGATTACTAATTTTGATGAAACGATTTGCCAAGGCGATAGCGTTATAGTTGGAGCTAGTACTTATAATACAAGCGGAACCTTTACAGATATATTAACAAGTAGTACTGGTTGTGATAGTATTGTTACTTTAATCTTGACGGTTAATCAACCAACGAGTAGTGAGACAGATATAGTGTTATGTGCTGGAGAAGATTTTAATGGAATTGTATACCTTTCCGACACTATATTGGTAGAAGTACTTACAGGAACTAATAACTGTGATAGTACAGCGACAACAAACATAGTTGTTCATCCAGTATATTCTGAAATTATCCCAATTGTTATTTGTGAAGGCGAAAGCTATGAAGGAATAACTTATTATGCTGACACTACGCTGATAGATAACTATACAAGTATAAATAATTGTGACTCTATTATCTCTACAGTGATAGATGTAACACCAATTCTATATGATACTTTACTGCTTACTCTATGTGACGGTGATAGTTATGAAGGTGTTGTATATACTGCAGATGCTATTTTTACAGACACTTATACTTCATCAATTAACTGTGATAGCTTTATGACAACGATCATCACCGTTAACGAATCGATGATGACGAACTTAAATGAAATTATTTGTGCTGGAGACAGTGTCGTTGTTGGACCTATGGTTTATAGAACGGCTGGAAGTTATTCAGATATTTTAATTGGATCTAACGGTTGTGATAGTACAGTGAATTTATTGCTAACCGTAAACGATACATTTAATATTGATGTTGCTGGTGTAATTTGTGAAGGCGAAAGTTTCAACGTAGGAGGTTTTGAATTTACAGATGAAGGCGAGCATCTTGTCAATCTTTCAACAATCAATGGTTGTGATAGTATTGTCAATCTTAGCTTGATCGTAAACCCTATTTATAACGACACGCTTTATAGAGAGATTTGTGAGGGTGAAAGTTTTACAGTTGGTTCTAGTACTTATTCTACTACGGGTGTTTATACCGATCTGTTATCTACCATAGCAAATTGTGATAGTACTGTTGTTTTAGATTTAACGGTACATCCAGTTTATGAACAATCAATTGAAGCTCTAATCTGTATTGGAGATCAATATGAATTAGGAGATTCTATGTATACAGAGTCTGGTATCTATACGGCTACTTTTATGACTGAACACGGTTGTGATAGTTTAGTGACTGTTGATCTTACGGTAGTTCCAGTTTATACAAGTACCGTTTATGCGAATATTTGTGAAGGCGAAAGTTATCCCGCTGGAGGAGGACCTCAGACAATTGAAGGAACCTATTATGACACAATTATTAATAGTGTAGGTTGTCCAAATGTATTGATTACGCACTTGTACCTTTGGGATGGATTTGAAGAAACTCAAGATGTAAATATCTGTGAAGGTGAAACTTTCTTTGCTGGTGGAGCACCTCAAACTGCTTCAGGGATTTATGCAGATACGTTAAGTACTCAGTATGGATGCGACAGTATAATGGTTACGAATCTATTGGTGAATCCAATTTTCTTTGATACGATAGAAGCATCAATTTGTGATGGTGAAAGTTATTTTGCAGCTGGAGCTAATCAAACAACTTCAGGTGTTTATGTTAATAATTATCAAACTGTAAATGGTTGTGATAGTACCGTTGTAGTTGAATTAGAAGTGAATTACGTTACGATGTTAAATCTACCAATAACGATGTGTGATGGAGAAGTAATAACGGTAAATGGAATTGATTATACGGAATCGGGAGTTTATATAGATTCTCTTAATACAAGTAGTGGTTGTGATAGTTTAATTACATATATGGTGACGGTAATTGATAGATATGAGACTTTCTTCGATGAAGTGATTTGTGAAGGAGATAGTATTTATATCGCAGGAGATTATCGATCTGAAGCTGGTGAATTTACAGAGGAATATACCTCTTCTAATGGTTGTGATAGTTTAATCATCACAGAGCTTTCGATTGAGCCTGCAGTAGTATTGTTTGGAGAAGATGCCGCTATGTGTTTCGGAGATGAAGTTCAATTATTAGTAGAAGGAAGTGATTTTGTTCAATGGTCTCCATCTGAAGGATTGAGCTGTGATGATTGTCCAAATCCAATTGCTGACCCTAATGTTACAACTACTTATACTGTTACCACAGAAAGTTGTCTTGGTACAACAACGGAGACTACAATTACTGTTGTCGTCAATAATCCTCCATCATTGACGGTAAGTACTAATAATGATGTTTTGATAAATCAAGGTATTGAATTAACTGCAGTTTCTGATGATCCAGATGCCTTGATTACTTGGTATCAAAATGGAGAAATAGTTTGTGAAGATTGTACATCGTATACAGCAGAGCCTTCAATTAATTTGAGTTTCTTCGTCATTGTTGAAGATGAGTTTGGTTGTGTCAATTCTGATAACATTGATGTAAATGTAAATGACGCTTGTAGTTTCAGTAATTTTGAAATTCCAAATATCATCTCTCCAAACGGAGATGGATACAATGACTATTTTGAAATTAAATATGAAGGTGTTGAAGAAGTTTCATTATTGAGAGTGTATAATCGATGGGGTGAATTAGTATATGAAACTTATGATATAGATAAATATTGGGATGGTACTTTTAAAGGGAAAAAGTTAAACCCTGGTGTCTTTATTTATTACATGGAAGGACTTTGTTTGGATAATGAACCTTTTACAAAAACAGGAAACCTTACCATCCTGAAATAAAATAAATTTAAGAATTTCTGCATATTTTAAATTCGGATTCAATTGTTGAGAAAGCTGACTTTTATAGTCAGCTTTTTTCTTTTATATAAGCCTTGTTTGTTCTAAGCTTTAAACATTATGTTGACGAGGTAATTTGCCCCTATAGAATGATCAAACAACATTGTTCCTCCGTTTAGATCAGGAGTTTTGATTTAAAATATATAAGTATTGTGACAGTCATTCTCTTGGCATGGTAATTGAAAAATAAGTATTGTTATAAGTCCCTACCCCTCTATCATAATTCCTTCCCCTTTGAATATTGATATTCTTTCCCTCCAGGTAAGAAAGTAAAACATAACCATACGCTATAAATTAACCATGAGAAAATCTTTACTCAAGATATTTGTGTTCCTAGGACTCACTTCCAGCGCGCTTGCACAGGATGTCCACTTTTCACAAATACATGCTTCTCCCACCATTTTAAATCCTGCAATGACAGGACTGACCAATGCCGATATTCGGTTTACAATGAATACCAAGAGTCAATGGAATACCGTCACTACTGCTTATAAAACAGTAGCAGGGACAGTAGATATGAAACTAGGTTATATGCCGAACGGTGATGTAATCGGAGGAGGACTAGTACTCTCATCAGACAGGGCAGGTGATTTGGATTTTAGAACCAATGTTGTTGGCCTTAGTCTTTCATATATGAAATCACTAGACAAAGGAGGTAACTTCATTTCCTTTGGATTAAACAATTCATATGTTACTAATAGTGTAGATTATTCTAAGATCATAGCTTTTGATATCGAGCCATCTATTCAAGCTGGAGCACCAGATAAAATTGGATATTGGGATGTTTCAGCTGGTATTGGCTGGTTTCATACTTTTAACAAGGATTACGCTTTTCATCTTGGAGCTTCTTTATTTCATATCAATAAACCTTATGTTTCTTTTTATGATGATGGAGGTGCCTCAGAAGATTTGTTTTTATATAGAAAATGGACTGTTCATGGTACTGGAGATTTGAAACTTAGCAAGAAGTCTATTTTGAAGCCTAGTTTTATTTTTAAAGATCAGGGACCACATAAAGAAATTACTGTAGGTACTTTTTGGAAATATAGACCGAGTAAAGATAGAGGTCAGGATAATCCTACTTCAATTTATTTTGGTGGATGGTTAAGGTGGCATGCTGCGAAAAGCTATATTGGAAGAGATGCTATTGTTGCTGCAATTAGATTGGATTATAAGAATACCTATATGACTTTTACTTTTGACATCAATGTGTCTTCTTTAACTAAAGTTTCTTATGGTGCAGGTGGACCAGAGTTTTCTGTAATTCAACTCTTAAACTTTAGAAAAGAAAACTCCAGGCCAACTAAAGTAGAATGTCCTGCGTTTATTTATTAAGTCGATTTAAAATAAAAATAAAAAAAATAGGGAAGGCACTTTCAGGGAGTCTTCCCTATTTTTATTTGTATTCGTTGAAAATGGAATTTACTTGGTATGAGTTTTGATTTATCCCTATTTATTATGAGAATGCTGTAACATATTGTAAATCAGTTATATATGTCAGCATATTTCCCCTGTCTATAATAGACAGAGAATTTTTTTTAAAACTAACATACATGAGATCTATTTTACGAGTTACCTGTCTTTTGTTTTTCCTTACCTTGTTTATGAACATAAATCTGTCCTATGCCCAATTACTTTTTGAGGGTATGGTTTTCGATGGAATGGGAAAACCTCTTTTAGAGAATGCTTCTTCTGTCGCGGTTAGCCCTGATGGAAATTTCACTTATGTCAGCAGTTATAACGACAATGCAGTTACAGTGTATAGTCGTGATGTCTCTGGTGCGCCGGGTGTACTAACTTTTGTTGAAACTAAAAAGAACGAAGTTGAAGGAGTTGTTGGAATGAATGGAGTGTACCATTTGTCAATAAGTCCAGACGGAAACCATGTCTATGTTACCGGATCTGGAGACAATGCTTTGGTATTGTTTAATAGAAATGCTGTTGACGGAACATTGACCTACGTAACTACCTATTGGAATAATACAAATGGTATTGAAGGATTAGGAGGCGCCAATTATGTTGATATGCCAGCAGATGGAAATCATGTTTATGTTGCAGGTCCGGATGATAATGCGGTCGCTATTTTTAGTCGTAATGTAATTACAGGAGAATTGACTTTTGTAAACTATGTTGCTGACGGATTAGGTGATGTTACAGAAATGAATTATCCGCTTGCTTTAATGGTAAGTCCTGATGGTAAAAATATATATGTAAGTAGTTATGGTGATGAAGCTCTGAATGTTTTTGAAAGAGATTTGATCACAGGGGAGCTTAGTTTTGTAGAGCATTTCCAAAATAACGTTGCAGGTATATCAGGATTAACAGGAGCTTATGCGCCTTATGTAACTCCAGATGGGGCACAGGTATATGTGTCAGGTTTAGATGATGATGCTATTGTTGCTTTTAATAGAAATCAGTCAAGTGGTGAATTAACTTATGTTGATACTTATGTTGATGACTCGAATGGAGTAGATGGAGTCTCTGGAGCACAGACTATTCGAGCAAGCGAAGATGGTAACTTTTTATTTGTCGCAGCATCTAATGAAGATGCAGTTGGTATCTTTAGTAGAAATGCTGATAATGGGGTACTTACCTTTTTGTCTACTATCCGTGAAGGTGTGGATGGAGTGACGGGAATGTCTTATCCAACCTATATTGAATTAAGTGATGATGGGGTTAATATGTATGTTACTGGTTTTGCTTCTGCATCACTAGTCGTATTTGTATTAGATGAAGTTACAGGAATGCCAACTTTTCAAAGTACTGAAACAGGAGCTGGTCTTGGGGTGTCGGGACTTGATGGATCAACTGCAGCAGCAATTAGTTCTGACGGTAATTTTGTTTATGTTGCAGGAAATAACTCTGATGCGATTGTAGTTTTTTCAAGAGATGAAGATTCAGGAATGTTGACTTATGTTCAGGAGATTGAAGATGCAAGTGCTACTGATGGATTAAATGGAATCAATTGTGTTGCCATTAGTCCTGATGGTAATTATGTTTATACAACAGGATTTTGGGATAAAGCAATTGTTGTTTTTGAAAGAAATACTACAACAGGAATGTTGACTTATATCGAAAGATATAAAGATGGAATTAGCGGTGTTGATGGATTAAATGGTGCAAATTTTATTACAGTCAGTCCTGATGGTAATAATGTTTATACAACAGGATTCTGGGAGCATGCAGTTGCTGTGTTTGATGTAAATGCAAATGGAACATTATCTTTTGTAGAGGTTTTTAAAGATGGCGTTGCTGGTGTAAATGGATTAAATAGAGCAAGTGGAGTAACGGTGAGTCCTGATGGTAATCACATTTATGTTGCAGGTTATAATGATAATGCGTTAACAATATTTGATAGAGCTGCTAATGGTACCTTGACTTTTAATGAAACATTGATTGATGGTCAAGGTGATGTTGATGGAATTCAAAGAATTAACTCTGTAGTGGTAAGTCCTGATAATGCTCAAGTTTATGCAACTGGTCTTAATGACGATGCCGTTGCTATTTTCAATAGAGATGCTGCAACAGGAGATCTTACTTTTGCTGGTCAAGCTAAAAATGGAGTAGGAGATGTAATTGGTCTTGATGGCCCGACTCGTTTGGCAATTAGTGCAAACGGAGAACATATCTATGTTACTAGTGCAAATGATGATGCGATTGTTGCACTCAGAAGAAACGTAACGAATGGAGAATTGGTTTTTGAAGGAGCAGTTTTTGATACTGACCCAGGTGTCAATGGATTGGACGGTGCTCAATTTGTAGCAGTAACTCCTGATGGAAAACATATGTATACTGCAAGTTCTGTTGATGATGCTGTAGCAACATTCAGTTGTACTTACATCTTTAATTCGAGCCAAGTTATTTGTGAAGGAGATAGTGTAGTCGTTGGTTCTACGGCTTACTTGGAGTCTGGGCTTTATATTGATACGTTTAGTTTTGGTGCTTGTAAAAGTGTAAGCACATTAGAGCTTGTCGTTCAGCCAGCCAATACTGTTTTGAATGTTGAGATTTGTAATGGTGATGCTTATATGTTTAATGGTGTTTCTTATAATACAACAGGGCAACAAGTGGCAAACTTAACATCTTCTTATGGATGCGATAGTACGGTTACTTTGAATTTGATGGTAGTCAGTGAATTTGCAAACCAAACAGTTGATGCAAATATTTGTCAAGGAGAAACTTACCCTGGAGGCTATACTACAACTGGAGTTTATACAGATACTTACACAACTTCTTTCGGATGTGATAGTACCGTAACCATTAATTTGACGGTAAATCCAGTTTATAATGAAACAATAGATGCAGAAATTTGTGAAGGTGACTTCTATATTCTTGGAACTCAAAATTACATTGCCACTGGTACTTTCGTAGAGTCATTTACGACAGTGAATGGATGTGATAGTGTTATTACTTTGAATCTTTCTGTTGTAGAACCAGAAGTGGTTATGAATGAAACCATTTGCTCGAATGAGGTATTTACAATTGGAGGAAATTCATATTCAGAAGAAGGAGTATATAATTTTATACTGGAAAGTGGCGCAGGTTGTGATAGTGAAGTTACATTGAATTTGAATGTAAACAGTGCTCCAATGGTAAATCTTAATGCGGAGATTTGTCAAGGAGAAACTTATACGATTGGCTCAGAAACGTTTACTTCAACAGGTGTTTATACCCTTGTGATGGATGCTGTTAATGGTTGCGATAGTACAATAGTCTTAGATTTATTAGTTAATGAAACCTCTACTGAAATTGCTGCAACGATATGTAATGGAGAATCTTATACTGTAGGTAGTTCTACTTTTACAACAACGGGCGTTTACCCAGTTGTATTAACCGCTACTAGTGGTTGTGGAGATAGTACTGTAACACTTACATTGACTGTTGATCCAACAGCAGTTAATCTTCCTGCATCAATCTGTGATGGCGAAGTTTATACTTTAGATGGTGTAGAATATACAGAGACTGGCGTTTATACTCAAACAATTGTTTCTGCTGCAGGATGTGATGTAGAATACACTTTAGATCTTGCAGTGAATGAAGTTGTTGTTAGTGATTTGACAGAAATGATTTGTGCTGGCGAATCTATTACAATTGGAGGAGATACCTATACTGAAACAGGAATGTATACGAATTTGATGACTTCATCAGCAGGATGTGATAGTACTATTAATCTTAACCTTACAGTACTAGATCCAATTGAAACAACAGATGACATTACACATGATAATGGTTCAGGAATCGGAGCAATTGATTTGACGGTATCAGGAGGAATGGCGCCATATACTTTTAACTGGAGTAACAATGAAACAACTGAGGATATTTCAGGCTTAGGAGTAGGAACGTTTACGGTAGTCGTAACAGATGCAAATGGTTGTACAGAAGAATATTCGTTCTTCGTTGATCAGTTAGAAGCAATTTTTGATGTGGATGCTAATATCGCTTTGGAGATTTATCCGAACCCTGCATCTGCGGGCGGACAAGTAAATCTTTCATTCAATATCAGTCAACAACAGACTTTAAAAATTCAGTTGTATGATAATGTTGGGAAGCGTATCAGTGCTCAAGAGGTTGATTTCTTAAGTGGAAATACAATCCACAAATTAAGATTACCACAAGTACAAGGTTTATATCAAATCTATATCGAAACAGAAGAAGGGAAATTTAAAACGATTCCTTTGGCTGTAAAATAGATCTTGATTTCAATAAAAAATTAAAATAAAAAGGGTTTGGCTTATAGTCAAACCCTTTTTGTTTTTAAGAAATAATAATTTTTTGCTTTCTCTATTATTCAGATCTACAGATTTTATTCCTTTCATCCTTTCCAATTTACCAGTTATCACATTTTCTTGAAGTATTATATAAAAATGGAATATATTGAATCTGAAGTAAAAGGAAACTTTTGCTTCGATTTATGAGTCAGTAAGTTCGTTATTAAAAGTTGCCATGTATTTTTCATTATGAAGATGCATTTGGCAACTTTTGTTTTATGGTTCAAATTGACTAAATTTTCACCCAATCTTGGAAGAAGACTTAGTCAGGTTAATGATAAATATTTATTATTAGCATATTTAAAATACCAATTTTACGGTATATAAGAACCTTTAATTAAACCTATCTTTGTAAGGCATTCTTTTTGGAGAATCTTTGAGGACTTTTATAACAATTAGGAACGAAAAACCAACCTTCAATATCTTATATTGATTTGTTTCAGAACATATTCTTAAACAACTCTTGAGAAAAGGAACGAATTTTATCATTATTTGTAATTCCCCACACCTATTTTAAAATTCCCTTTTTTCTCTATTATTTCTACTTATAACCGATTTCTGCAAAATTATTTAATAGACGAATATCTATTGATGCTATTCTAATGAGTGGTATTGAATATCTATTTATGTCAAAAACAATGAGCATGAAATCATTTTACTCGCTAGTCGTATTTTTAACACTAGCTGTTTTTTCCTTTGGACAGACGAATTGGACAGGAGCAATTGATTCCGATTGGAATAATGCAGGAAACTGGACAGCTGGAGTTCCCACGACAGGTGTACTGACCACTGTTTTAGCCAGTCCTAATGACCCTGTAATTTCTACAGGTACAACTATCGACTTTACTTTACAGAATTTTGCAACGATTACTTTTGAGGCTGATGTTCAAAATGCATCAACGATTGCAAACTTTGGAGGAGCTACGATTTTTAATAATGCAAGTTTTATAAACAATGCTGGGCAGTTTATCAACAACAATGGTATGATTGTCAATAACCTTCAACTTACAAATGAAGGAACGATTCAAAGTAATGGAACGGGAGCATTAGAAAATGCGACAACAGGTACTTTCGATAATGCGGCAGGAGCTGCGATTAATAATTTTGCTACAATAATCAATGATGGTACTTTTAATAATGATGGCAATATTGCAAATTGCAATACCGTAGATAATTCTGGCGATTTCAATAATAATGGACCACTTAATCAAGGTGCCAATGGTATTTTTAATAATTTGAATGGCGGTGTTTTAAATAATAGTAGTAACATAACCAACAGTGGAGAAATTAATAACAATATAGGTGGTGAGATAGTCAATGATAACATTGTTCAAAATAATTCAAATGGTTCGATTAGTAATGATGGATTATTTATAAATAATGATGCAGTAACGAATGCTGGTCTTTTTGACAATACTGGAACGTTTGAAAATAATGAAATCTTCACTAACGATTTTGGTGCAACTTTCTCCAATACTTCAGGAGATATTTTAAATAACTCTTGTGCTACTTTTCGTCAATTTACTTCAAATCCAATTTCTTGTAACAGTGCTTGTTCTTTCATAAATAATGGAACAGTATACCAAATTGGAGGAACTATCGATATAACTGGAGGTACAGGAATTATCTTGGATGACATAAATATTCAACCTTCTCCAACTGCAAATTGTCAGGATATTATCGTAGTTCTAGATGCAAGTGGAGAAGCAATGATTGAAGCTTTGGATGTAGATAATAATAGTTCTGCAGGGTATTGTACGCTTGCAAGTTTGGACATTAATATCAATACTTTTACTTGTGATAACATCGGAGCTAATGTGGTTACACTTACCATTACAGATGGAGTAGGGGCGACTGGTTTTTGTACTGCGATCGTTATGGTAGTAGATGGAACTGCTCCGATTTTTAATAACTGTCCCGCAGATATGACCATCAATCTTGATGCTGGTGAGTGTAATGCTTATGTGAATTTTAATGAACCAACGGCAAATGATATTTGTGGAGTTGTTGTGACTAAAATAGATAATACAGGACTCAATTCAGGAGATCCTTTTCCAATCGGAACAACAACGATTGAATACCAAGCAACGGATGGTTCTAATATTTCAACTTGTTCTTTTAGTATTACTGTTCAGGAATTTCCAAATCCGGAGACGAGTTTATTTTGTAATTTTCTAGAACAAATATCTTTGGATGAAAATTGTGAAGCACTAGTCGGAGCAGATGATATTTTAGAAGGAGGCCCTTATGGTTGTTATGATAATTATACGATCGATATTTTTTATGATATAGAAATGACTCAGCCTGTTCCAACAAGTCCCTATGTGACTGGTCAGGATCTTGATGACACTTTAGTTGTTATGGTTACGGAGCCATTTATTGGAAACTCATGTTGGGGTAAGATTTTTATAAAAGATTATTTAGCTCCTCAAATTACTTGTGAAAACTTGACGATCACCTGTTTAGAAGACTCAAGTCCCGACGCTCTTGGTTATCCTGCTACTTCGGATAATTGTGATAACGGATTGTTTCCAAGTTTCGAAGATGAAGAAACTGGAGGTGGTTGCGTAGATGGAATTATCACGAGAACATGGACTATTACTGATGCCAGTGGGAATTCAAATTCTTGTCAACAAATTATTACGATTGTTCGACCGGATTTTGGTTTAGTCGTTTTTCCGCTTGATCTAAATAACTTAGAATTACCTGCTCTAGATTGTTCAAATAACCCAAACACTCATCCAGACTATACCGGATGGCCAACGATCAGTGGACAGAACATTTTAAATAGTACGTGTAATTTTAGCTCGACTTATACCGATCAATTAATACAAGTTTGTGAAGGTTCTTATGACATCGTTCGATCTTGGGAAGTGTGGGATTGGTGTACAAGTACCATGATGGCAGACATTCAAATTATCAAAGTTATGGATAATGATGGTGCAGCACTAATTTGTCCTGCAGACATAGAATTATTAACTGGAACTAACAGTTGTGTAGCTTCAGTCATTCTTCCTGAGCCAATAATCAATGATGCTTGTGCTAATGCTTCAATAACAAATATTACATCTTCAGCAGGATCAATCAGTAATGGTGTTTTAATCAACTTACCAGTTGGAACGCACACGGTTACGTACACGATCGAAGATGCTTGCGAGAATGAATCCAGCTGTTCAATAAATGTAATAGTAACTGATGAGGTTGCTCCAGTTGCGATTTGCGAATCTACTCATACGGTTGGTTTGACAATCGATGAACCAACCTTAGTTCCAGCTTTAGTATTTGATGATGGAAGTTATGACAATTGTTCTGGCTTGATTTATCAAGTAAGAAGAATGGACAATTCAAACTGTCCTGGATTTGATGGAACACCTTTCGGGCAATTTGTACCATTTTACTGTTGTGATGTTGGAGGTCCAAATGTGATGATCGAATTAAGAGTAACTGATGTTTCTGGAAATTCAAATTCATGTATGGTTGAAGTTGTCGTAGAAGATAAATTAAATCCAGCAATTCAATGTCCTCCAGATATTACTTTGGATTGCTATGATGATTATACAGATTTAAGTGTAACAGGAGAAGCGATTGCTAGTGATAATTGTAGCTATGTTTTGACACATACTGATGATGTGAATATTGATAATTGTGGGGGAGGAGTGGTCAACAGAATTTGGACGGCAACTGATCCGGGTGGACGTACTGCATCTTGTTTACAGAGAGTTTATGTGGTCAATGATGCACCGTTTTATATTACGGATACAGAATGTAATAATGCAAATCCAAGTGATGGAGTCATCTGGCCTTGTGATTATGAAACTTCAAATTGTGCTGCTGTTACTGATCTTTCTGTAACTGGACAACCTCAGATTATCGAAGATGGTTGTGATTTGGTTTCTGTGACTCATGAAGATATTGAGTTGCCAATTACAGAGCCTGCATGTTCTAAAATAATTAGAGTCTGGACCATCCATGATTGGTGTCAGTATGATGCTGTAACTGGTGAAGGTGTTTGGACTTATAATCAGATTATAAAAATTTTAAATACTCAAGCTCCGGAATTTACTTCTGATTGTGAAGACCAAAGTTTCTGTAGTTATGAGCAAGATTGTGGAGATGCACCGGTTGAACTTCTTGCTGCTGCAACGGATGATTGTACCGATGAAGCGGATTTGAATTTCAATTATGAAATTGATTTGAATAATGATGGTAGTGTAGATTTTTCTGCAAATGGAAATGATGCAAGTGGAGCTTATCCATTAGGGACACATAAGATCAAATGGTTTGTCGAAGATGGTTGTGGAAATGTCAATACCTGTGATTACCTTTTTGTAATTGCTGATTGTAAAAATCCTACGCCTTATTGTATCAATGGAATAGCGATGACTTTGATGCCAAATGTTAATCAAATAGAAATATGGGCGAATGATTTTGATCTTGGAAGCTACGACAACTGTGGAGTCGATGAGTTCTTGATGGTTTCTCCTTCTCAAGGACCAGGACAAAACCTTCCACCTGTTTCTGCTGGAGCTTCTCATGTTTTTGATTGTGATGATGTAGGAACACAAACGGTTGATATGTGGGTGAAAGACATTTTTGGAAATTGGGATTATTGTTCAACATATATCATTATTCAGGACAATGCCAACTCATGTCCAGCGCAAGATGATGTACAAGTGACTGGAGTTATTGAAAATGAATCTGGTGCGAGATTAGAATCTGTAATGGTTCATGTAGAAGGTAGTGCACCAGGTATTCCTGATCCTAATGTTACAGGAATAGATGGCGATTATGGTTTTCCAAATTTACCAATGGGTTATAATTATATGATTCAGCCAGAGAAAACAGATAATCCTTTGAATGGTGTTTCAACTTTTGACCTTGTCTTGATGAACAAACATATTCTTGGAATTCAAACATTAGATTCTCCTTACAAAATGATCGCTGCTGATATCAATGCATCATCTTCGATTTCGACTTTTGACATGGTATTGTTGCGTCGTTTGATTTTGCAAATTGATGAAAATTTTACGTCTACAAATTCATGGAGATTTGTTGATGCTAACTATGTTTTTCCAAATCCAACAGATCCGTTTGGGATCGCTTTTCCTGAGGTATTTGAAATTGATAATTTAGAACAGGACATGGTCGGAAACTTTATAGCAGTGAAAACCGGAGATGTAAATGGCAATGCAGCGACCAATAGTTTTAATGGGGGAGGAGATGATCGAAATATGGAAGATCCATTAGTGTTTACTTTGAAAGATGAATTGTTGAATCCAGGTAGAGCTTATCAAGTGGATTTCACCGCTGCGGATATCAGTAGAATGAGCGGTTATCAATTTACCTTGACTTTTGACAAAGAGCTTTTGATTTTTAATAATATCATTCCTGGTCAACTACCAGGATTAACGTTGAGTAATTTCGGATTCAATAAATTAGGAGAAGGTTCTTTGACGACAAGCTGGAATCAAAACGCTGATCTTTCAAGTTTGGATGAAGATGCTGTTTTGTTTAGCTTTATTTTCGAAGCGAAAACACAAACGAAGTGGAGTGAAAGTTTAAAGATTTCTTCTGAGTACACAAGAGCAGAAGCTTATAATTTAAATGCGGAAATTCTGAATGTAGTATTAGGTTTTGAATCATTGATAGAAGACGCTAAGCGATTTAAATTATTCCCTAATACTCCAAATCCATTTGCAGAAGAAACGCTGATCAGCTTTAATTTGCCAGAAGATTCTGAACTTATTTTCACTATACAGGATGTATCAGGGAAAGTATTACAAAACCAAGAAACGCAAGCTCTTGAAGGGTATAATGAAATCCTCATTAGTAAAAAAGACCTAAATGGTCCTGGCGTTTATTTTTATACGATCAAAACGAAAACTCATAGAGTGAGTCAAAAAATGATTTTGATTAAGGAGTAGTCCATCTACTTCTATTGTTTAGTCAAATTCGTAAAGTTCCTTTTTGAAATTCAGGCAGCTCCAGATCAGGGGCTGCTTTTTTTGTATCAAGAATAAACTACTTACGTCCATTATAGAAAATGAACATGATCCCAAAATTGAGATAGTTGTCTTCTAAATTTAAAGGATTTGAATTTCCATTTAATTCTGTATCAACACTAGAAATATTGTATCGCTGCCAAGGAATGTGGACGTAAGGTCGAATCGAGAAATCCAAAGTGTTTCCAGCATCAAGATTGTAACAAACAAAGAAGTGACTGCCTAGGCCAGTCTTTTTAAAAATAGTGAAGTCTTTATCTATTCCGGTAACCTCCGTTCGGACTCCAAAATTTTCTACATCAATACTTCCACCATAGCTGAAATCTCCAATGAAATTTTCAATCCCAATGGAATAGCTTATGAAGCGGTGGGTTAAATTTCTTTTAAAAGACAAATCTGTAGCTGGGTCAATGCCATTTGCTTTTTTTGATCGAAACTTATTTCTCCAGGTAAAATCAAAAGCTACAAAATCGAGTCGATATCGTAAACTCAGATGGAGTCCTTGAATGAATTGGATTGGTTCTATTTTATCTTCTAACCAAGGGCGATCATCGTTGAAAGTATTGATGATAGATTGATCTGTTTCAGGATTTAAATACCCAAGAGAATAACCAACGCCAAAATTAAATTGAGCATTAGATTGAATCGTCCCCAATATTAAAAATAAAGAAAAGAGAAAGTAGGTTCTATAATTGTGCATTGTTCTTATTTATTTCACAAAGGTAGGAAAAAGAATATTGCATGTCTGCCTAAAGGTCGAAAACTCTAATCATCATACATAGTCATATATACCTCATTTTTTTTGTAAATAAAGCCATATTTACTCATATTGTGAAAATTAAAATTTATAAATCCCAAAATGGCAAAGAAACGCAAACCAAATAGTAAAAAAGTAAAACCATCTAGAAGCGAATTTAAAGAGTTTGGCCCTTCTGAAATGCCCCCTGTTTCAGGTACTAGATTTTGGTCATCGAATGCCTTGCCGATTTTTATCCTCCTCTTTTTGTCTTTTGCGATGTATCTTTCTAGCCTTACTTTTGATTATGTCTTGGATGATAAGATTGTACTTTCTGAAAACAATTTTGTGAAAAAAGGATTTTCAGGAATCAAAGATATTTTTAAAACAGATAGCTTTGTTGGATATTTCGGGGAGCAAAAAAAGGTTTTAGAAGGAGGAAGATATCGCCCACTATCTTTGGTTACGTTTGCAATCGAACATCAGTTTTATGGATTGAATAAGGGATATAGTCATTTTATCAATATTCTTTTGTATGCTTTAAGTGGATTGCTGTTGTTCCGGGTTTTGTTTATGTTGATACCTCCCTTGAAAACGAGTCGATGGTTTTTGAGTTTGCCTTTTATAGCTGCTTTATTATTTGTTATTCACCCGATCCATACAGAGGCCGTTGCTAATATTAAAGGCCGGGATGAAATTCTAGCCTTGTTGTTTTCTTTTTCGGCTTTGTATTTTTCATTAAAATATGTCAAGACTAATAATCTTTTTTTATTAATTGGAGTTTGTATTTCATTATTATTAGGAATACTAGCGAAAGAAAATGCTTTGACTTGGGTCGTAATTATTCCGATGAGTTTATACTTTTTTAGGAAAGTAAAACTCAATCAGGTATTAATTCTTGGAGGTGCATTATTAGTAACTGTTATTATTTATTTTTCGATTCGAATTAATGCCTTAGGATATGTTCTTTCTTCTGGCGAAGAGAGTATCGATATTATGAATAATCCATTTTTTGGTTTAGAACCTGGGAATAGATATGCTACAATTTTTTACACACTTGGCTTGTATCTTAAATTATTAATCTTTCCGCATCCACTAACGCATGATTACTATCCTTATCAAATTCCGATTTTAGGCTTTGGCGATTGGAAAGCTTTACTAGCTATTTTAGTAAACCTGGGATTAGGAATCTACGCTCTGATTGGCCTTCGAAAAAAGAGTATCATTAGCTATGGAATCCTGTTTTATTTCATTACCCTTTCTATCGTTTCTAATCTTTTTGTAAATGTAGGAACGACAATGAATGAACGCTTTGTCTATATGCCTTCCGTTGGAATTTGTATCGTCTTTGCGTATTTTTTAGCCAGATGGTTACCCGCTAAACTGAATGAAAAAGCAGATGAAATTAATATAATAAGTGTAGGCTTACTCTTGTTTTTTGTTATAGGGTATATTGGTAAAACAGTAAGCAGAGTGCCAGACTGGGAAAATGCTTTGACTCTGAATGCTGCTGCAGTAAAATATTCTCCAAACAGCGCTCGGGCGAATTGCTTTATGGGCGTAGCTATCTATGAAGATTATAAATTAGAAAGTGATGTAGCAAAGAAAGCTGTAATGTTAGAGGACATCACTTATTATATTGACAGAGCTTTAGAAATTTATCCAGGATATGGTTCTGCACTAACGATGAAATCCGGAATCCTAGCAGAGCATTATAAAAAAGATTTTGATATCAATAAATTGCTAGCTGGTTTTACAACTATCCTTCGGCAGAGAGAGACGACTACTTTTACCAATGAATACATCGAGTATTTGATCAAACAAAAACGAAGCCCAAATGAGGTGAGTCAATTTTTATATAATGTTGGTTATACCATAAACTTTCAAGGACGACAAAATTATAATGCAGCGCTCTATTATCTGAATTATGCTTACCAGGTAGATCCTGCAAATCGAAATATCATTCAGGCCATCGCTCAATGTTATCAAAAAGCTGGAAACCAAAACAAGGCAAATGAGTTTTTGCAAAAACTGAATTAGGAAAAGCATCGTTTTAAAAATTACCCCTAATGATAAAAAATACTTTACCGAACCTTGTCTTTTTATTTTTGCTCATACTTATCCTGTCATGTGGTAAAAAAGAACCTCAAGCACTTAGAATTGCTATTGCCGGAATCGCAATCGAATCTAGTACCTTCTCTCCTGCTAAAACGGAAGAAGAAGCTTTTCATGCAAGATATAAAGATGGCATTTATTACGAGTATCCTTTTCTATCTGAAAATGCGGATCTGAGAAAAAGAGCAGATTGGTTTCCAACAGTCAGAGGACATGCTTTACCTGGAGGGGAAGTGACTCGGGAAGCTTATGAATCGCTATTAGGCAAGACATTAAAACTTTTAAAAGATAGCCTACCTTACGATGGTCTTTTTCTTGATATTCATGGAGCGATGAGTGTTGAAGGGATTGAAGATCCAGAAGGTGATTTTATAATAAGAGTCAGAGAAGTAGTTGGAAATAAAACCATGATTTCAACGAGTATGGATTTGCATGGAAATGTATCAGAGCGATTAGCCGAAAACTCAGATATGATTACCTGTTACCGTATGGCACCTCATGAAGATGCGATGGATTCAAAAAAACGAGCTGCTGAGAATTTGGTAAAACGATTAGAGTCTGGAAAAGGCAAACCTAAATTCAAAGCAAGGATCAAAGTACCAATCTTATTACCAGGTGAGAAAACGAGTACAAGAGTAGAGCCAGGGAAAAGTTTATATGCAAAAATACAACCTTTGACAGAGGATGAAGGAATTATCGATGCTGCAATTTGGATGGGATATCCTTGGGCGGATGAGCCGAGAAATCATGGAGTAGTTATGGCGGTTGGAGATGATAAAGGGAAAGTCTCACAAGCTGCGGAGGAATTAGCCAATGCCTTTTGGGAGGTGAGAAATGCCTTTGAGTTTGTTGCTCCAACAACGACCTTGGAAGAAAGTATTCAGGCTGCGATAAAGAGTAAAGAGCGACCGTTTTTTATTAGTGACATGGGAGATAATCCAACAGCAGGTGGTGCAGGTGATGTAACTTGGACTTTGAATGAAATTTTAAACCATAAAGGTTTTGCCGCTAATCAATCTTTGGATATTATTTATGCTTCGATTCCAGGACCTAAGCTAGTTGAAAAAGCTCTTGCGGCTGGAGTAGGTGCGGAAATTTCTGCATTGGTTGGAGCTGCTGTAGACAATCGATATGCACCACCAATTGAATTGACAGGGATCGTTGAGTCCATCAAGGAAGGCGATAAAAATGCGGAAGTCGAAGTGCTTGTAAAAGTCAACAATTGCCGGGTGATCGTGACCAAAAAAAGAAAACCATATCATTATGAAAAAGATTTTACGGATCTCGGCCTAGATATCCGGAATGCAGATGTGGTTTTTGTAAAAATTGGCTATCTGGTTCCTGAATTATATGATATCCAAAAAGGATGGTTGATGGCTTTGACCCCGGGAGGTGTTGATCAAGATTTGAAGCGATTGGATTATAAAAACATTCAACGGCCTATGTTTCCAATAGATAAATTTGAGAACAGCCCTGACTTAAAGGCTAAACTTATTCCAGTAAAATGAAAAGTATAGGTTGGAGAAGTTTTTAATTTGAATGTTAATAAGAGATAATCCTATTGTTTTTCAATGTTTAACGCATGATTTAAAATCGTAATAAAACAAAATGTTTTAAATATTTGTTTTGAAATGTTGTTTTTAAAAACAAAATGTTTTAAATTTGAATTATCAATTTGACTTTAAAACAATCCATCATGCAAAAGACTTTAGATATCAACATCCCAAACTACATCAAAAAATACTGGTTTCAGCTATCTCTTATCGCAATTGTACTTTATGTAATGGCCAGTAAAGACTTAAGTTTTCAGTTCAATGTCAATAATCCAGAAATTGAAAATTCCAGAAGCTTGCCTGGAAAAGCTCAAAAAGGAGGCATTAAAAAAAATCAAGAACTAATAACTGCTAAAGATAAAAAAGTGAAGGTCGCAAAAAGTGAAGCTAGTTTTTTTAGCAAAATTCCATTCATCGGTAGCGGAAGTAGTGCTGCTCCCAAAAAATCAGAACTTCCTCAAATTGATGATCAAGTCATCGAATCTTACCTCAAGCGTTTCGCGCATGTAGCCATTAATGAAAGAAAAAAATATGGCGTACCTTCTTCTATTATTTTAGCAAATGCATTATTCCACAGCTACGCTGGAAAACGAGATATGGCATTATCCGGTCATAATCATTTTGCAATTTCTTGCGAAAGCGATTGGCCTGGAGCTAATGGATCTTATGCTGGAAACTGTTATCGACATTATGAAAATGCATGGACGAGTTTTAGAGATCATAGTCTCTATATTACTTCTGGAAAGTATGCTAAGCTACGTCAATTGGAATCTACCGATTATAAAGCCTGGGCAAAAAATCTAGATGATTTAGGCTTTTCGGATTTCGGAGATTTAGAGGGAAATTTAATTAAGCTCATTGAAAAATATAGCTTGCATCAGTTGGATCTGCAATAGGACAAGTTAGCAAGCGAACAAGTTAGCAAAATAACAAAGTAACAGAAGAGCAAAACTGGCTTTTATTGTTAACTGGCTAACTTGTTCCTCTCCCAACTTGCCTTACTCTCTTTTCTTTTTTCTATAATCGACAAAGGCACCATAGACCCAGCCTACTTTTCCTTTCTTACTTTTCACTTGAACCCAAGGTTCATTTACAATTTCTTTATTAGGCAAACTAATTTGCTGAGTTGAGTCAGTGTATTCTCCAGTGAAATAAACCTCTTCGTCTAATTTTAATTTTTGAACAATTGAACTATCGAGGTGAGGCCCCGTTCGCATATTGAGGTCATTCATATTTACATACAAACGAGAAAGAATTTCTGTTCGGACCGTTTCGTTCCCAACTCTCGTGGTTGTTGTTACTGGTTCAATTATTGGTTCTTCCTTAGGAGGCAATGGTTTAGGCATAGAGAAGTAAATAGAATCAGTATCATCTGCATCGGTACTTGCTTCACTATCTGAGTTTTCTGTATTGTATTGCATCTTTGTTGCACCACATTTTGAAACAGCCCAAATAATAAAACTTAGAAAGAATACCAGAATGATAATAATCTCCAGACTAGGAAGGACGCCTTTCTTATTTTTACTCATAGTATTAAAATAGTGTTAGTGAATTAGACGAAATTATTGAAAAAAGATGTCAATAGATTATCCGTCATATTATAAAATTTCATTAAAATTAATACACTCTTACGTCAGTTTAGAGAAATATCAATTAAATTTATCATTTCCGTGTATATAAGTTTTTTAAACTTTTAAACTTTAGAAAATCCTTATACACATATTAGTTTATTTTTACAATAAAAAACAACTGATAACCAAGTGGTTAAAGATTATTAAAAATCAAAAATCGAGCCGTTTCAACAATGACCGACGATATCTTTTATAAAATCGCGATTACAAAAATCCCTAAAGTAGGATCAATCCTTTCCAAAAATCTCATCGGTTATTGTGGAAGTGCTGAGGCTGTTTTTCAAGCTAAAAGGAGCGATTTAATAAAAATCCCTGGTATAGGTCCTGGCATTGCAGAAAGTATTTTAAGTGGAAAAGGGCGTGAAATAGCAGAGAAAGAATGTCTTTATATAGAAAAAAATAGCATCAAACCTCTTTTTTACCTGGATGACAGCTATCCAACCCGTCTTAAACATTATCATGATTGCCCAGTTGTTTTATATTATAAAGGGAATGAAGACCTGAATCGGAATAAAATCATTGCGATGGTCGGTACTCGAAAGCCTACTCTGCAAGGGAAAATGAGTTGTGAAGAAATTGTAGAAGGCCTAAAAGAATATAATGCCTTAGTCATAAGTGGATTAGCTTACGGTATAGATATTACAGCGCATAGAAAATGCGTTGAATTAGGAGTTCCTACAATTGGAGTGATGGGGCATGGAATGTCCATGATTTATCCGTCAGAGCATCAACGAGTTGCAGACCGAATGGTAGAGAATGGTGGTTTACTAACAGAATTTACTCATGCTCAAACACCAGAACGAGAATTTTTTCCAATGCGTAATCGAATTATCGCAGGGATGTGTGATGCCTTGATTGTTGTCGAAACTGCGAATAAAGGAGGGTCTATGATTAGTGCCCATATGGCAAATGATTATAGTAAAGACGTTTTTGCAGTTCCGGGACGTTTAAAAGATAAAATGAGTTCAGGTTGCAATCATTTAATAAAAACACATAAAGCAGCGTTGTTAGAAAGCGTAAAAGACATTGCTTACGTGTTGAGATGGGATGATCCAGAGAAAAATGAAGGGATACAACAATCTCTTTTTATTGAATTGAATGAAAAAGAAAAACAGATTGTCGACTTACTCAAAGGTGTTGACAACCTTAGTATTGATAAACTTTGTTTTGAAACAAAAATAAATTCTGGAGAAATGGCATCTTTGCTATTGGATTTGGAGTTTAAAGGTTTAATTAAGCCAAAACCAGGAAAACGATTTGTCTTAGTTTAGTTACCTTTTTATAATTAATTATGAAAAAAATAAGCTATTTATTTCTTCTTATATTTTTGACAGCTTGTCTTTCGGATGCTCCAGAATCGACAGATTTTGAAAATGACGAAAAAGCGGTTTTTGCGAATTTTAAGAAAGAAGGTTTTGCAGCTGCACCAAAGAATATTATTCTTTTGATTGGAGATGGGATGGGAGTGACTCAAATTTCTGCGGGGATGTACATGAACGGAAATAAACTGCATCTCGAAAAATTTCCAATTGTTGGCCTTCATAAAAGTTATTCCGGGAGCCATTTGGTAACGGATTCTGCTGCCGGAGCTACTGCATTTTCATGTGGAGTTAAAACTTATAATGGAGCGATCGCGGTTGATATGGATACGATGCCTGTCAAAACGATTTTAGAAATCGCAGAAGACAAAGGAATGGCAACGGGAATGATTGCAACTTCAACGATTGTTCATGCTACACCTGCTTCGTTTATAGCTCATCAGAAAAGTAGACAAATGTATGAAGAGATCGCTGCAGATTTTTTAGATACAGAAATTGATTTCTTTGTTGGTGGAGGGAAAAAATATTTTGATCGAAGAGAGACGGATGACCGTGATTTATATAAAGAGTTGCAAGATAAAAATTATGTAGTCTCTGATTATTTCCAACATGATCTTATAAAATCTGAACTTTCGAGAAAGAAAAATTTTGCTTATTTCACTGCGGATAACGATCCTTTGCAAGTTTCTCAAGGGCGAGATTATCTTTATGCTGCTAGTAAAATGGGAATGGCATTTTTAAGAAATAGAAGTGAACAAGGTTTCTTTTTGATGATTGAAGGATCGCAGATTGATTGGGGAGGACATGCAAACGAATCGGATTACATTATTAGTGAGATGATCGATTTTGATAGAACCATTGGAGCTGCTCTTGATTTTGCAGCAAAAGATAAAGAGACTTTGGTTATTGTCACGGCAGATCATGAGACTGGAGGATATTCTATTTTAAAAGAATCTGAAATGGGCGATTTAAAAACCGCTTTTACAACAGATTATCATACGGCTGATTTGATTCCAGTTTTTGCTTACGGCCCTGGAGCCAGAACCTTTGGCGGAATTTATGAAAATACAGATATATTTAAGAAGATGAAGAAGGCGATGGGGAAGTGATCAGAAGAAAAGAGTGAGAGGTGAGGAGCAAAGGGTTTTTACTCACCTCTCACTCCTCAATTCTCATGGTTTTTATAAATGTCTTTCTGCATGATAAGAAGATCTCACCAAAGGTCCACTTTCTACATAATCAAAACCTTTTTTCATACCGACTTCTTTATACTCTGCAAATTTATCAGGATGCACGTAAGAATCTACTTCGAGGTGCATTTTTGTAGGTTGTAAATACTGACCAATGGTCAATACATCACAGCCATGTTCTACCAAATGATCCATCGTTTCAAAAACCTGCTCATCGGTTTCGCCAAGGCCAACCATGATTCCTGTCTTTGTTCTTTTTCCGAAATTTTTAATCCTTTGAATCTGCTCTAAGCTTCGCGAGTATCTCGCTTGAGGGCGAACCTTGCGGTAAAGCTTTTCAACCGTTTCCATATTATGAGAAACAACTTCTTGTCCACCACTGATCATTCTTTCCAATGCTTCCCAATTTCCTCTAGTATCCGGAATCAATGTTTCTATTGTCGTGTTTGGAGACATCTCTTTTACTGATCTAACCGTTTGATACCAAATCTCTGCACCTCGATCTTTTAATTCATCTCGGTTAACAGAAGTAAGGACTGCATGCTTAACCTGCATCAATTTAATCGCTTCTGCTACTCTTCTTGGTTCATCCTCATCATACTCTGGCGGCCTTCCTGTCTTGACTGCGCAAAAAGAACAAGAACGAGTACAAGTATTTCCAAGGATCATGAAAGTCGCAGTTCCTGCACCCCAGCATTCTCCCATATTTGGGCAATTTCCACTTTGACAAATCGTATGCAATTTGTACTCATCAACGAGTTTACGAACTTTCTTAAATTCTTCTCCAATTGGGAGTTTTACTCGAAGCCAATCCGGCTTACGGCGCCTCGGTTCTTTCTTCTCAACTATCGGTAGTTCAAACATGATATTTTATTTTATACTCAAAAACACAGTGATTTATAAAAACAAGTGTTTTCAATTAACAAAGTAACTCCAAATAGGTTTTATGGAAAAAATGGAAAAATTAATTACCAACGCTTTCCTAACTGCAAAGTTAAGTAAAGATTGATAAAATAAGGCCGGTTTTCTGCAGATCCGTCACGATCGACCATAATTGGCACTTCTTTGAAAAAAGCATCAACCATGATTCCTGCTTCGAAAGCTTTGACAAACTCATCAAATGCACCCCAATCGAAATGGACGCTGAATTTACCATGAATGCCAGGGATAGGTTTTATTTCTTTGAATCCTTTGCTGAAGCCTGAAGCTCCATAGATTCTATTGATGTCTGTAAAGCTGTCGTAATTTGTGCCGTCATATCTTTCGCTCACAAGGTAGATGTCGTTGGTCGAACCATCTTGCTGTCTCCAAAAGTCTAGGTAATATGGTTTTTGCAATCCTAAAGTTGGACCTGCTTCGTAGCTAATTCCTACTGCTACACCTTTCCTTTTTGCTTTTTCAGAATAATATCTTTTGACACCAATTCCTGCACGAATAGCATAGAGGTTATTTTGTTTTCCAAATACGAAGGATTTAGAAGTTCTTCCGCTAAATTGACTCGGATAATCAAAACTATGTCGGAATTCTTTCGGGTGTTTAAGTTCACCTACTTCAATGTGATAATATTTCGTTTTATAATAAGACTGAATTTTTCCAATATTAGCAGCAACGGCCCAGCCATTGGTGTGTAATCTAAGGTCAAAGGATAATTCTTTGTCATAAACAATACCTTTGCTTTCCTCAGCAAATTGCTTAGGTTGAAATGTCCCATTCTGAGCAAATGTAACACCTGAAAATAGGCAGATAAAAAGGAAAAATGTTAGAGTCCTGTACATATGAAAAACTTATGACTAGAAATAGAATATAAACACATGAGTGTTTTTTGTAATTTATAATACAAGAATTATGCTGTTTCCTTGTTTTATAGCTATTAAGTTAATAAATTTTTAGTTCTTATTGTTTTCAATATACGGATTTTTAACTAGAAAAGACAGGGAGAGGACAGAGTATGAGAGGAATTTTAGAATTAAGCATGTGATGGAATAGGCAATAAGAATTTTAGGTTCCAGACATAACTTGAAATTACGAAATAAGTCAAAAAATCGTTATTTCAAGCTCGTTCCGTTCAGGCAGGCTTGCCCTTGTTCGTAAATCAATTAAACACTTTGATTCTTTAGACCATATATTCCAAATCAAAGCTTACCGTAATACTAAGTTCTTTTGGGTTTTTACTCACATCAACACTGCTTTTTTGGAGATCGAGTAATTGTTTTACGATCGATAAGCGGTAGATCATAGTAGAGTAGTCTTGTTCAGACAAGAAGGTTGTCTTTTTATTCAGAAGTTCAACAACTTGAAAGTTGATGATTAATGTATTTTCCTTTTTAGAGGATTGATTGATTTTGATTTCAAAGGTTGATTCTGGATGCAAGCTAACCGCATTTCCTACAATGCCCCAAAGCGTCTGTTTTAAATAAAGATAATTTCCCTTTAATGATTTTGGAATGTTTTCATCAATCGTGAAAGTTAACTTAGTTTGGGTATTTTTTTTACGAATTAAATCCTTTGTTTCATTACAAAGGTCGGTAAGGAAGAAATCTTGATTTGCAAAATTCGGCATATTAGAAATATTAGTCGTTTCTAATTCGTCGAGTATCAGATTAAGTTGCTTGAGTGTAACTCTTAATTGTTGGGTATATTTACTGTCTTTATTTTCTAAAGCTCCAGATAATAAATAAGTGATGCCGTCAAGCGCATTAATTGGAGCAAGTAAAGCAGATTTTATTTTATTGAAGTAAGTCAGTTGGAGATGATCCAGACTTTCGATAATTATATTTTGCTGAATATTGATGTCTTCAATATTTTTAAAAAGCTGATGCCTTCTTTCCAAAGTTTCGCGATGAATTTCAAGTTCGTTTTTTCTTTGTTGGAACTGTTTGAAATCTTCATAAAGGTCGGTGTAGTCATAGACACACCAGAGTAATAACTCTTCTTTATCAATGATGATTTTTGAAAAACTAAAATCGTAAGTACCTGGAAGTTGTGGAATAGGCGTTTCCATTTTATTAAAAGAGATGTTGGATTGGTTAGAAGCCGTTTCCCAGATATTGGTAAAAATACTCTCTAGGAAAGGAAACCAATCAATTACAGGCTTATCTTTTAAAGGAATGGTATCGAATATGGAGTCACAACTTGAGACAATTACTGCCTGTTTGTTTAACAGTATCAATTGGCTAAATTTGGAACGATGTCTAAGCTGAAATTCAAGAAGTTGTTGCATTATTCAAGGAATGCTTTGCCTAGGCTCAAAAATAAATCTTCAACGTTTTCTCCGGTTTTAGCACTGGTAATAATATCCCAGGGAGTCGTTAAAATCGCTTTTACTTCTTCTATTTTTTCAGGAGTAAGAAGATCGCATTTATTTCCTACCACTTTGACAATAGCATCATTGGCCATGCCATTGAGGTATTCGATATCACTTGAAATATTTTTGTAAGTAGAAGGTCTGGTGAGATCAAAAATATAGATAATGCCACTGGATCCAAGAAAATAAGAATTCGGAATTTTATCCTGAGAAACCTCTCCTGCAATATCCCAAAGTAAGAGTGAAACTTCTTCTCCTTCTATTTCAATGGATTTTTTGTTGACTTTTACACCAATAGTCGTCAAATACTTATCATCAAATTTATTGTAGATAAATTTATTGAAAAGAGATGTTTTTCCAACGCCGAAACTTCCAGTAAGGATAATCTTTTTACTAATCATATTGCTTATGCGGATTTAAGTGCTTGTTCTGTCTGAAAGAAATAATCTTTAAGTCTATCAGAAATACGGGTATTTATAGAGTCGTCAATATCTTTAGGGATGTGTTTTAATTCTAATTCTGCAAAATCATGCAGTTTAGTAGAGATTTCATCCTTTTCAGTAGCAGAAATTGATCCACTCATTGCGACTGCAATATAGTAAGAATAAAAGTTTTGAATATAGATTTTATAATTTCCATATTCGATCATTTCTAATTCTTGTTTTTCTCTTTGAAAAGCGTCCTCAACGAAAGCTTTAATTGCGGTAAACATTCCTGCAATCACATCCTGATCCATTGTCTTTTCCATTGCGGCACTTCCTAATAATAATCCGGAGTCTCTTTGGATGACATAGACTTCTTCGATGATTGTTTCGTCAGCATCGCTCAATATTTCTTCAGTACCTTTGCTTTTATAGCCAAATATTTTCCCAAAGAGACCTTGCTTAGAAAAGGTGCTTTTGACTTGGCTGTCAATTCTCTCCTTTAACATTTGAAATTGGTGCGTGATTGATTTTCGAATCAATTTACCAAGTACTGGGGTGATGACATTTAGAATTTCTTCTTGAGAATCTTTAAGTTTTCGTTCAATTAGCTTATTGACGGCAACTTTAAACTCTTTCGGATAATTCTGTTTAAGTAATTCAATATGATCTTCGACGATCGGAGATACTTTTTCAGCAAGCTGATCTTTGGTTTGAATCAAAGCATTGAGACCAGCTAAATCAGCTTCCGTTTTTTGGAGCCGATCCTCCATCATACCTTTTACTATAGAACGAAATTCTTCTGGATAATTTTGACGAAATGTTTGAAGATGATCCTGAACAATAGGCGAAACTCTCTCAGATAGTAAATCATAGCTATCTAAAATATCACGAACCTCCTGGATTTTGGTGCGATCTCCAGTCAGTAATATCTCTTGAAGCTGTTCCATCAAGAGTTTGTCTTTCTGATTGTTACTAATAGAATTCATGATAAAAGAATTGAGGTGAACAATTATTCTCCCATCAATTGTTTGCTTACTTTATCTAGCATTTTTCCAAGTCGCATTTTATCGTCTTTACTAACTTTATCAATCCGGTTGTTCAATTTCTCGACATTAGAAATAAGCTGCTTTTCAATATCTTCAAATTTCATGGTATGTTCTTTATCCATGCTTGAGAAAGATTTTTGAGTAGCAGAATCCAGTTCTGTGATTTTAGAAGAAAGCTCTTTTTTTAAATCAGCAATCTGTTCTTGAATTGTATTAAATCTAGCTTCGAAATCAGTAATTTGGTCACCCATCAAGATGTTACGGATCATGCCGATATCACCAAGATTTAAGCCATTGCCTTTATCGTTGTTATTGCCATTGCTATTTGCCATAATAGTATATAAATAGGGTTTTTGAAAATAAAATTAACCGTAATAACTATGAGAGGATAGTCTACTGTATGAGTTTGCATTAGAATTGCGTTGGGAATGCTAAAATATGGTTAAATTTCCAGAAATCCATTAGTTGTTAAAAAAAACTAATTTATATCTTATAGAAATTATCCTATTAACTTTTGACAACTAAAGACTAAATTCTTCTCAAGAGAGGGGTTATATAATTTGTTTAATCAATTTATATACCGAAAACAATGAGCATCAGTTGCGTTTTTTACTAATTTTCGATAACAAAATAAAGGCGAGGTTTCGAAGGATGGCTTGATAGTGATTTCTTTGAAAGTTAAATTTTTTCCCTATTTTGATCAAATAAAAACAATCAGACTATGGCATTCATCTTAAATGACGAAAATTCGATTGCAAATAAATTTATTTCAGAATTAAGAGATGTAAATATTCAGGGTGATCGTATGCGATTTCGTAGAAATTTGGAAAGAATAGGAGAGGTGCTAGCCTACGAAATTAGCAAAAAATTATCTTTTAAAGAACAAGAAGTGGAGACACCACTTGGGATTGCAAAATCAAGTCTAATCGAGGATAAGATTGTATTAGGAACTATTCTTCGAGCTGGTTTGCCAATGCATCAAGGTATGTTGAATATTTTTGATGATGCAGATAATGCGTTTATTTCTGCCTATAGAATGCACCATAAGGATGGTACTTTTGAAATTAAAGTGGAATATGTGTCTTGCCCTTCTTTGGATGGATGCATATTGATTCTTTGCGATCCAATGCTTGCAACTGGAGCGTCAATTGATTTGACTATAAAAGCACTTGCTGAGTACGGAAATCCTAAAGAAATACATGTGGCTACGGCGATTGCTTCGACTTATGGCCTTAATTACATTCGTCGCTTGCATCCGGAGGTCAATCTATGGTTAGGAGCGCAAGATGATGAGTTGACTGCACGTTCTTATATTGTTCCTGGATTAGGAGATGCAGGAGATTTATCCTTTGGAAGTAAAGTTCAGGAGTAATTTTTATACATTTGCAGCCATCGTTTAGAAATAAAGTAAGCTTACTGACCAATAATTTGTTTCGTGACTTAATTTTGCTTTTAAACAAACATATTATAAATAGACAAAATAAACCATAAATGTTTGAGACCTTGAATCCCGGGATTATTCTCGCGGTGATTGTTGGATATTTCTTACTCTTAATGGGAATTTCTTTTTTGACAGGAAAGAGTTCCGATAATGAGAATTTCTTTTTGGCAGGTCGTAATTCTCCCTGGTATTTGGTGGCTTTTGGAATGATTGGCGCATCACTCTCTGGTGTTACTTTTATTTCTGTTCCAGGTTGGGTCGCTGGTAGCGAATTTTCTTATATGCAGACGGTACTGGGTTATTTGTTAGGATACCTAGTGATAGCTGTGGTACTGATGCCTATGTATTATAAGCTCAATCTCACCTCCATTTATACTTACCTTGAGCAAAGATTAGGATTTTACTCTTATAAAACGGGAGCTGCGTTTTTCTTGCTTTCTAGAATAATTGGAGCTTCTTTCAGGTTATTCCTAGTCGCATTAGTTATGCAGGAATTTGTGATGTACCATTATGGGATTCCTTTTTGGTTGACGGTATTGATGACGATTATTTTGATATGGGTGTATACTTTTCGAGGAGGAATTAAAACGATTGTATGGACAGATACACTTCAAACCTTGTGCATGCTTTTAGCTGTAATCTTTACAGTGATTGCAATTAGTCAGAAACTGGAATTAGATTTTACGAGTTTGGTTCAAACGGTACAGGATAGTAAGTATTCTCAGATTTTCTTTTTTGAAGATGGTTGGTTGGATGAGAAAAATTTCTTTAAACAATTTTTAGGAGGAGCAAGTATTGCTATTGTGATGACTGGGCTTGATCAAGATATGATGCAAAAGAATTTGAGTTGCAAAAATATTGGAGATGCTCAGAAAAATATGTTTTGGTTTAGTGTAATCTTGGTATTTGCTAACCTTTTATTTTTGACATTAGGAGCCTTGCTTTTCATCTATGCTGGAGAAGTTGGAATTGAAATACCTACTAGAATAGTAAATGGTGAAGTTAAAGAAGCAACAGATTTATTATATCCTCAGATTGCATTGAATCATTTAAGTCCTGGAGTTGGAATTATTTTTATTCTTGGATTGATTGCAGCAGCATACTCTAGTGCTGATTCTGCTTTAACCGCATTGACGACTTCTTTTTGTGTTGACTTTTTAGGTTTTGAAAAAGGAGAAGAGAATACGAATCAGAAAAGAACTCGATTTTTAGTCCATGTTGTATTCTCTACCATTTTGTTTTTTGTCATCATGCTTTTTTATTTTATAAATGATGGTGCAGTTATTAAGCAAATCTTTACCGTCGCAACTTATACTTATGGACCTTTATTAGGTCTTTATGCTTTTGGCTTTTTTACTAAGCGAGCTGTACAAGATCGTTTTGTACCAATCATATGTATCTTGTCACCGATTATTACTTTTGTGATTAATCGATATTCAGAAACGTTGTTCTTTGGCTATAAATTTAGCTTTGAATTATTAATAATAAATGGGTTATTGACTTTTCTTGGTCTATTGGCTTTGTCTTATTCGAAAGAAGAAAAAATGTTATAAAAGATCTTTTAAATTCAGAGATCAAATAAAAATGGCGGCTACATTAAACTAATGTAGCCGCCATTTTTATTTAGGATTCTTTATCAATTATCAATTCCTAAAATAGCTCCCAGTCGAACTTTTAATTCTTGAGTACTTAAAATCCTTACTGGAGTCATTCCTTGATTGGCCGTAGACAAAGAAGCTTTTACTTTGATCTGTTTTGCAGTTTGAATTAGGTTGACACGTTCTGCAGGAATTTCTATGATATTCGTCTGCTCTGTTGTATTTATTACAGCACCATTGGCACCCATTTCCGGAGCTGATAATAAAGCTGTTTGACCTTGAAGTAAGGAGTCGATTTCTAAACCATTTTCATCCATAAAGTATACTTGCATTTCAAGATCTAAAGGAATTCCATTGTCTGTAATTAATTTAAATTCAGCATGTGAAATTTGCTCGATATCTTCTAATTCAAAATCAGAAATACTTTCAATGGTGAAATCGGAAGCTGTTCCGTAGATTGGTATTTCTATTGAAAATTCTCCTTTGACTTTACTGTCCTCAGCAATGAATCCTGTTGTTTGTGCATCTTCAGGATTGATAATACCGACGACATCATAGACGATGTATTTTGGACGAGCATTTAGAATACTAATGATGTTTGAATTATTTTTATCCAATACAATTTGATCACTTGTCTCTTGACCCATTTCATTGAGCCCAGGATATTTTAAATTATACCCATCGCTGAAAATTGATGTAAAAGGAATTGAATTTCCATCAACAGTATAGGCCATCATGTTTTCAATTTTCATTTGAACAGGAAAACCAATGGAATTTTGAATATCGAGAATAAGCTTAGGGTCGGCAAAACTAATTTCTCCATCAGTGATATCATCAAAGAGATCAACTTCAATCGTATCGCTATTTACAGTAAAGGTTTCGTTGGCCCAAATCCCTTCGATACTACTGTACGTCCAGTCTTTTGCTTCGCCAGTAATCAAGTCAAGGAGTACTCTTTGTCCTGCATTATTATAGGCTTCGTATCTGATGTCTAGATTCCCTCCAGCTAAGTTCAATGCAAAATTTTGAATTGATGTTGGAGATATTGAAGTCGTTGTAGGAGTAGTTCCTTGATATTCAATAATGGATTGCATTTCAAATGGAGACCCGTTTTGAGTCATTCCTGGAAAGGTGATTTTTAGATTGATATCTTCAGTATGACTAGATTGGATATCAAAAGCAATGGTGCCGTTCTTCAAGTTTAATTTTGAAACGGTAAAGTTTTCAAATAATTGAACTGGAACACTCATGAAACTATCTACCAAAGCTAATGGAAAATCTTCCATTTCTTCAATCAATTCGGATGCTGCTTTTTCAACAGGATCTTGGGAATAGTTATAAGACATTGATCCATCTGGAGCAATGGTTAAGAAAGAAAAATCTTCTTCGTTTTCTAAAATATCGTCTAATGATAATGAAGAATTAACAAGTGGAATCGCAAGCTCAGGATTGTGGTCAACTCGATCGACTTCTCTGAAATCTTCATAATTTTGACATGAATATACTAGTAAAGTACAGGTGCAGAAAAGCACATAAGATAATTTTCTCATAGTGATAATTAATTTTTTGGAACATCGAAAGCTTTATGGAGGAATAAAGCAAATAGCGGGGGTGGGTTTAGAACAATGTTCTAAAAATCAAGAATCAAGCCAAGAGGTGAAAAAAGGAATTGCCTTGATAGTTTTCCGTGGAATTGAAAATATCGAATAACTACAGCTGGCCTTTTAAAAATGAGTAAATGTGTCGATGCTTGAATATTTAGGAGCTAGATATTAAAATGTATATTTTAATAATAATCGTGACTCTCTATCTATTCATTTTTTCTTTACACATTTACTCATTAGTTTTTTTAAGCCACTTCCATTTGATAGTATATAAGGGCTTTTTGTTTCAATAAATATTCTAATTTTTCTTCCGAAAAAGAAAGATATTTATTGTTAGTTAGTAGATCTAAAATTTCCTGAACGGTTTCTTCTTTTAACCATGCTTTTAGTGTTTGTAAAAGTTTGAGATCGTTGTGAAGTTCTTCAGTATAATTCAATATTTCGTCAAGATTATTGACTAATAAATTTGAACCTGAAGGACCACAATAAGTTGTCTCTACTTTAGACTCATCACTAATCGTAGTGGTGCAAGATTTGAAATAACGTTGGACTTGGAAATCGATGAATTGAATTCTGGAATCAAGTATGCTGTATACTTGTTCCATCAATGGGTTGGTCTCAGAACCATAGGTTCTGCTAGTGTTTTGATAGTGTCTCATGTTCCGGCTGGGATTAATAGTGCTTATAAAAATATCCTGAACAATATAAAAATAGAGCAGGCTAAGTTTCTTCTAGAAGTCTGCATCTGTTGTCATATGTATCAAATATATAATATTTAAGATACTTAGCCAAATTAAAGTATATAAATAAATTAAATATTTATTGACTGGTATGTTTTATAAATTAAGAGGTTATAAATAGCGTTTTTTTGTTAGGTGATTTTGATTCGTTTTTAATTAAAGCATAGGTCTGTTTTATTATTAATGCATTTGAGAAATGTGTTGATTTTTATTGTCTTGATAAATACAATCGATCTCGATTCTTTCTAAAAAAATAATTATTATTGGTCTAAATATAAAACTATGTTACTTATCGTTCGTTCAACAAATGGATTTCTAATTGGAAAATCATTAGATTTGCACAAATTATAACAACCTGAGAACGGGGGCTACCAATAGCAACTCGTATCTCCAAAGCTAAAAAAATACTAACATGAAGATCCTAATGGTATGTTTAGGAAACATCTGCCGTTCCCCCTTGGCAGAAGGTATAATGAGGAGGAAGATCAAAGAGAACAATCTAGATTGGGAAGTTGACTCTGCTGGAACTGGCTATTGGCATATCGGTGAAAGCCCTGATGAGCGATCAATAGCTGTTGCTAAAAAGTATGGTATTGATATTTCTGATCAAAAAGCCAGACAACTTCGGCCACATGACTTACAAGATTTCGATATGGTTTTTGTAATGGATTCTTCAAATTATAGAAACGTTCAAACTTTTGCTCAATCAGAAGATGAGAAAAATAAGATCGAATTTATTATGAATTTGGTAAAGCCGGGTTATAATCAAAATGTTCCCGACCCTTATTATGACAGCGATGGATTTGAAGAAGTCTATGAAATGTTGAATCGTGCTTGTGAGAAAGTGGTAGAAGTTTATCGGAAGCCTAAGTAAGTAGGCGGATAGAAATATTCTTTATTGACTGATCCTTAATCGTTTGTTTTTGCACTAGAAGGAAAGGGGGATTAGGTGTTCGGTATTCGGACTCTCCTAATGCGGAACACCTAATGCCGCTTTAATAAGCTTAGAACTAATTCAATTTTATAATTATTTTTGGTCAAGTATTTAAGGAAGAATCGCTCTGATCCTTTTTAATAAATTGATCAATTAATTTTTGAGCAGCTCTAAATGGAGAAACTTTCTCAGCTGTCACTTCTGATTCGACTTGGTCGATCTGGTCTTTTATTTTTTTATCATTATAAAATAATGACTTTAGTTGATAATTGATGCTTTCAAATAACCAGTATTTTGATTGTTGAATACGATGATGTTCAAAATAGTTGTTTTCAGTTGTATGTTTTTTATATGCTTCGACGGTATTCCAAACTTCTTTAATCCCTGTATTTTTCAAGGCCGAACAAGTCATCACTTTGGGGATCCAGTTGTTTTCCTTTGGAGGGAAAAGGTGTAAAGCATTTTTGTAAGCCTGTTTAGATTCTTTAGCTAGATTCATTCTTTCTTCATCTGCTTTGTTGACCACTACAATATCTGCCATTTCCACAATTCCCCTTTTTATACCTTGCAAATCATCTCCAGCACCTGGAAGTAATAACAACATAAAGCAATCCACCATAGAGTGAACTGCAATTTCGGATTGCCCAACGCCTACGGTTTCAATTAAAATGGTGTCATAGCCAGCGGCTTCACATAAGATGATCGTTTCTCGAGTCTTTTGAGCAACACCACCTAAGGCAACTCCAGCAGGGGAGGGGCGAATAAATGCCCGGTTATCTGCGGCTAATTCTTGCATTCTGGTCTTATCTCCAAGAATACTGCCTTTGCTTATTTGGCTAGAGGGATCGACAGCTAATACCGCGAGTTTATGATCTAAGGAAAGTAGGTGATTTCCTAGGGATTCTATAAAAGTACTTTTGCCGACTCCCGGGCTTCCCGTGATTCCAATTCGGAGTGAATTATTAGCATAAGGCAAACAGTTTTCGATCAAGTCTGAAGCGATTTTTTGATGCTCTGGAAGCTCACTTTCAATATAGGTGATTGCCTTACTTAGCAATACCCGATCCCCAGATAGGACGCCTTTTGTCAGAGTCTCCAGATCTAAGATCCTTTTTTTACCTTTTCCAAACCTTTTGGAAGCTTCCGGATTGATTGATCGATTTTCCTTTTTACTCATTTTACCTCATTCTGGTGATTTTCGCCTGAAAAGCGAGTGTTAAAATTTCTTAACACTTTTCAATATTGAATTTTAACACTATGTCATAGTCTTGATTATCAGTTGTTTAGGTGCTTGTTTTCTTAACATTTGGTCTTAACACTTGGCCTTTTAGGTTAAACAATTTTATCGGGCAATTTACCCCTTTTTTACAAGGTTTATTTGCCATACCTTGCTTAAAATTACAACAATAACCTGTAAATATTTTACACCCACAATTGAGAACCCCATTTATTTTTTAATCTCTTAATTTATAGAGAAGCCCTGTACATATATTATTTAAAGCTATGAAAAAAGTTCTACTTACATTCGATCACAGTATAATATTAGATCCCCGAGATTTAGATTATCTGTGATCGATGTGAACTCAACCAATTTTAAACAAGTGGCCCAAAAGGGCAGATATAAAGATATAATATAAAGCTCATTGAAAACTGAAACTCATAAGTTCACAACTTATGCGAACACCATTAAATCTGCTGCTAAAAGTAGCAATACAGATTGTTTTTTTAAACCCTTATTACCGAAAACCAACTGAGGGAAACTTTATTATGCTTAAGTGGTTGGTAGTTTCTTCTAATAAATTATTTGTTCAACCAGGTAGTTATTAGACTCTCTTACGCTACTGACCACTAACGCATAATTTCTTCATGGTTTTGAGATCGAAGGTTCCGGCAGGAAATTTATGAGAGCACTAAGAATTTTGTATTCTAACGCCCATTCCAGCCGGGACCTTTTTTATGCTTTTACCCCTAGGAGTCAGCATCTGATTATTTTCTGAGTCCTTAATATAAATACAAAATGAAAATCACTCTTACATTCCTTGTTTTCTCCATTTTATTTCTTTTTTCCTGTAAAGATACTTCACTAGAATCCTCTGAAGAATACCAAATTGAAGTTGAGGTTTCTGAATTTCCAATAGTGTTGAATAATGATTGTTTGGCTAAATCTATTTATACAAAACTAAAATGGAAAAAGTTTGATTTGGATTTAGAAGTTGAGGTTCGATTAGATACCACTTATTTGATTTCAGAGGTTTTTAAAGGAAATAAAAATGGAATGCGGATTGATTTACCAGAAAATGGAAATTACAAAATGTTAATAATCCTAGTGAAAAAAGGAAAGGATGTTTTAACAGAAAGAGTAATTCCTATTAAATATGTTCAAACAAACGATATTGTTGAATTTGTCAAATACAATATTTATGATGGTAAACCAATCCATCTTATGGAAAGAAAGTGCTGGCCTAATTATAAAGGAGGACATATACCGAAAGGGAAGGATTGGGAATTTATAGCTAATAAAGTCGTAAGTACAAAAGTGATTGGAGAAAACTTTACTCGAACTTTTACAATAAAAGATACCAGACTAAATGATCATGTTGCCAAAGAAAATATTTTCATTACACCAGAAATTAATTATACTTTTAGTGGCAAGAATTACTTAAACTTTAAAGACGGTACTGAGTCAAGTAGTACAGAAAATGAAAATGCTAGAATCCTTCAATCAAAGAATGACTTAGCATCCCAAAATAATATCAAAAATCAATACTCAGGCTCATTTAGTATAAGAATGGAAACAGATGGAAAGACGAGGCCAAGCTATATGGTTATTGGTTGTGAACAAGGCACTTATTTGAAAGCAAAGGTTTTAGATTGCAATCGCTTTGATACTTTAGCTTTTGAACAAATCATCATACCGGAGTATATACAATTGGAGGTTACCTGTAAAGATTAACTTCAAAACATAAACACTTCTTTTCCGGACTTTTTGTTTCTCATTCCATATTCCAATCCTCTTGGTATTCTTTTTGCATTTCGAAAGTATCTTACCCCTCTTTTAATAATTTTCAAAGATCAAAAAATCGTTTTATGAAAAATCTTTTAAGGGGAACCACCCTATTGCTTCTATTCGTTTCTATTCTTTCTTTCAATGCTTGTACAAAAGATAATGATCCTGTTTTAACACCAGCGACGTGTACGGATGGTATCCAAAACGGTGATGAAACGGGTGTAGACTGTGGTGGTGATTGTGCGCCATGTACAGTGGCAGCGACTTGTACGGACGGTATCCAAAATGGAGATGAGACCGGAGTAGATTGTGGTGGTAGTTGTGATCCTTGTGCCACAGCAGCGACTTGTACGGACGGTATTCAAAATGGAGATGAGACTGGAATAGATTGTGGAGGTAGTTGTGATCCTTGTACGACAGCAGCGACTTGCACAGATGGTATTCAAAATGGAGATGAAACTGGAATCGACTGCGGAGGGAGCTGTGATCCTTGTACAAGTTCATTGTCGATGAGAGAATACATAGAAACGAATGCTCAATTTAGTATTTTAAATGACGTGATTGTTAAAGCAGGATTTGATATTGATGGAATGGGGCCATATACTTTCTTTGCTCCAAATAATGCAGCATGGGAAGTGATGTTAGAAAATAACAGTTGGACATCAATCGATCAAATTTCCGCACCAGTTCTAAATACAATACTTCAGTATCATGTTTCTGATTCGGGGATGATTACCTCTGATCAGTTTTCACATGGTCAGGAGATTACAATAAGATATCAATCGAAAGTAGTACGTATTGATTTGGATGACCCTGCTAATCCAAAAGTAGTAGCAGGATTAACTAATGCTGGAATTGTTGGCATAGATCAGGTAACGACCAATGGAGTAATTCATGAGATGGATGGTGTGTTATTATTCTAGCCTAAGTATTTTTAAATTTATCCCAGGCTTGTTCTGAAAATAGTCTGGTTAATTTTTCAATATAAAAGCTACCTGCAGCGGGATCAATAACCCGGTCCAGGTAGCTTTCCATTTTAAGGAGGTGCTGGACGTTTCGAGAAATCCTGTTTGTAAAAGAAGAACCGTTTTGATCTGCAGGTAATATAGTTAATCGATTCGTTCCACCAATGACTGCTGACATAGCAATCGTCATAGATCGTATCATATTTGTATTAGTATTTTCATCAAAAGCTTTAGGATCAATATAAGCATCTATCGAGAGCAAGGTATCTTCTGCTCCGTAAGCTTTGAGCAAATTTGCCCAAAGAATTTTCAAAGACCTGATTTTTGCAATTTCTACAAAGTAGCTTGTCCCAATAGAGATCGACAATTCAATCTCTCCGACTTGATCAACCTCTACTTGCTGAAGCGCATGGTCCATTGATCGAAGTATTTCATAAATCGAATCTATTATTTTCTCTCCCGACGTATCCTGATTTGAAAAATCCAGAAAAGTATTTTTAAAATTAGGGAAAAGCTTTCTAGCTAATTGGAGCGTATCTTTTTGATTAGGATCAGCCAGTTGAATAGATCCTGACAAAGTTTTGCTTTCAATAGAATGAGACCGTACGTATTCGAAATAATTTTCTAAAAAAGTAGAATAATCAGGATTTGCACCTTCGATTTTGAAATGCGTCTGGACATATGCAAGCAGGATGTCTTGGAAAAGTGCAGAAATTGTTTCCACAGAAGGCACCTCTTTGAAAATAAACCTAGGCGCATTAACTCCATTTTCGAGAGCAGAAAGTACCAACTTATTGGTTTCTTTAGGATTTTCTACGATAAAATCCTCTCCAATAAGCCAATCATTGCTCGTTGCAGAATTATTATTGAGTGTTGTCTCTTGAATATTGTCGTCGCTATGATAAAAAGGGTCGATTGTCAAGTTTTCGCCTAATTGCCATTTCAAATCCTCTAAAGGCTTTCCTTTTAGGTCTTTAAGCACTTTTTCGAGCCATTCTTCTTTAGAAAGGGCTGGAAATTCTTTGAATAGATTTTTGTTATCTGACATAGGTTTATTTATTAGTGCGAAGATAATGGAAAAGACGCTTGAATTTAATCCTTAATCTTATTTATTGGAGAACTTTTTTAAAAGAAAACTGTTATATTTGCAATATATATACTCTTTCTTTAGATTAAATCTAAATAATAACAATGACCAATAAAAGATTAATATACTTAGATAATAATGCGACTACACCTTGTGATCCAAGAGTAGTGGATGCAATGGTGCCTTATTTTTATGAGGTTCCTGGAAATGCGGCAAGTAGAAATCACCCATTTGGATGGGCTGCTGAAGAAGCTGTAGATTATGCAAGAGACCAGATTGCTGATTTGATCAATGTAGATCCTAAGGAAATTATTTTCACTTCTGGAGCTACTGAGGCAGATAACCTTGCATTGAAAGGAGTTTACGAAATGTATTCTCGAAAAGGAAATCACATCATTACTGTAAAGACGGAACACAAAGCAGTACTTGACGCTTGTCAGAAAATCGAAAAGATGGGTGGTCAGGTGACTTACCTTGATGTAGATGATAAAGGACTGATCAATCTTGAAGAATTAGAAGCGGCAATTACAGATAAGACCATTTTGATTTCTGTAATGTGGGCGAATAATGAAACTGGAGTTATCCAGCCGATGAAAGCAATCGGAGAGATTTGTGAAAAACACGGTGTATTGTTTTTTAGTGATGCGGTACAGGCAGTTGGAAAGATTCCAGTTGATCCAAAAGAAACCGGTGTTCACTTGATGGCTTTTACTGCTCACAAAATGTACGGACCTAAGGGTGTTGGTGCATTGTTTGTAAATCGTAAAAAACCTCGGGTAAAAGTAACAGCTCAGGTTGATGGTGGTGGACATGAAAGAGGAATGCGGTCTGGTACTTTAAATGTTCCTGGTATCGTAGGTTTTGGAAAAGCAGCAGAACTTGCTAAAAAAGAAATGGCTCAGGATGCAGCACGTTTATCTAAACTTAGAGATAAGTTAGAAAAAGAACTTTCTGCAAACTTAGAAGAAGTATACATTAATGGTAGTGTTGAAAATAGAATGCCACACGTAGCCAATGTATCTTTCAAACATGTGGAAGGAGAAGGTTTGATGATGACATTTAATCAAGAGATTGCAGTTTCTTCAGGATCTGCTTGTACCTCTGCTTCTTTAGAACCATCTTATGTTTTAGTAGCACTTGGATTAGGAGATGATTTAGCTCACTCTTCTATTCGATTCAGTCTTGGACGATTCACCAAAGAAGAAGATGTTGATTACACAATCGCAGAATTGACTAAGGGGGTTACTCATATGAGAAACTTAAGTCCAATATGGGAAATGTATAAAGAAGGAGTAGATATTGATGCTATTGAGTGGGGCAGCGAGCATTAAAAATAATAATAAATAACAATGACTGCTTCTGATGAGCGGCATTAAAATTGATAATTAGTTAAAACATTATAATATGGCTTATTCAGAAAAATTGTTAGATCACTTTAAGAATCCAAGAAATGTTGGAACGCTTGACAAAGGTGACAAAAATGTAGGAACTGGTTTAGTTGGTGCTCCTGAGTGTGGTGATGTAATGAGACTTCAAATTGAAGTTAATGATGAAGATGGTACCATTAAAGATGCTAAATTTAAAACTTTTGGTTGTGGTTCCGCTATTGCTTCTTCTTCTTTAGCTACAGAATGGCTAAAAGGAAAATCAATCAACGAAGCATTGTCTATTGACAATATGGAAATCGTGGAAGAGCTGGCTTTACCTCCAGTAAAAATTCACTGTTCTGTATTAGCAGAAGATGCGATCAAAGCAGCGATTAAAGATTATCAAGAAAAGAATGGATTGGAAGTTTCTCCAGAAACTGAAAATTCTCATCACTAGAATTTTAAAAGAAAGCTTATGTTATTTGTAGCAGATAGTGCAAAAACTCAAATTGGAGAAATCATGTCTTCTGAGAAATTAGAAGAAGATTTTTTTGTAAGAGTGAGCGTCACAAGTGGAGGATGCTCTGGTTTGTCTTACAAAATGGATTTTGATAATGAGTCCCAACCTAACGATCAAGTCTTTGAAGACAATGGTGTAAAGGTGGTGACTGACCTAAAGAGCTTTTTGTATCTTTGTAATACCACATTAGAATTTTCAGGAGGATTGGACGGCAAAGGATTTTATTTTAATAACCCGAATGCTTCGAGAGAATGTGGATGCGGTGAAAGTTTCGCCGTTTAGAATTTGTAAAAAAGTAATTATAGTATATTCAAAAGCCTTAGAGTTCTTACTCTGAGGCTTTTCTATTTTAAGGGAACAAAGTTAACAGAGTAATAAGTTAGCAAAGGCTCTGCTCCTCTGTTATTATGTTCCATTGTTCCTCTATTCTATTAACTTACTTAAGTCACCGCCACCTTCCTCGCAATTGTATGCAATAGTCTAGGGAAAAATCTTTTTATCAAAACCGCATAAGTCTCAGTTCCTCCAATCGTCACTTCCATCTTGTTGCGACGAATTGCGGAAATAATTTTTTGAGCACATCGTTCAGCAGACATACCGGCACCGGTTTTGGGATCCATCGTTTCTTGCTTAGTACCGTCTTTAGTCAAAGCATTTAAAGATATGTTGGTGCGGATGTAACCTGGGCAAACTAAAGTAACTTTGATATTATCATCATGGTGTTCCATTCTCAGTGAATCAAAAAATCCATGAATTGCATGTTTGGCACCACAGTATCCTGACCGAAGTGGCGAAGCAAATTTTCCCATTAAGCTAGTCACTGCTGCAAAGTGTCCAGATTTGCGTTCCATAAAATGAGGTAGTACTGCTTTAGTCAAAGCAACTGTTCCTAAATAATCTATATCGACTAATTTTTTATAAACAGAAAAGTCTGTTTTAGCAACAAGAGAACGTTGACTAATTCCACCATTATTGATAAGAATATCTATTTGGCCAAAATGATTAAGGGCTTGCTTAACTTTCGAAGGCATTTCATCATGAGCTCCAAGATCAAGAGGAAGTACTAGTGCTCGATCATCATTCAAACCACATTCGTTTTTTACTCTTTGCAATTCTTTTTCACGACGAGCAGAAAGGATTATTTTTGCTCCTAGTTTAGAATATTCCTTGGCCAAAGCTTCTCCAATTCCAGAAGAAGCACCAGTAATCCAAACGACTTTATCTTTTAGGCTGCTCATAGTTTTTTTTGTAAAGGTAAAAACATTTCTTAGCTCTTAGTCTCCATCACTGTCAATAATTGGGATTAAAAATCTTTCCACCACCGAAGTCCGATGCTCCGTTTTCATGATTGTTTCCATTTTTGAAATAACCTTTGGATGATTGGCTGCTACATTATCTTGGCAGGCAATATCTTTTTCAAGATCAAATAATTCGATTGCTAAATTGTCTTTAAACATGTTTTGCCGAATACCTTTCCACTTGCCCATACGAACAGCTTGCTGACCACCGTAAGAAGGAAATTCCCAGTAAAGAAATTCATGTGTTTGTTTTTGAGGCTTTTGAATCAGCGTAGGTAGGAGACTGATTCCATCAGAATGATAAGTTTGATCGACCTTTGCTATTTCACAAAATGTAGGCAACCAATCCCAGAATGCTGAGATGTGATTTGAAGAACTATTCGAAGGAATTTTATTAGGCCAACTTGCAATCATTGGTACTCTGATTCCGCCTTCATGGGTATACCCTTTGCCCCAACCTCGATCAGATCTAAAGGGATTTGCACTGTCAAAAAATGGAGAATCTGCTCCACCGACATCATAGGTCGGACCATTGTCACTGGTGAAAACGATCAAAGTATTTTCATAGATTCCTTCTGCTTTTAACTTTGCTACTAATTCTCCAACTTGCTCGTCAAGGTAAGAAATCATTCCTGCATAAGTCGCTCTCGGATTATAAGTCGGAAAATATCCTTTGCCTCCTGGATAAGGATTTTCAGGGCCAAATTTCTTTTCATAATATTCTACCCATCGTTTTGGTGCTTGTAGTGGAAGGTGTGGGATAGGAGAGGCGTAGTACAAGAAAAACGGATTTGATTTATTTTGATCAATGAATTTTAAAGCCTCCTGATGCATGACTGTTGGAGCATATTCTTTTTGATTATAAGGATCATAGGCTGATCTTTTTAAAGAGTCGGCGATATTATCTAAAGGTGTTCCAGGTGGAACTAGTTCGTTGTCCATCCAAATTTTTTCTTCATTACTCCAAAGGTGTCTAGGGTAATAAGTGTGCGCCTGACGCTGGCAATTATAACCATAGAAAAAATCAAAACCTTGCTTAGTTGGAATACCATCAGAAAGCGGAGCGCCGAGTCCCCACTTGCCGACCATTCCTGTAGTATAACCTCTAGTTTTTAAAAGCTCAGCGACAGTGATGGAATCGTTTGGCATTGGTCGTTGTCCTTCGAGATTTGGATCTTTTACAGCTTTTGTAAAATCCCAAACTTCTCCTCTTTCCTTCCATTCGTCATTGCCGCGAACATAGGCATGACCGGTATGTTGACCAGTGAGAAAGACACAACGAGAAGGAGCACAGACTGGAGATCCTGCATAATGATCGGTGAATTTCATTCCTGATTTGGCCAGTGCATCGATGTTTGGAGTCTCGATTTTTGATTGACCGTAGCAACCAAGTTCATTATAACCAAGGTCATCGGCAAGAATGAATATGATGTTTGGTGGAAGCGATTTTTTAGGTGTTTCTTCTTTACAAGAATTTAAAAATAAAAAAATAAGGGATAGAAGGAAAAGGTTTTTCATTACTGTTGCTTTTTATAAAGAAACAGCTTTTTTGAATCTTTACAAAACAAATTCAAGAGTAAGCGTTCTGGTTTGAATTCCAGATCATGCAGTTATGTTTGTTCTCATACTTAGTAAATCAATTCATCATGCTTGTAATTTTGACTGCTCGCGGATTATTTTGCTCTTCAGAAAGAGATTTACTAATCGTAAAAAAGAAGGTTGTGCCTTTTTCGAATTGTGACTCTAGCCAGATCTTTCCTTCATGTTGCTCTACAATTTTTTTGCATAGAGCAAGGCCAATTCCTGTACCTTCATATTCGCCACTAGAATGTAATTTGGTGAAAAGAGAAAATATTTTATCAAAAAATTCTTCTTTAATTCCTATCCCATTGTCCTCTAAGGAAAAGTGGTAATCTGTTTCTGTTTCTTTACAGTTAATTTTAATCAATGGAGGTTGATCAATGGATTTGAATTTTATGCTATTAGAAATTAGGTTTTGAAACAACTGTCTAAGACGGGTTGGGTCAGCAAAAATAATATTAGGCATTTTTCCAATCTCGATGTTAATATTATTTTCCTCAATATCTGTTTGTAATTCTTGGGTGATGCTATAAATCAATGTTTCGATACCGAAAAATTTAAATGAATTTTCTTGAGAACCCACTTTTGAGTAAGCTAATAAAGCTTCAATTAGTTTTCCCATATTCTTAGAAGCTCCGATGATGAAATCTAGGAACTCTAATTCAGTTTTATCAAATTTATGACGAGCTCTTCTGGATATTAATTGGATATAACTCGTGATTGTTCTTAGCGGTGCTTTTAGATCATGAGAAGCCATGTATGCGAAATTTTCTAATTGCATATTACTTTCAATATACTTTTGAAGATCTTCGTTTTTTTGATTGAGTTCTTTGAGGGTGTCTTGAATGATTGCTTCTTGTTTGGTTTTTTCAGTGACATCTTTAAGAATAGAAACGATGACATTTTCATCCGGAGAAGGAAGTCTAAAAGATGCTATTTCTATATGTAAAAGTTGTCCATTGGCATCTTGAAGTTGGCATTGGTAAAGGATGCTATTGTTGGATATAATCTCTGATATTTTATTTTTAAAAAAATTAAAAGTAGACTCACCATTTGCTTGGAATTCAGGGAAGAAGTTTGCTGTATTGTTTAAAATAGTTTCTTCATTAGTTGAAAATAGATCGAGGATTTTAGAATTGCAACCAAGCCATTTTTTTTGATCAATATCGTAGACGAGTAAACCATCAAAAGCATTTTCGAAAATAGTTCGGTAACGTGATTCACTTTGTTTTAATGCATTCTCTGTCATCTTTCGATCAGTAATATCTCGTGTGATGTCTCTAGAGCCATTGAAGTTTCCATGTTCATCTTTGATTGCAATGGAGTCTACTTCGATGTATTTTACTTTTCCGCCAGGGATGATGATTCTTCCTTGGAAGTTAGTATAATAACCTTCCGCTCTAAGCTTTTGAAAATATTTAGCAGATCTTTTAATATCTCCAGGATGAACAATATCTCCGATTCTTAGAGATTTTAAATCCTCTAGTTCAAATAGTTTTTTTGCTGCAGCATTGTATTCTGTAATGTTTCCTTCCTTATCAAGGATGATGATAGAGTCATGCATATTTTCAAAAATATCTCTATATTTTGATTTGCTATTTTCTAGAACTCTCTCTGTTTGAACTTTTGTTGTAATATCGAGGAAAGAGCAATTGGAACAAATGAAATTTTTATTTTCGTCATAAATACCAGAAATGAAAGCATCTGTGATCAATGGTGTTCCGTCCTTTTTTGTAAATATTTTTTGAGTTTTAAAACGAGTAACCTGTGCTGTTTTTAATTCCTGAAATTTTGTGATCATTTCAGGTGAATTTTCCATGCAATTTTTAATAATATCAAGTTCTATCATTTCTTCTTTTGTATAGCCGATCATTTTACAGAAGGAAGGATTGAAATTCTGAACGCTTAGGTTTTCATCAAAAACGATTATTCCTAATTGAGTGTTTTCAAACTGTATCCTAAATTTGTTTTCACTAGCTTCAAGTGCCTTTTCTTTGATATTATGAATGGTGATAATTTTTTGATAAATAAAAATTAAGGCTGAGATTTTATAAAGAAAAAGCCCAAAGAAAAGAATTACAGGGAAAACATTTTTTGGAATAATATTAAGTGATGTGTGATCAGGAATTAAGGTGTGTGATAAAGCAAATAGGAGGATTCCAGAGACGATGAAAAATATAAAAAGTATAAACGACTTTCTTTGTGCATGAGCAAAGTAAATGAAAATAGAAACACCTAATTGGATTAAATAAAATGGAGTCAAATAAGAGGGGAATAGAAAAGCGCTTATGCAAATAATTACATAACTGAAAAAAGTCGATAAGTATATTGCTTCTTTATAAAATCCTTGAGCATTAAAATAAATAGCAATGCAGAAAACGATAATAACGGAGAGTGGAATAAAGCTTATCTCTAGCCCTTGATGTTGTAAAATACAATAGCAAAAAAAAGCAATAGTACTTAAAATTGCCAGAAGGCAATCTATATTGAAGAAAGTCTTAGCAAGACGTTCAATTGTTGATGTAGATGAGTCAATACCAATATTTAGTATTGTCTTTGTTGAATTATTCATTTGAGTTGGATCGTTTTGAAATTGTCTATTAACAATCTCAATGGCTAATATTATGAGTCATCTAGAATTTTAAAAATCAGCATCTGTAGCTATACGGGCTAATTATGAATCTAAAATTCAATTTCATATAATTCGTCAATAGATTTGGGTAGAACCTATTAATAAATATAAAGACAAGCTTGTTTTGCAAAAGCATTATCAATTATTTAGAGTACCATGATGACTTTAATTTTTAATAAAGTTGGAATTTTTCGTTGGAAGGGTTTAGAACTAAGAAATTGCCTGAAAGCAGGAGTAAATTCAAGGAATCTATTCTTAGGGACTATTTATTGTGAAAAGCGGATTAAAATAACTACTTCAAAAAGTACTCCAAAATCGAAAATTAGTTTCCTTTTTTAGAACCTTTTGTATTTAACCATATTTGCTTAATAGAGAAAAGATGCATTGCGAGAGCGAAAGGAACAATAAATCCCGGAATCCAAATAAAAGGGAAATGAGCCATAAATGTATTCGCTGGTTCATTGAAAAATACTCGAAAAGGGGATGGAGTAGATAGGGTAGAGATGGCGACAATGTTAATCAAAAGGATGATCCCGAATAGATTCCAGATAAAAGCTTCAAATCTTCGGAAACGTCCTTTTCCGAAAAAAACAAAGCCACCTAATAATGCGGTAAACCCAACAATGATATCTTGATTGAATCCTTCGAAGGTCATCTGGAAAGGAATAAATTCTGCAATGAATCCCATCCAAAGAATGATTTCCATGATGATCCGAAAAGATTGAATATAGATCAACCAAGCTGGAGGAATCTGAGAAATGACTTTAGAAAATGCTTTTGAAAAAAGAAGAATGATGATTAAAACCATTGCTGGCATAACTGCAATTCCTATTCTAGGCGGAATACTTTGAAAGTCTTCAAATACTCCAAGAAAAGAAAGTGTCGCTAGTATTCCAAGCCAGCAAGTCAATCCGAAGGAGGTAAAATACAAAAGGTTTCTTTGTTTACTTGGGGAAAATTCTAGCCTTGAAAAGGCAAATTTTAAACCTCGGATAAGAAAATACAGTAGAGAGAAGGTTAGGAGGACAAGAAAAATTTGAATGATCAGGTATAAGGTCATTGGGTTTTCTTAGATGATGCTGTTGGTCGAATTTACGAGCCGAACATTGTAAAGGTTTGCATAAGTTTGGACTATTTCAATTAAGGATTTGGAAGCTTCTTCGCTAGCAAAATCTCCATCCAAAATATTGTGTTCTACTTCTTCATTTAATTTTATATAATCAATCTCATCAACGAGGTCAAAGTCTAATTCAAAATCCTTTTGACTATTGATCAAGCGTAAGGTTTGGTTTTCTACCTCAATTCTATCGATCTTTTTCCAAGACCATTGTTCCACAAAATAATCATCGTAGGAAAAATTATTTTCATCAATATAAATAGAAGGGCTACTATTCAAAACCAATTGTACAACATAATACAAAAGCAAAATAGCAATCATGATGGTGTTGAAATGTAAAAGATTGCCAAAGTAAAGGAGATTATAAACTAGATAGATTAAAGTCAGAATTAATCCTTGCCAAATCAAACTAATTTGAAAATTACTTTTTTTCACCAATCGAATAACATCGACATTACCTTTCAGTCTATAAAAGAAAACTCTTTTTAAAACGATAAAAGAAGTGAAGCCAAAAATGTAAAGCTCAATGATTGTTTTGTATGCGGTAAAAAAAGTTTTATTGGTATAGTAATCACCGACTAGTAAGCCGGCAACACCAGGAATCAAGATAGCCCAGACAATAATTGTTGAGAATTTCGGCATTTTTTTAATACTGTTTATCGGTCTTGAATTCTTAAGAGTTATTTGCTTTTAAATTTTTGAATGGCATTTCTGGTAAAATCCGAAAGTACAAGTTGCCCGCTCATTGCTGCTCTTTCAGCAAGCAATTCATCCCAATGTTCTGTACCACTCCAAAACGCCTTTTTCATCATGCGCATTGCTTCCGGATTTGAATTAGCTAGCTTTTGTGCCAACTCCTCAATCGCTGAATCCATCTCTTCTACACTATCATAGATGCTCGCAAATAAGCCATTGGTGCACGCCCAATCTGCACTTCGCCATTCCGTAGCATTGTAAGCTAATTGTGTCATTGCTGAAGTCCCCAACTTCCTTTCTACAGCAGGTCCTACGACGAAAGGTCCAATTCCTACAGCCAATTCACTCAGCTTGACGGCTGCAAATTTCGTAGCAAAACAATAATCCGTAGCTGAAGCAACACCAACTCCTCCTCCAACAGCTTTACCCTGAACTCGACCAATTATTATCTTAGGACATTTTCTACAAGCATTGATGACATTAGCGAAACCCATGAAAAATGTTTTACCAACTTCAAGATTATCAATAGCAATCAATTCGTCAAAACTGGCACCTGCACAAAATGTTCGGTCTCCAGCACTTTTAAGAATAATGACATTGACTTGATCATTGTTACCTGCTTCATCAATCGCCTCACGAAGCTTCGCTAGTAATTTGCCAGGTAAAGAATTGTGAGCGGGATGGTAAAAAGTAATCGTCGCTACTTTACTTTCAATAGTAGTAGTTACGGCACCTAATTGAGTTTTATCTTTGGTTTCAGACATAGTGTATGGAAGAATGAGTTAGTTTTTGATTTTAAATAATGCGAATCAGTTTTTAAAATACAGTTAAGATTTAATTGCTTTAAGTTAAAAAAACGGCATTCGGTATTAGGTTTTCGGGCTCTTCTAATGCCTAATACCGTTTATGCTCATTTAAAACAAACATCTTAATACCTATTAAACCTGATTCGCATAATTAATACAAATATACAATCTATGCTTCAAAGTAGTAGACAGACTTTGTTAATGATTTGTCAATAATTTACTACTCACTCCTAAAAAAAGCTCCAGCAGAATAATCCGCCAGAGCTTCGATGATGTTGAAACAATAATCAGGTAAATAAAGTGGTCAGCAGATTATTTTATTAAACTACTGACCTACTTCTTCAACTAATCAATATTTTTGATTTTGGGTTTCGTTCTTTAGAGTCCTTCAATGGCCAATAATATTTACCATCAATTGTTCAAAGCTAAAGACCAATAGGAATATCGCTAGGGCCATTCCAATGGTTTTTATTTTGATAGTAAATGATTCACTAATGTTTTTTGTTTTTTGAGTCATCAGTTTTATTACCTCCGCTACTTGATCTTTATTGAAATAAAGTACTAGCATCAATAGAAGGAAATAAATAATTGCACTTGCTAAGGCACCATAAGTATCAAGGAAGATAACATCGAATACGATAATGTTGACCAAGATTGGAATCAGAATCGCAACGCCTAATAATTTGGTTCGATTCCAAAGTAGACACCAAGCTCCGATGATTTGGGAAATTCCAACGAAAAGGATATAAATGTAGGAGTGTCCCATAAAGGTCCAGGCCAGGTCAAAAGATCCTACGTTTTCTAAAGTTTGCGATGCTACCTCTGGAGGTAGATTTCCTTTTCTATGAAATTGTCCGTTCATGATCTTTCCTAAACCGTAAAGGTTGAGTAAAAGGAAGACATGAATACGTGCAGCTAGTTCGATGTATTTTTTCATTTTTCAAATTCTTGTTTTAAAACAACCCGCCAATTCTGCTTAAGACATTATGCGATTTATAAGCAATTCGATCTAATAAGTTTTTCTCCGGATGATTCATTAAGTAATGATCGCCAAGGCTTGCCAAGGCTCGAAAGATGCGGATATGGTTTCCTTTATTGGATGCTGATCCTCCAGTATTGCCGATAAAAATATATCCTAATTTGGTTTTAGGATCAAACCACATCATGGTGTTGATGCAATTGTCTCCGCCATTCATACCTGTCAAAGAATAGGTCACGCCATATTGATTCCTATCTATCATCCAGAAGATTCCGTTGTTATCAACAGATGTATTTGAAATAGAAGAAGTCAATTGAGCGCTTAGCATTTTATTAAAAGAAGCGGCTGATAATAGTTTTGGGTCTCTTGAAATAATTGCCTGACAATAGATTGTCAAATCTTCCAAATTGCTAATCATATCTCTAGCCGGATAAAGACTGACACCGCTTGTATTTACTTCTTTAATCGACGATTCTGATTCGTAATATTTTGTGTAATTGCTCGGGTCAGCTACTGATTCGAACCAATGGGTGTTGTATATTTCTAAAGGTTCGAAAATGTATTTTAAAGTAAAGTCTGCAAAATTCATTGCTGATTTATATTCAATAATATAGGCAGCCAAACTTGCTCCAATGTTAGAATAATTCCAATCGCTACCTGGCTGATGTTTTGTAAAAGTTACTTCGCCGTAGGTTCCATTTTGAAAATAATCTGCCATGAAAGTTTTTAATGATTTTTGCTTTTTATTTTCTTCAATATAAAGCGACTCAACTACTGGTTCGTTATAATCCAATGAAGAAGTATGCGTAGCTAATTGCTTAATCGTAATTTCTTCTTCAGGGAAATTTGGGTTGAAGACTTTAAAAGGTAGATGCTGGTTGATTGGATCATCAATATTTAAAAGGCCTAATTCTTCTGCTTTTAAAAGAGCAATTCCAATGGTCGTTTTAGAAACCGAGGCAAGGTATTGTTCTGTTTTTGTAGTATAAGGCGTTTTGTTTTTTAAATCATTATATCCAAAGCCCTGACTATAAATAATCTCTTGATCATTGAATACTGAAACTGCAAAACCTCCCATCTTTTTTTCATTATAAAAAGATTTCATTTTTTCGTCAATGTTATTTAAATCTGCATTGATTTCATCTTTGGTTTCATATAAAACAAAGGATACAAAAGCGACAGATAATAAAGTGACAATAGTCACGGAGATTTTTAATAGCTTTTTCATTTCAATTAATTTTAAATAGATACAGTCAATTTTAAGGATTTTGATGATCGTAACTTAAAACTCTTTTTAAAGTCCAACCGCCTTTTTCTTTTACCCAGAGATGCGTGAATTTTGCTGTACTCGTTTTGTACATTTCCTTGCCAGGTTCTACGATATAGAATTCATGAACTCCGGATTGAATGGCTGCGTATAGCAGGTCTCCCTGATGAAGTGGATGTACTTCTAGAGAGCCTTTTAATAACTTTCTAATTGGTTTTCTATCAGGTGTAGAACACATGTTTTCTTGAAGTGAGGTGATGAAAAGTTTCTTGTCATCCATCAGTCCACCTTGGTCATGATAAAATTCGAAGTCTTCATTTATGATTGCTTCAAAATTTGAAAAGTCGCAATTGTTAAACCCTCTGTCGAAGATTAAACTGTCTAGTTTTTTTATCTCGATGAAAAGTTTATCACCTTGATCTACTTGAGCAGATGTAATTGGAGCATTTAAAAATGCGATAAATAATAAGAGTAGTATTGGTTTCATTTTTTTCTTTTGAATGGTTTGTAAAGGCATGTTTAATTACAGTCCACGCTTGTCTGATTGACAGTGGAAAACTAAAAGAAACGTAAAAAAATATGCTTTTGAGTATATCAGATTTGCTGTTAATCCTCCATAGGATTCAACGTTGCGTTGTCAGAAACTTTTTGAGTAATGGTCGGAGAACCCTGATAACGAACTTCTGCAAAACCAATGGCTTCGACGTTGAGTTTATCTTGAGCAGAGAGATTGATTTTGGAATTCCCTTTAGCATCAATTTTAACTTCTTTTGAAGTAAAGTCTTTGCCGTTGAATTCTCCAAATTCATATACTTTAATGTCGATTTTATCTGATTGGCCACTGATGTTTAATGTTGTGTTTCCACCAGCGGTAACGTAAGTTTCTTTTGCGTTAATTCCGTTTAAGGAAACTTCAGCAAAATCTCCTAGCTTTAAGTTGCAGTTGCCTATTTTGCCATCAATGTCAACTTTCGAAGTACCATCGGCATCGACTTTTAGATTGGTTGCGTCAATGTTAAGTTTGGCTTCTGCAAAATCATAAATATCAAGGCTAAAATTTTCAGCACTAAATTTATCATCAAAAATTAATTTGGTTGTTCCACCAAGATTTATTCGCTGCAATGAAGGGGTTGTTAAGTATACTTTAATCCCATTGCTTGGCTCAAAACTGATGTCATTAAATTCTCCAATTCGGAGTTCTTTAAAGGTTTGTTTTTCTTCTCCTTTATTTTCAATAACTGTGTAATTATCATCATGAGGATTCAAAAAAGAATGAATGTTTTCATCTGTTTCGATAACTAATGAAGGCTCTCCTTTCTTTATATGAACTTCATATGCTCCATTTAGTCTAAAGAAAGAAATCTCTGCAATTTGATGATTCATTCTTACGATCTTACCGTTGCCGATAATGCTATTACCATCGTAGTGAATCAAACTACTTTTAGCAAAGATCAAAACACTAAGCAAAGAAAGTCCGATGACAGATATAATTCCTATAAGTATTTTGTTACTTGTTTTCATTATTAAAATATTTAGAAGGTGATACTTTTAAGCCCTTAGCTTTTTCTTATCCATTTAGGAAGGGATTCACTCATTCGCTCATTTCTGAATTCACTCATTCCCAAATTAGTATTCAAAAGATACAGTAGTTTTAAAATTTTATCCAAATAAATAGATGGCTCCACAATTGAAATTTAATGACTTCCGTTGCTTTGTTTTCGATAGATCTTTTCTAAGTCCCCAAAATCAATTCCCAGTAAATCCATGTTCTTGAAAAGCTCAGGAAGGTAGCTTTGAATGAATTCTTCCTTTTTTATATTCTTCATCTTTTGAGCGGCATCATCGCTTACGAAATAACCAATACCTCGTTTGTTGAAAATGATTTCTTGCTCTTGTAAATAACTATAAGTTCTCATAACTGTATTTGGATTTACTTGAATAGATGCGGCCATTTCTCGGACCGATTGTATTTTATCGCCTGCTTTGATTTTTTCTGAAAGAATATTCTCACAAATAAAATCCGCGATCTGCATATAGATGGTTTGACTCTTTTTAAAATCCATTATACTTCTCTTTCTTTAAGTTTGAAATAAGCGACTATCCACATCACTGGAGCTAACACATACCAAAAGATATTTTGAAGTAAAGGCCAAGCTGTATATTGCATAAAGTCTCTAAATGCTATACTTGGGATTATTCCTACGTTTTCTTTTGGTTCAAAAAAGCTTTGGAAGTACTCTGCAAAGATGCCTCTAAAACAAAGTCCTGTAAAAATACCAATGCCAATTCCTAATATTCCAATTGCAAAAAGTGTTTTGAAAAATGCGAATCGATTGAAGGTTGCTGCTCCCAGAATGAATAGAGATTGGAGGACCAGATAAAGTTTAATTAATAATGGAAAACTCCCCGTTCGTATATCAAAAGGTCGGAAAGACCATTCAAAATAACTTTGAGTAACGGAATCAATTACTTGTGCAAAAATCCAATAAATTAACGTTAGTCCTATTAAGTATCCCAATGATGTAACTAAAAGTTTCAGTGAGAATTTTTCAAAGATCGAAGCTGGTAAAGCCAGATAATTCATTCGTTCTTCTTTTTTATTAAGCTCATTGAAACTAGAACTGGTAAAATAAAATCCTCCTGCTAAAAGTATGATGCCATACCATATTTCATGGAAACCTCCATTGTCATGATCGGAAGCATTTATTATAAAAATTATAGAGAGAATTACGAAAACTACACTTGCTACAATGATGGGCATTTTATAGCCTGAAGCTGTTTCTTCTCTAAGGAGATTTAAAAATCTCGACGGACTGAAAATTTGATTAAGCGTCATGATGAACCTCCTTTTTAAATAGTTGCTGCATCTTTTCTTTGTTGCTGACAACTGCGTTAAATAATACTTCCATATCTACTTCGGTTTCTTCCCCAGTTACATTTGGAGTAACCGCTAGATAACCACCCGGCGTACGTTCTGCATATAAAGCATCACTAGCGGCAGATTCTTGAAAGTGCATCCCAAAATGTAACTTGTTCGTAATCTCTTCGATGCTCGCATTGAAGATGATTTTTCCATTTTCCAAAATGATAACCGGATCAATAAGGTTGATCATGTCACGTACCTGATGTGTCGAAATGATAAAACATTTGTCATCAGTAATTGAACTGGCTAAGAGTTTTCGGAAAATACTTTTCGAAGGTATATCGAGTCCATTGGTTGGCTCATCCAGAATCATTAAACTACTATTGGTAGCCATTCCGAAACTGAGTAAAACCTTTTTCTTTTGTCCGTAAGAAAGACGATTGATCTTATTGTTTTTTTCTAATTCAAATTCCTGAAGGTATTGGTCAAATTGCGATCCACTGAATTTTGGATAGAAGGCGCCGTATATTTTTTGGAAGCTGGCAATCTTCATATTCGGTGCAAAAAATTCTTCGGGTACAATGTATAAATCCGATAAGAAGGATGGATATCTATCTTCTGGATTATGTCCGTTTACGGTAAGGGTTCCGGATTTAGGATATAACAAACCAGACATTAATTTTAATAAAGTGGTTTTTCCTGCTCCGTTTTTGCCAAGTAATCCACAGATGTTACCTGGAGCAATGCTTAGCTCTAGATCGCTAAACAGTGGCTTGTTCTTTTTGTAATGAAAATTTAAATCGTTAATTGTTATCATCATCGTTTGTGTTTTACTGTACTACTTAACTAGTACACTACAAATGTATGTCAATTCTTTCGATAGATGCAAGCTTTTTTTAAACTTTCTTTAATTTTTTTGAAAAAAGGCCTTTAAAAAACATTTTAAGGCCTTTTTATGGGAACGAATCGCAAAGTGAAATTGATAGTAAAGAGATGAAAATGGGTTTGAGGTGTACTACTTGGGTGTACTAGCTAGTGTGAAGTGAACAAGTATTTATATTAACAAGTGAGCAAATAGTCATTGTCTCACTCTTTCAAACTTATGAAGGTTATAAATCAATTAACTGGAATTACGCAACGTTAGAACTGAAAAATGCTTGAATTTCGACAATTGCTTCAATCTGAAAAGTAGGCATGTTCTCGTATATTACTTGCGCGTCTTTGTATATTTTTATTTCACGCAATGGCGCAAAGATCGCCACGAGATACTGCTAATCATAAAACTCCTTCACATTTTTATTCTTCTAAATATTTTACTTGACCTTTAATTCCTTTCTGCTCTCGTGGCGTTCGTCGCGCCGTTGCGTGAAAAGAATCTTTAAACAAGTATTTTGATTTATCTCACTCTGTTAAAACATAATATAGCTCTTCCGATTTTTCTATTTTTTTCAAAAACAAAAATACCAATTTCAATACTATAATAAGTCTTTGCGTAACATCAGTCAATCAAAGCTAAAACTTTTTCCTTCCTCCGCAATTTGGAATCCCTTTTCAATAACCGCTTGATAAGCATCGCTCTGATTGTTTAAAACAGGATTGGTATGGTTGAAATGAATGAACTGTACTTTTGATTTATCACTAATAGAAAGCGGATCAAAAACCTTAATACTTTCTTCGATAAAAGGGTGGGGGATGAGACTCATGTCTCGGCCAGGAATTTCTCCATTTTTATAAAAACTGCCATCTAGGAAAGCATAATCAACTTGTTCGATTTCTTTTAAAATATCTCGATCCCATTTTTGCCATTTGTCAATATCTGGAATGAAGAGGCTACTCTTTTTATCGCTTTCAATTTTATATCCTACCGTTTCAGAATACTCATCCCGATGCGGAACTTGCATAGGGGTAATCTTAAAATTATTTCCAATAAGAATTGTAGAATCTGATTTCAATGGATGGATTACAATATTTTTTAAATTGACCAATTGGCTCCATGGCCCATTATTTTCTAAAAAGTTTTTCATCGTCGGCATCGCATAGACTGGAACTTGATCAGCGCCCATAGCTTCACGACCCAAGTTCATCAAACCAGTGTAATGTCCAATATGAGCATGCGTCAAAAAGATACCTGCCAATTCAATTCCCGGATAAGATTCTTGCAATAGATAAAGTTGATCTTTAAAATCAGGTGTCGCATCAAATATCCAGGCTTTATTATTTTTAGGATCGATGAGTGAAATACAGGAAACCATCTTTCGAGCAACTTCTTTTTTCCAAACGGCTTTACAGCAATCTTTTTTGCAATTGGCTTGTGGATAGCCAGCATCTTGGGCGATACCTAGGATGGTGATGTTTGCATTTGTAACAATTGTTTTTTTATGTTGAGGTTGATCAACTTCAGAGGTAGGTTGGGCACAACTAAAAAAAAGTAAGAGATAGAATATATTTTTCATTTTCCTTTGATTTCGTTCCAGGTTTTAAACAAAGATTCTTGAGTCGGACGATCTGCGGGAATTTCCCTTAGTGGTTCGCAAGGTTTTAGTGATTGATATAAATCCTTTGGAAGTGATTGATACAAAGCCGTTCCTTTCGTTTTCCAAGCGATCATGTCATCACTTACTTCTTTGATGATCTTACCGGGGTTACCAACGACAAGACTTCTTCTCGGAATTTTTGAATTTGCTTTTATAAAACACAAAGCACCGATAATACATTCCTCTCCGATTTCAACATTGTCCATAACAACGGCATTCATTCCGACCAAGGTGTTTCGACCAACTGACGCACCATGGATAATCGCTCCATGTCCAATATGTGCTCCAGCATATAAGGTGACAGTTACTCCAGGAAACATATGCACCGTACAATTCTCCTGAACATTACAACCATCTTCAATGACAATACCGCCCCAGTCTCCTCGTAAAGCGGCGCCCGGTCCGATGTAGACGTCTTTCCCAATAATCACATTGCCTGTAACGGCTGCTTGTGGATGTACATAAGAACTTTCATGGACCACTGGCTTGAAGCCTTTGAATTCGTAAATCATGGTTTCTTCTTTTTTGTAAAAATAAACAAAAAAAGCGCCCCTGAAACAGGAGCGCTTTTTTTTACTTAAGACAAGCTTAAATTAATCACGGAGATAAGACAATAGTCTTAAAATCTCTAAATACAACCAAACTAATGTAAATAGTAATCCCATTCCTGAATACCATTCCATATATTTTGGTGCTTTCATGGCTGCCCCTTTTTCGAAATTATCAAAATCGAGTAAAAGGTTCATCGTTGCAATACCAATAATAACTAATGTTATTCCAATACTAAGTAAACCTCCGTCGTGAAGCATCGGAAGGTCAATACCTATAAAGTGACAAACAATATTGACTAGATAGAAGATCATGACTGCTCCAACAGCCATTGTCACCCCTGCTCTTAATTTCTGAGTTACTTTAATTAAACCAGATTTATAGACCATTAGCATCATAAATAAAATCGCTGTTGTAATTCCTACGGCTTTTATTATGAGACCTGCATCTCCAGTAGCGGTAATATAATAAGTGGAAATCGTTCCTACCAGCAATCCTTCAAGGACAGCATAAAGAGGAGCGAGATAAGGTGCTCGGCTAGGGTTTGAGGAAGTGATGAAATAAACAATAGCTCCTCCAATAATTCCAACCCACATAAAGATAGGGTTTGCAATTTGAGCAGCAAAGACAGCCGTAGCCAACATAACGACCATCAAAACGAGGGTTTTATTAATTGCGCCTTGGACAGTCATCACCTCTCCTCGTTCTACCAAATTGGCGTCTAATACGTTTTTGTACGTTTCTTCACCCAACATTGGGTTAGAAGATTCAGTAAATGCTTTTTTAAAACTCATATTTTATACTTTTGATTTAATGCAATATACTAATATTTTGAGAAATGAATACTGCAAGTATTTAGCCGTAATAAGGCCTGTTCTATAAAACAATCAATTTGCATCAAAGTTTAATAATCTTTTATAATTTTCTAAGCGTAGCGTACAAATTTTCAATAAATCATAGGGGATAGGCATTTTTTTGCAGTCTAGTTATAAATTGAGGCTTGATGCTATTATGTTGAGTGAAATGAATGAGTCGGTAAAACTAAATGATTAAGGGATTTTTTAATACTTTTTTTTGCCTAAGGAACCAACCTAGCTTCGATGAGAATCCTCTTTTAACTTTGATTAAAAAGATGAATTCAATTGGATTAGTCATTTTTAAATGGAATAGTTATATTTGCCAACCTTTTCGATCAATAAAAATCAATGAAACGATAATTTTTGGCTCGAATTTTAGGTTGTATAAAAGAGCATTAGCAAAAACAGAAACATTTGGTGCAACGCCTCAAAACTTGGCAAACCACTTGCGTACCAATTTTTAACAGATTACAGTTATCATTTACCTAAACTCAGCCTGCCTACATTTGTGGTGTAGGAATTTTTATATGTTTAGTACAGATGTGCTAGCAGCATTTTACAAGTAAGTCTATGTTTGAATTTTTATTAAATAACAGCAATACCGCCAGCGCTTCAGAATTTTCGACCATCATTACGGTATTATGTGCGTTTTTTCTCGCATCAATGATCGTACTGACTTATGAGTTGACAACGAAGGAAGCCGTTCGACCAGTTAATTTTTTACAAGGAATGGCATTAATCTCCATTGTATCTGCTATGGTTATGCAGGCCATAGGTGATTCATTGGCGAGAGGTCTTGGAATGTTAGGAGCATTAGCGATTATTCGATTTAGAACGAAATTAGATAATCCGCGAAATATTACTTTCATGTTTGCAGCGATTGCGGCAGGTATCTCTTGTGGTGTTCTTGGGTTTATCACAGCCTTTGTCGGAACGATAGCTTTTTGTTCGGCAGCAATTATACTACGCTTCTCACCACTTGCAAATAATAGCGAACTGGTTGGGAATCTAAGGGTCAGAATACCTGTTGATGGAAACCAAGAAAATGAATTGAATAAAATCTTAAAAAAGTTTTGCCGATTTATTGAATTGCAAGAAGTACGTTTAATGGAAGTTAAAATTAAGCTAAACACACCGATAGAATTGCCTGTAGAATTAGAAACAACAGAAATCTCTGATCCGAATGAACAAGAAGGGGAGCTTAAATCGGCTGTTGTAGCTGAAGAAGATGTTGAACGAATCAAATATAAAGAGATGGTTTATCTGTTGAGTTTAAAAAAGCAAGAGAACCTGAGTACTCTTGCAGATGAAATAGAAACGATTCCAGAAATCAGAGGAGTAAGGCTTCGACTGGATAAGCAAAGATTAAGTTTATGAGATATTTAAATGTATTTTACATAGCGATGATTTTGGTAGGTCTTCTACTTTGGAAGATGAATGCTTCTTTCAAAAGTGAAGTGGTGACCTTTTATGGCTTTGCAGAAAATAAAGAAACAGAAATTAATTTCAACTATCCAACGGCGGTAGGGAAAATATATGTGACACCTGGACAACGAGTTAAGAAAGGAGAACCTTTACTGGATTTGTTTCGAATCAAATCTAAAGAGGTAATGGAAGATGAGCAATTCAAACTCGATGAAATGGATTCTCGAAACCGAAGTTGGGTGAATGAAAAACAGGCAGATATTCGAATTATTCAGAATCAAAAGAAAATGAGCTTGGAAGCGATAGATGCGGATGTTTTTAAATTGAAAAAGGAAATAGATTTTCAGAAATCTTTATACAGCGATTTAAAAACGGTGGATGCTGTTGATGCAACTTATAAACCACTATCTGATAAAGTGAGAGAATTGGAAAATGAGCGAACAGCTTTGTCTGCTTCTTATGATGAAAAAATTGATAAGATTCAAACTGAAATTAGCTTGGAAGCGAATACTTTTACGATTAGAAAAAATAGAATCTATGCAGAGAAAGAATTTGAAGATTCTAATCGAGTGATTCAAAATCAATTGGTTGCTCCATTCGATGGAGTGGTAGGAAATGTACATTGCAAAGAAGAAGAGCACATTCCTTCTTACAGAACCTTGATTACTTTTTATGAACCAAACCCTAGTCTTGTTTCTGGATATGTCCATGAAGATTTGGTTGTCCATGTAGCACTCGAAGATTCCTTTATTATTCGTTCTACCAAAGATTTAGAAACTGCCTGTTATGGAAAAGTAGTTGGTCTGGGTTCTCGTATTTCTGAGATACCAGAAAGGCTTCGGAAGATTCCTGATTTTAAAACTTATGGTCGAGAAATCTTGATAAGTATTCCGCCAACTAATAATTTTCTTCAAAAAGAAAAAGTAGTATTGAAATTTGTAAACCCACCAAAAGGTATTTCTGAACCTGTTCGAAAAAAGAATTTAGTTGAAGATCTAAAAAGTCAAATCAAGTGATTCGAAATACTTTTATAAAAATATTTGTGGCTTTTAGTTTGCTGTTTGGACCGTCTCAATTGTTCGCTCAGGAAGTACTTCGATTCGATGACTTTTTACAAAAAAGTATAGAAGAAGTAGATAAGGTGTTGGGTGAGCGAGCAGAGCGGAGAACGTTTAAGGCTTTTCCAATTGAAGATATTCAGATAAGAACGGAGACGGATCGTTTAGATTTTAATCGTCAAGAATATCTACTTAGAGTTCGGCCAACTTCTTTTAAATTAGAAAATGCTCAATCTAGTTTTTATAATATTCTTCAAGACCAAATGAATTATGAGCGTCAGGCTTTGAAAGCTGATTTTATTGAAAACGCTTATCAGGATTGGCTAGCAATTTATTTTGCTTCAAAAAAATTAGAGATTCATGAACAACAATTGATTTTGTTGGAAGATGAAGAAAAGGTTTTGCAAAAATTAAGTCAATTACCTGGAAGTTCTGTGAAAGACTTAATTGATATTCAAAAAGATATTTTCGACTTGAAAATTGATATTCATAAAAAAGAGCAATTTTTAAAAAAGACACTAACTTCTGATAAAGAAATAGATGCTAATGGAATGGTCACAGTGGAGCGGATCAAAGAACGTCTGAATGCCAAGGAAATTTCCGGTGTTTCGGCAAATTTGTTACAAGAAACTGTTTTTGATTTGCAATTAGTAGATGCAGAAATTAATATGGAGGAAGCTGATCGAAAACGTTACCTTGATTATGTTCAAGTGAAATACAGCGGACCACATGATGATTTTTTTAGAGAGAAAGTTGCAATCGGCGTTGGTTTTCAAATCCCTTTTTCGAATAGTGGAAAACTTAAATTAGAAGAGTTGGATATTAAAAAGAAAATAACGCAGAATGAGTTTCAAGTGAAAATGAAATTAGAGGAAGATCAGATTGAGAAACAACAACAAGAAATTGAATTGCTACTCGAAGAGTGGGAGTTTTCTAAAAAACTTTATGAAGATATTAAAATCCAATCTGAAGGATTGATTCAAAAAGCGATTCGAAAAGAAGGCGCTACACCACTCCTTATGTTGAAAAATAAAAAGGACCTTGTTAAATATGATTTAGACCTTTTAGAAGTTGAAGAGGCGATCTATGAAGAGTATGTCAACCTTTTGATTTTGACCGGTAAATTATTTGAAGAACCTTTTGAAAATTATCTGGCGAAGTAAGGGTGGCTATAGAAAAATCGAATTATCCTTCTACAAAATGCACAGAATGGACCATCGGTAAAAAGTGATTGATGCAATTCCAATGATCACCTAAGTCTTCTGAAATAAAAAGATTTCCTGTTGTCGTTCCAAAAGCAAGTGTGTTCCCAGTAATATCCAGTCCATGTCGATAGACAATATCAAAAGAGGTCTCTTGAGGTAAACCATTCCGTTGTTCGATCCATGATTTTCCACCGTCATCGGTTCTACAAACGACTAGGGATTGATCAATTGGTGTTCGAATCACATCACTGATTCCTGGGATAACCCAAGCTTGTTCAGGATTTTGTTCATGCACTGCAATTGTAAAACCGAAATTGGCTGGCCCCTTTTTTTGACTTACATTTTTCCAGTTTTTTCCACCGTTAATAGATCTAAAAATGCCACAATGGTTTTGCTGCCACATCACGTCAGGATGAGTAGGACAAGCTAAAAGTAAATGAGGATCATGTCCCACTTCCGCAAAAGGATCGGGTAGAAAATCAGCTCTTAATCCATCGTTTCTTACCGTCCAAGATTTTCCATTATCTGTCGTTTCGAAAACTCCGGCACAGCTGATGCCAATATAAAAGTGATCATTATCTCTCGGGTCTATTACAATCGAATGAATACCAGGATGATCAAAACCACCTCCAAACCAATGTTCTTTTCTAGAAGGGTGATTCCAAAGCGCTTCATTTAATTCAAAACTTTTCCCATAATCTGAACTGCTGAAAAGTCCACCTGGTATAGTGCCGATGAATAGTTTATCAGGATTGCTTTTTCCACCGTTGGTGATGGCCCAAATGTATTTGTTGGTTGCTGGAACACCTTCTTTGATTTCTAAACCTTCTTGATATTTTGGAGCTTGGAGTTCTTCCCAGTTGTTTCCTTGGTCAGTTGATTTGTGCAATTTGATACCCCAATGACCATGATCTAGACAGGCCCACCAGGTCTTGGTGTTTTCATCGGCGTAAGCCAGTGTTACAGGAATTCCAGGAAAATGAGAACTGTGATAATCCCAAGAGCTTGTCGATTTTTTATAAATGACTAAACCTTTTCGAGTACCGAGGAAGAGGAGGTTTTTTGACATGATGGTTAGTGGATTTGTTAATTGGTGGATTAGTTTAAACTACTATACCGTTTTGTAATCAAAAAAAAATGAGTGAATGAGCGAATTTATGAATGAGTGAAGACCCTCCCAAATGTAAAAGAAATTAGCTTTTTGCTAAGGTTTTTTCCGAATATTCACTCATACTTTCATTCACTCATTTTGAAAACGAATATTGAATAAATCACTAAAATTTAGAGCCTTACCCGAAAAGTGTATAGCAATTTAAGATTAGTTACTAATTAACCAATCCACTAGTTTACGAAATTATCCTCCAGAAAGAGCTTGCATAATGTAAACTTCACTTTCTGGTTTCAGTTGGTCGAGTAGCGTTTTTCTGTCTGTAATCAGTGTGCCGTCAACGAAGATGTTGACATGTTTTCGGAGACTGCCTTGATCGTCGAGTAGATAATCTTTGATGCCAGGGTAGGTTTGGTCGATAGCTTGTACAACGGTATTTACATCAGTCGCTTCGATCTCGATGGTGTTGAGATCTGGGTAGAATCTTTTTAGCGCATATGTAAAATTTACTGTTGCCATATTTGTTTGATCTAGGTTTACTAAACTTTCAAAATTTAGTAAACCTAGATCTATTTTATTTAAAAAAATGTCTGTTTCGCTTTTTTCATTTTTCTTAAAAGTGGACTACAACGGTAACGATCTTCATGATATTCATCGTATAATTTATCCAATGCTTTGACACATTTGTTGATTCCTTTTTCATCAGCCCATTGGAGTAATCCTTTTGGATAGTTGACTCCTTTGGTCATTGCTAGATCGATGTCTTCTTTACTTGCGATATTTAAATGCACTGCATCAGCTGCTTCATTGATCAACATGACTAAAATACGCCAAAGGATTTGGTTCCCCAAATCTTTGTCTTTATTTGGTGCTGGTTTTTCTGCTCCTTCTGCATAACTGTAGTAGCCACGACCTGATTTTCTTCCTAGATAACCTGCTTCAGATAAACGTTTTTGAGTAAAGGCGGGTTTGTATCGAGGGTCGAAATAGAAGGCTTTAAATACAGTCTCCGTAACGGTGTAGTTGACGTCGTTTCCGATATAATCCATGAGAGTGAAAGGGCCCATTCGGAATCCTCCGAGTTCAGTGATTACCCAGTCGATGGTTGCCGGATCAGCGATCCCTTCTTCATAAATGCGAAGTGCTTCACCATAAAAAGGTCGAGCAACTCGATTGACGATAAAACCAGGCGTGTCTTTAGCGAGTACGGTTAGTTTGCCCCAGCTGTCGATCATATCCTGAGCTCGCTTTAAAGTTGCATCGCTAGTTTGAATGGCTGGAATGATTTCTACCAATTTCATCAAAGGCGCTGGATTGAAAAAGTGAATTCCAATAACCTGATCTGAACGCTCACAGGCAGCTGCGATTGAAGCGATTGATAGAGAAGAGGTGTTACTCGCGAGGATACAATCCTTCGGAACGATGGCTTCTACTTTTTGGAAAACACTTTTTTTAATGTCCAGATTTTCGATAATCGCTTCGATGACTAATCCACATTCTTTATAAGCAGAAAGATTATCGACAAAATATATTCTTCCAAAAATCGCTTTTGCTTCTGCATCCGTAATTCGTTCTTTTTCAACTAATCGATTTAGAATCTTTTGCAATTTCGCAGATGCTTTAGTTAATGCTTCTGGATTGGTATCAAAAAGAATAACTTCATGTCCTGCGGTTGCGGCAACTTGTGCAATTCCACTTCCCATTGATCCACTTCCGATTACGCCTATCTTTTTCATGTAGTTATATGATTATGTTATTACTTGGTGATATAAACTATTATACATTTTTGAAATCAAATTTTAAAATGAGTGAATGAGCGAATTTATGAATGAGAGAATATCCTCTCCTCCCAAATGTAAAAGAAACAAGCTTTATGCTCAGATGTATTCCAAATATTCACTCATTCTTTCATTGACTCATTTTGAAAATGAAAACTGAGTAAATCACTAAAAATTGAAGACTTACCCGAAATGTGTATAGCAATTTAATGGTGATATAGATTTATGATTATTTTCCTTTGAAAATCGGTTTTCTCTTTTCTAAAAAAGCATTCACTCCTTCTTTGTAATCATAAGTCTGTCCAGCAGTAGTTTGTTCAATTCCTTCTTGCTCTAATTGCTGACTTAGGTTATTGCTGAACGTTTGATTTAAAAGTCGTTTGGTTAATCCCAAACCTTTGGTTGGCATCTTTGCTAATTTTGCTGCGATCCTCATAGACGCTTCCGCAAATTCTTCATCAGGAAATACTTTGTAAATCATACCCATCGCTTCTGCATCTGTAGCTGAAACTTTATCGCCGAGCATCATCAAAGCACTTGCTTTTTGCATTCCAATTAATCTTGGTAAAAAGAAAGTTCCTGCACTATCTGGGATCAATCCAATTTTGCTAAAAGCCTGAATAAAGGAAGCGCTTTCAGTTGCTACAACGACATCACAAGCCAAAGCAATATTTGCACCTGCACCAGCGGCGACACCATTGATTGCGGCAACGACAGGTTTTTCTAAATTCCTGATTCTTTCTATTATTGGGTTATAATGTTTGGAAACTATATCTGTTAATTCAGGGCCTTCAGGATCAACAATTTCTTGTAAATCTTGACCTGCGCAAAATGCTTTACCATTTCCAATTAAGTATACCGCTCGGATATTTTCATCGCTGGCACATTCATCTAATCTTTGATGAAAAGCGAAAGCCATTCCCTGGTTGAAGCTATTGTATTTGTCTGGACGGTTGAAGGTGATGATGGCAACTCCATCTTTGATTTCGAAAAGGATTGATGACATTGGCGAATATGGTTAGTTTAAAAAAGCAAAGGTAAGAAATGCCATTGGAAGAACAATTTTTAAAGCAAATCAAAAGGAATTTAAAATAAAAATGTTTTGAAATAGAAATTATAATTATCTTTAAAAGGTCAATAATTTTTAATTATAAAAGCTATGAATAAAATTTCACTTCTATTTGCATTCTTGATTATTGTTTGCTCAGGATTTGCTCAATCGACAATTTTAACAGAAAAAAATGAAACTTCGCAAGATAATAGTCGTCCTATTTCATTTGTGAAAAATTCCGGACAATGGAATGAAGAGGTCGTTTTTAAAGCCTCCTTGGGAGGTATGAATACTTTGTTTTTAGAGGAGAAAGGATTTACTTATGTGTTTACTGAGTCTCAAAATGAAGAGCATTTGCATGAGGCTCTACATGAAGGAAGCGAGGAGCATCTCATAAATCATCATGCTTATAAAGTACATTTTAAAAATTCAAAAGCAGCCTCGTTTATTGAGCAAAAACAAGAGGAGCGATTTAATAATTATTTTATTGGAAATGATGAAGAAAAATGGGCTTCTAATGTCCCTGTTTATAATTCTATCGTTTATGATGATTTATATGAAGGGATTGATTTGAATGTATATAGTTTAAACGGAAACTTTAAGTACGATTTTATAATTCATCAGGAGGCTGATCCGCAAAAAATTGAATTAGAATATGAAGGTGCGAATAACTTAAGACTTAAAAATGGAAAGCTCATTATAGAAACTTCAGTAGGTGAAGTCATAGAGTCAAGTCCTTTTGCGTATCAAATAGTAAATGGTGAAAAAGTCAAGATCGAATGTGAGTATTATTTAGAAGGAACAACAGTTTCTTACGAATTTCCAAATGGCTATGATACTTCGGAAAAACTAATTATTGACCCGGAGGTTATTGCAGCGACACTTTCCGGTATGACGGATACTTATGGTTTCGGTATGGTAGCAACTTATGATAGTGAAGGAAATATTTTTTCAGGTGGCAGAGCACATGGAGTTGGTTATCCGGCAACGACTGGAGCTTATCAAATTGAATATGGTGGAGGAGCATCAGACATCGTGATTACTAAATTTAATTCAACCGGTACCGAGCAAATTTATGCTACCTATTTAGGAGGAGAAGATGAAGATACTCCCCATAGTATTATCGCTGATCCGTTTGATAATCTTTATATTATGGGAAGCACAAAAAGTCAAGACTATCCTATTTCAATGGGAGCTTTTCAAGATAATAAAAATGATTTGAATGATATTATAATATCTAAGCTAAGTGTGGACGGTTCTACTTTATTGGCCTCAACGTTTGTGGGTGGATCAGGAATTGATGGGATAAACAATTCTGTTTTAAATTCCAATTATGATGATCATTTTAGAAGCGAAATAATAGTAGATGAATTTGGGAATCCGTTTGTAATATCTAATACGAAGTCAGCAGATTTTCCCGTGACTACTGAAGCATATGATACCTCATATAATGCGGAAGGATCAGAGGATCAAGATGCTGTTGTTTTTAAAATGAATTTAGATTTATCGGAGATGATCTGGGCGACTTTCTTAGGAGGAGATGATGCAGATACAGGATTTGGAATTCGAGTTGATGAGATTGGAAATGTCTATGTTACTGGAATAGCTGGAGCAGATAATTTTCCAACGACAGTAGGAGTTGTTCAAGAGGAATGGCCAGGAGGAGAGGAGAGTGCTTATGTGGCAATATTTAATCCAACTGGTAGTGATTTATTGGGCAGTACTTTTTGGGGCACAAGTGCAGATGATCATGCTTATCTTTTAGATCTTGACGAAGACAATCAGATTCATATTATAGGGCAGACAACTGGAACGATACCTATTACAGATAATACTTATTTTTTCAATGAAGGTAGTACTCAGTTTCTCAGTGCATTTTCAGAAGATTTAACGGAGCTAGTTTATAGTACGGTTATAGGAACAGGTGTTACGGCATTTGGATACGATTTTGTTCCGGTTGCTTTCGGTGTAGATATATGCAATTACATTTACTTTTCAGGATATTATGCAGCAGAAGGATTGCCATTGACTAGTGATGCTTTTTATACAGAGGGAGGTGCGGTTTACATTGGAGTTTTGGAACCTTTAGCAAGCGCACTTCATTTTGGAACTTATTATGGAGATGCAGACCATGCGGATGGAGGAATGAGTCGGTTTGATAAACATGGAATTCTATATCAAGGCATTTGCTCCTGCACAAATGGTTCAAATACACTTAACACACTTCCGGGAGCTTTTGCAGAAGAACAAACCTCTTTTTGTGATATTGGGGTTTTTAAAATAGATTTTGAAGCTAATGCGGTAATTGCTATTGCACAAGCAATGCCTGGTCTAAATGGAGATGCTCCATTCGAAGTGAATTTTGAATCATTGTCTCGAAATGCTACAGGATTTCTCTGGGATTTTGATGATAATGGTGCAAACGCTACTGAGGAGAATGCAAGTCATATTTTTGATGCTCCTGGGGTTTACGAAGTGCAGCTGATTGCTAGTAATTCAGCAACATGTAATCTTTTAGATACGACCTATTTAATTGTAAAAGTAAACGACCCAACTTCGACAATTCAAATAGCTAATGATTTTGAATTGTGGTTGGAACCAAATCTCTTGCTTGGTAATCAATCTCCTAATCTTTTTGTAAAAGGAGAATATACTGGTCGAATAAACTATTCAATTTTTGATAGTCAAGGTCGACTGCTTTCTGAAAATTATTTTTTAAAAAATGGAGAACAAGAAAGTCACTCCTTGAAAACGCCATCTGTAACTGGAGTTTATTCTGTAGTTATAAAAGATGGGGAAGGTACTTTTGTGAGAACGCTGCGGTTTGTTGTTTTGTAGAACAGAAAAATATTTTACTTGAAAAACTAAAAACTTCAAGGATTGCGGAGATGTATTTTTTACAATTTACAAATGGAAAGAAAATAAAAAATTCAAGGTTGATAGTTCAGTGATCCCAGCTCAGTTCTCACTCTTGAATCTAATGGCATTTAAAATAATCAAATGGCTCCAAGCAAGAATTACATTTGTACAATGACTTACAAGCCGTCGAGCCAAAAAGGCTAATCATACTCGTATTACTAGAATTGCAGTGAGGGCAAGGAACGACGCGCTCCGCAGAGAACAAAGCACTCTTATCATAAGCACCTTGGACCGGAGGAGCGATTCCGTATTTAGTTAGTTTTTCTCGACCCGCTTCGCTAAGCCAGTCTGTTGTCCAGGCAGGACTAAGAATAGTAGTTACTTTTATTGGGTGAAAACCTTTTTCTTGAAGTACCGCTTTGATGTTGACTTCGATCATGTTCATCGCAGGACATCCAGAATAAGTAGGGGTAATAATTACCTCGATTTCTTCGCCATCAATCTTCACATCTCTAACGATTCCTAGATCAATAATCGTCAATACCGGAATCTCAGGGTCAGTGACTTCCTCTAAAATTTTCCAGATTTGTTCAGTCGTAGCAACCATAGTTTTATAAATTATAATCATTCTTCGACAAGCTCTGAATGACAATCAGAATGACATGTTTAAACTTTTTACTCCACACTCCTCACTTTCTATCACTATCGACGCAGTTGATCTATCCCTTCCCGATTTTAAATCGGGACTATCCCTATCACGCCTTTGGCGTGATCTATCCCTCACTCTACCACTCCTGCCCCGGATAAGTTCGCTGCATATATTGCATCTCCGTAAGGATATAACCCAAGTGTTCCGTATGTCTACCTTGCTTACCTCCGGATTGCATCCAAGCTTCCTCAGGTTTTTCTAAAGTAGCCATTTTTAAAATCTCAGATATCTTCTCATCCCAAAAACTTTTTACTGAAGAAAGATCAACACCATAGCCTGCTTCAAGAGCTGAAGTATCAGCGTCACTCATTTCAAATAATTCTCCAGTAAAAGCCCAAAGGCTATTTAATGCATCCTGCATTTTTTGATGACTCTCTTCTGTTCCATCACCTAATCTGATCATCCATTCAGAACTAAAACGCAGATGATAAGTTACTTCTTTCAAAGATTTTTCAGCAATTGCAGATAAAGTTTCGTCAGCGCTATTAACCAGTGCTTTATAAAATGCATAATGATAAGCATCAAATAAAAACTGTCGAACGATGGTCGATCCAAAATGGCCATTTGGTTGTTCTACCAAAAGAACGTTTTTATATTTCGTCTCTATTCGTAGATAAGCCAGATCATCTTCCGTTTTTCCCTGACCGTCTACAGTAGCTGCATATTGATAAAGACTACGAGCCTGACCAATCAAGTCGAGTGCAATATTCGTCAATGCAATATCTTGTTCTAGAATCGGTCCATGACCACACCATTCGCTAAGTCGATGTCCTAGGATCATCGCATTATCTGAAATCTGTAAGACGTAATTTAAAAGATTATTATTCATTAATGTTTTGTATTAAAAACTAAAAAATTACTCACCTCTCACTGGCCCTCACTCCTCACAAGGCCGCAGGCCCTTCACCCCTCACTCTTAACTATATGTGTTCCAATTCATCAGGCAAATCATAGAACGTAGGATGACGATAAATTTTATCATTCGCAGGATCATACAACTCTGCGCTTTCGCTAGGACTAGAAGCATGGATGTGTTTTGACTCAACAACCCAAAGGCTTACTCCTTCACTTCTTCTAGTATAAACATCACGAGCATTTTCGATTGCCATTTTTTCATCCGTAGCATGAAGACTTCCAACATGTTTGTGATGGAGTCCTTGTTTACTTCTTACGAATACTTCCCAAAGCGGCCAATTTTTCATATTACGAGATTTAGATTTTTTAATTTTAAATTAAGGCAATTATAAAAAGCACCCTAAGCAACTTTTGATGCTTCAGATTTTCGCTTGGCTTGCTTTTCAGCGTAAGCCATGGCAGCATCACGAACCCATTGTCCTTCTTCAGAAGCTTTTACTCTGGCAGCTAATCTTTCTTTATTACAAGGGCCATTACCTTTTACCACATTCCAAAATTCCTCCCAATCGATCTCACCGAAATCATAATGACCCGTTTCTTCATTATATTTCAAATCCGGATCAGGTAAAGTGACACCTAAGATTTCCGCTTGACCAATACTAATATCTACAAACTGTTGACGAAGTTCATCATTCGTTTTACGTTTGATCTTCCACTTCATAGACTGCGCAGAATGCGTAGATTCTTTTCCCGTAGGACCAAACATCATTAAAGAAGGCCACCACCATCGGTTGACTGCATCTTGCAACATTGCTCTTTGCTCTTCTGACCCTTTACTTAGGGTCAGTAGGATTTCATAACCTTGTCTTTGGTGAAAACTTTCTTCTTTACAGATTCTAACCATTGCTCTGGCATAAGGACCGTAAGATGTTCGACAAAGCATAACTTGATTCATGATAGCCGCTCCATCAACTAACCAGCCAATGGCTCCGATATCCGCCCATGAAGTTGTCGGATAATTGAAAATACTAGAATATTTGGCTTTTCCTGAATGCAACTGATCAAATAGTTCGTCACGTTCTATTCCCAATGTTTCGCAAGCGCTATATAGATATAATCCATGACCTGCTTCGTCCTGAACTTTGGCCAATAAACCTACCTTTCTTCTCAAAGTAGGAGCTCGGTTTATCCAGTTCCCTTCTGGAAGCATCCCAACGATTTCAGAATGTGCATGTTGAGAGATTTGTCGGATCAAGGTTTTTCGGTAAGCCTCCGGCATCCAATCTTTAGGCTCAATTTTAGTTTCAGCATCAACTATAGATTGAAATTTCTCTTCGAGACTTTTTATATCGGCCATAATTAGAAGTTTTTTAGTGAAAAGGATACATTTTCTAAACAAAAATAAGAGATATCAACTTCGATTACAAATAAAAACGAACATTTGTTCGTATTGTTTTTGATATTCCCCTATTTTTTATTGTAAGACGGTATGCTTTTTGAAAAAGTAGGCTTAGAAAGTGTTTCGAGCTAAAGAAAGCTAGAGAGATTTCTGTCCCCCCTCGTTCCTTCTGGAACACTCAAATTTTAAATTCAAAACAAGATTATTTTCTAACTTATTTAATATAACAATGAGATATTTAAAAAGCGTTACTACTCTATGTTTTTTATGCAGCATAATGATGATTTCCTGTGTAAAAGATGGTGCTATGGGATCGACAATTGCTTCCCAAGTTACTGGAACTTTTAAAAGTACTTCAGCTACTATTGTTGTCAATAATGAACCTATTGTAGAAGATTCAGAAGATTATACAATGACAATTACTGAAGTTGATGCCAATACCGTTTCTGTTTTGACAGAACATACTCGTGTCTTTGAAGTAGATTTGGTCAAAAGTGAAAACGGTGAGTTAACTACAGGAACAACTAATTCTGCAGGAGCAGGATTTACCTTTACTTATTATGTTTCTGATGGAGCAATCACTATCAATTATTCTGATAATGATGCAACAATGAGTTTCGCAGGAATGAAAGAATAGAAAGAGCATTTAGCTCTGAATTACTGGTTTTTACAAAAGGTTCTGAGTTGGGGTATCCCTAGCTCAGAACCTTTTTTTATATTTGAAAAACTACTTAGAAAACTATTTAAAAGGCAAAGCAACTTGATACATCATATACATAATTCTTCAAATTATTTCAAAAAGCGTACTTTGTGACATAATTTTAGTAGTCAATTAATTTTTCAAACTATAAAACTTAAAAACTATGCGTTGGCAAGGACGAGAAGGAAGCCAAAATGTTGATGATAGAAGAGGTAAAGCGGTTAAACGTGGAGCAGCAGGTATCGGTATCGGTACGATTGTAATTGCTTTACTTTATATGCTGATGGGAGAAGATCCTCAAAAAGTGCTTCAACAAGCTCAACAACAGCAACCACAAACAACCCAAACTCAACAATCTGCTGGTCAAAATGATGAACTCAGCCAATTTGTTTCAGTTGTACTAAAAACAACAGAAGATGTATGGGTGAAATTATTTAGAGAACAAATGGGAGAAAATTATCAAAAGCCTGTTTTGGTTATTTTTGATGGACAAGTTTCTTCTGCTTGTGGAATGGCCAGTGCAGCGACGGGACCGTTCTATTGTCCCGGAGATTATAAGGTCTATATTGATCTTTCTTTTTATCGAGAACTGAAAACCAGGTTCCAGGCACCGGGTGATTTTGCAATGGCATATGTTGTTGCTCATGAGGTGGCTCACCATGTTCAAAACCTTTTAGGAATTACAGGATACGTAGACAAACAAAGAAGAGTGTTGAGTAAAACGGAATTCAATAAAATGTCTGTTCGTTTAGAATTGCAAGCCGACTTCCTCGCTGGAGTTTGGGTGCAACATGCTCAGCAAATGATGAATATTTTGGAAGAAGGTGATATCGAAGAAGCACTTAATGCAGCTCATGCGATTGGTGATGATCGGATTCAAAAACAATCGCGAGGTTATGTCATTCCTGATTCTTTTACTCATGGTACTTCGGAACAAAGAATGCGATGGTTTACAAAGGGAGTGAAGAGTGGAAAGATTGATGATGGTGATACCTTTAGTATTCCTTATTCGAATTTATAATTTTTAAAAATAATAAGATTTATAATTAGAAGGTACATCTGAATAAGGTGTACCTTTTAGTCTTTCTAAGAAAAAAAGATGTGTTATGTCTGATGCAATTGCAATAAAAAAATCTCTCGTTTTTCAGTGCACCGAATTGATGGACGAGAAAGTAAATGTTCTGGAAAAGATGATCGCTGATGTTCAGGACAGTGCAAACAATGAAACGAAAAGTAGTGCTGGTGATAAGTTTGAAACTGGGCGAGCGATGATGCAACAAGAGAAAGATAAATATCTAGAGCAATTATCTCAGGCAGCTTATATTCGGGCTCATCTCAATCGAATTAATCCTGAGCAATCTTTTGATCAAGCTGCTTTTGGTGCCGTAGTAAAAACTCGATTAGCAAATTATTTTATAGCGATCAGTGCTGGCCGAATGGAAGTAGAAGGTGAAAAATATTATGTGATTTCTCCGCAGGCTCCACTTGCGCAAATGCTGCTTCAAAAGAAGACCGGAGATACTTTTGTTTTTAATGAAAAAGAGGAGAAGATTTTGGAGGTGTTTTAGAAATATAGAAAGAAATTAAATTTTAAAAAGTACTTATAACAAAGGCGCAAAGAAATTATTTCTTTGCGCCTTTGTGTTTCTTTTTAGCAAAATAAAATAACCATTACTTAAAATTTAAGCAGATCAATTTTTCAGTCCTTCAACAAGCAATACAAAAACATCCCGTTCCAAATCCACCACACTCTGACTGCGCCCCGGCTTATACCAATAATGAATCCAGCGAATGGAAGTAAGGATTGTATAAAGCGCAATAGTCGGATCCACTGCTTTGAAATCACCAGAAGCGATTCCTGATTCGATTATTTTTTTAAAACGATTTTCATAGTCTTTTCTCTTGGTGAGGAAGTCGTTCAGATGTGGTTCGCTAAGGTGTCGCCATTCATCATTAAAAACCGTAACAGAAGTTCGGTCCTCTGTAGCAATAGAAATATGAAGATGAATTAAGGCTTTAAGTTTTTCAATAGGAGTGGAGCTCGTTTGTTCGACAGCTGCGATACCGTTTATAAAACGTTCCGCATTTTCGAGACAAATCTTTATTAAAACTTCTTCCTTAGATTTTAAATGATTGTATAAACTAGAGGCTTGCTCAAGGCCAACTTTTTTAGCGATCTCTCGCATGGACGCGGCTAGGTAACCTTTCTCCATAAAGAGTTCGGCTGCGGCTTCGAAGACAAGTTGTTTTTTCGTTTTGGACATAAAAGGTATTGGCTATGTGCTTACTTATTTCTCATCAAAATCTACCACAATCTTTTCCGTCCTTGGATGCGACTGGCAAGTCAAAATAAAACCTGCTTCCACCTCTTCTGGTTCCAATGCATAATTCACCGTCATCTCTACTTCACCCTCAATTAATTTAGCTCGGCAAGTACAACAAACCCCACCTTTACAGGCATAAGGTAAATCTGCTCCTTCTTTAAGTGCTGCATCCAAAACAGATTCGCCATCGTAAGCCAATGGGAAATCAATAAAGTCACCATCCAATCTGATCGTCACTTTACTTGCTTTTGTTGAATCAAAAGTTGGCGCTTTGCTAGGTGCATTTGTTTTAATAAGAGGCTTTTTATCTGGAGAACTAAAAAGTTCTACATGGATTTTTGATTTTTCAATATCAAGAGATTCCAAAGCATCGCGTATAGCCAACATCATAGGTTCCGGTCCGCAAATAAAATACTCATCAATTTGATTCGGATCAAAAAGCAACTTCGCATATTGCAATGTTTTTTCAGTAGAAATATATCCATTAAAAAGCGGTGATTCCAAACGTTCTTCACTGAATACATGATGAACCGTTAAGCGATCCATGAATTCATTTTTCAAAGCTTCAATGTCTTCTCTAAAAATGATAGAATCAAATCCACGGTTTCCATAGAAAAGCGTAAAAGTACTTTCCTTTTCCGTTTGCAATACTGTTTTTAAAATAGAAATAACCGGTGTGATTCCACTACCCCCAGCAAAGCCAACGTACTGCTTGGTTTGGGTTGGTTTAACCTCCGAGTGAAAACGTCCCATCGGTGTCATAACATCTAGGGTATCTCCAACTTGCAAAACTTGATTGGCGTAGGTTGAAAATTTTCCAAAAGGAACTTGCTTAATCGCTACTCTTAATTCGCCATCAAGTGGACTCACACATACCGAGTAATTTCGTCTGACTTCTTCACCATTTAGCTCAGTTTTCAAGGTCAGGTATTGTCCTTGAATAAACTCGTATTCTGTAACTAGTGCTTCTGGTACTTCGAAAGCTACGGAAACAGCGTCTTCTGTTTCTCTTCGGATATCTTTGACTATTAATTGATGGAACTTCGGCATTTCTTTATCTTATTTGGTAAAGAACAAATGATTTAAAAAACGAATGTGCGTTCGTATGCAAATATATGGAAATATTCCTTAAGAATAAAGAGGGGAGCTTAAACTTTAGTGGGAATTGCAGAAAATATTAAACCATTGATTAAGCAATCACTAGGGGGAAGGGCGATCACAAGCGAAGCGATATCTATGGTCGATCTCCTCAGCCATTACCCCACGCAAAAAAAGTGTATCCCACAACCGCAGAATACACTTTTAAAAAACATCTTAGATTAATACTAAAGTCCGCTAACGAATTTCGTCAACTTACCTTTAAGATTAGATGCTTTATTCTTGTGCCAGGTATTTCTCTTCGCTAAGCGATCGATCATACTTACAACTTTAGGTAGAAACTTTGCAGCTTCCCCAGAGTCTTCCATCTCACGTAGCTTCTTGATAGCTGTACGAGTAGATTTTTTGTAATAACGATTGTGAACACGTTTCACCTCGTCCTGACGAATTCTTTTCTTTGCTGATTTATGATGTGCCATAATATTGAAAAATATCTATTTTTAATTTCGGAGTGCAAATTTAGGCATTTTGTATTGAATATGAAACATTTACCTAGAATTATTTTCAAAAATAGTATTTAAAGCCGTTAAATTATAGGGTATCTTTATAAAAAATCTACGATATTTGCGGAGATAAGCGAGAAAAGACTGAAATCTCTTTCCATTATTACAAATTTCATCGGAACAATTGGTTTTTAAAAACGTTTCATTATAAGCCTAATTTCAGGCATTTCTAGCGAAAATTATGATGATAATTCCGTTTAAACTGAAAATGACTATTCAATGAGTGACTATTCCTACGTATTTAACGCACATCCTACTTTTATCGAATCGATGTATGAAAAATATCGCCAAAACCCTACATCAGTTGAAGATGGATGGCGAACATTTTTCCAAGGTTTTGAATTTGCAGCCAATAAGAATGGAAAAGCTGAATCCAACGGCAGTTCCAATGGCCATGTAACAAATGCCGTAAGCCCAAAAGAATTTGGTGTGCTTTCAATTATTCATGGTTTCAGAAGCCGCGGACATTTATTATCGACAACCAATCCAATTCGGGAAAGACGAGATAGAGCACCTCACCTAGATCTTGCTGATTACAATTTAACAGATACAAATCTTAGCGAAGTATTTGTAGCTGGAGAGGAGATCGGTTTGAAGAATGCAACGCTTCAGCAAATTATAGATCGACTTAATGAGGTCTATTGTGGGAACCTAGGAGTAGAAGGTGCTCATATTGAAAATCGAGAGAAAAGAATGTGGCTTCGTGAAAAACTGGAAAGCCGGGCTTCTGGTGATTATGGTTTGAGTATCGAAAAGAAAAAACGTATCCTCGAAAAATTAAATGGAGCGGTAGGTTTTGAAAATTTCTTGCACACTAAATATATTGGCCAAAAACGTTTTTCTCTTGAAGGAGGAGAAACAACGATTGCTGCACTAGATGCTATAATCAATACTGCAGCTGATGATAAAGTAGAAGAAGTAATTATAGGGATGGCGCACCGTGGCCGATTAAATGTTCTGGCAAATATCATGGGGAAAACCTATGAGCAGGTATTTAATGAATTTGAAGGGACAGCAGTACCTAATTTGAGTTTTGGAGATGGTGATGTAAAATACCATCTTGGATTTTCTTCTCAAGTAAAAACATTATCTGGAAAGAATATTCATTTAAAACTTGCTCCAAATCCTTCTCACTTGGAATCTGTGAACACAGTAGTGGAAGGTTTTGCAAGAGCAAAAGCGGATATTCTTTATGGAAGTGATTATGATAAAATATTGCCGATCTTAATTCATGGAGATGCTGCGATTGCTGGTCAAGGTGTTTCTTATGAGACGGTTCAGATGAGTCAACTCGAAGGTTATTATACTGGAGGAACGATTCACTTTGTGATCAATAACCAAATTGGATTTACTACAGATTTCGATGATGCGAGATCGTCGACTTATTGTACAGCGGCAGCGAGTTTAGTTCAAGCTCCTGTTTTTCATGTTAATGGAGATGATCCAGAAGCTGTAGTTTATGCAGTAGAATTGGCAACCGAATATCGACAACTTTTTAATAACGATGTATTCATCGATATGGTTTGTTACCGTAAACACGGACACAACGAGGGAGACGATCCTAAGTTTACACAACCACAGATGTATGACTATATTAAAAAACATAGCGATCCACGAGAAATTTATTCTAAAAAATTAATAGAAAGTGGAGCTTTTGCGGAAGGAGAGGTTGAAAAGATTGAAACGCAATTCTGGGCAGATCTTCAAGCTCGTTTGGATTACGTAAAACAAAAACCGCTTCCGTATGATTACCAAAAACCGGAGTTGGCTTGGAGGAAATTAAAGAAATCTACAGATCCCAAAGATTTTGAAACCTCACCAGATACAGGTATCTCAAAACGGACTGTCAATAAGGTAATCAAACACTTAATGACGATACCAGAAGAATTAAATCCATTAGCAAAAGTGCTTCGTCTTTTAAAAGGAAAGCAAAAATTGCTAGATGAAAATAATTTGGATTGGGCAATGGCAGAGCTCTTAGCTTATGGTTCTATTTTATTAGAAAAGAGAAACATCAGAATGAGCGGGCAGGATGTCAAACGTGGAACTTTCTCTCACCGACATGCCATTTTTAATGATACAAAAACTTTCGAAGA
>CAKZTD010000137.1 GCA_937921595.1 uncultured Saprospiraceae bacterium
GATATCAAATCGAGATAAACATCTGCAGAATCTAAAACGGTCACTTTTGGTCTAGGTTCTGTTTTAAGTGGAAGTCCTGCTAGACTTCTTAATGGGTTAGGAGCGTATTCTAATAAATAAGTTTGACCATGAGTTAAATTCCCACCTAAATGACCTGTATAAATCATGGTGCAAACGGCTAGAATAGTCAGCGTCCATTTCGCAATATTAAATTTTTCTTTTCCTTGTTTTGAAATATAATAGCACGCGATTGAGAATGCTAAAACCCCAACGCCGCTCCATTTGTGCCAAAACAAGGTGTCTTCATTATAATCCCCAGAAAGAGATAATAAATATCCAAGTAAAACCGCTAAAGCAGCACTAATTGCTCCCAATCCCCAAAGATATTTCAAGAATGGCTTTAAAGGATGAAATTTAGGATGCCTTGTTGCGAATTGAGCAATACTAGCCAAGACCAAAAAACCAATAGGAAGATGAACCACCAACGGATGAAAGCGACCCATAAAGATCATAAAGTCTGAAGGATCTTCTAGTAAGTTGGTAGTAAGAAAAATGGTCAACTCCATTGATTTTATTTAAGTGGAGTCCCTTTTAATGGTTTGCCATTAGTAGTTAAGATTTGAAAATGATGAGCATTATGACCAGAATACGTCCATACTATATTTTTGTCTCGATCGACTTCTAAAAGCTTTATGCCTTCTTTTGCGCCATAACTTGCAATGACGGTATTTCCATTAGGTAATCTTTGAGCTCCACAAGGGTCAGCTAAAGGATCTCCTTCAAAATCTGAGTTTGCAATCATCCATGCTATATTCCCATCTGAATCAAGTTCGATAACTCGATTGCCGTTGGTGAGGGTTGTCAACGTATTTCCATTGGCTAATCGAATGGCAGTAAAAGGCCAAGTTTTAGCACTTCTTCCTCCAAATTCTTCAAAATCTGTACTAAATGTATTGACAACTTCTCCTTCGGCGTTGTATTCCTTTACAGCAAATGCTAGTAAATGTGGTGCTAGGTAATTCCCATTTTCAAGTTTGCGGGCCATACGCGTTTGCATATGTATATTGTCGGTCTCGGGTTTAATAGGAACACTTTTGATCACTTTACCTTCGGAACTAACTTCTACAATTCTGGGCTCGGTACCCGATTCAGTTATCATGGTATTTCCATTTGGAAGTCGAACAGCAGTCCCAAGTTCCATTGATTCTTCGGTACGGGAATATTGGAATATTATTTTTTTATTAGAATCGAATTCTTTCACTTCATCTGCCCAGCAAATCAAAACATTTCCATTTTCCAAAACATAACCGTCACGTGCTCCTGTTTTTTCGGAATCCCAAATTTCTTCACCGGCTTCATTGATGATACCTGTAAACTGAGGTCCAGCAATAAAGAAAGAATGTTTGATTTTTGAGTTTTCTTGACCAAATAGAGTCACAGGTAAAAGCGTAAAAAGAAGTATTCCAAAGTAAACTAAATGCTGTTTTTTCATAGCGTTATTTTAAGTCAAAATATCTTTTATTACATGCCCGTGAACATCAGTCAAGCGAATATCACGACCGCCAAAACGGAAAGTTAATAGCTCATGATTGATACCTAATAGGTGCATAATGGTAGCATGAAGGTCATGAATGGTCACTTCATTTTCAATTACCCGATAACCGTATTCATCAGTACGGCCATAAGTTGTGCCACCTTTAATACCGGCACCTGCCAACCACATACTGCATGCCGATGGGTTATGATCTCGTCCGTCGGTTCCTTGTGCAAATGGAGTTCTGCCGAATTCGCCTGTCCATACAACAAGAGTATCTTCCAACATGCCGCGAGATTTCAAGTCTTTTAGAAGTCCGGCAATCGGTTGATCTACTGCATGAGCATTCCTTTCATGGCCATCTTTTAAATTGTTATGCTGATCCCAACGGTCTACTCCGACATTGGGGCAGGTCAATTCAATAAATCGAACTCCCCGTTCGACCAATCGTCTTGCTAAAAGACATTGAGCAGCATAACCTCTTGTATGCGGATCGTCAGAATCAAATCCGTATAACTTTTTTGTTGCTTTGGTTTCTTGTGAAAATTCAGTCAATTCAGGAATAGAGGATTGCATTTTATATGCCAATTCGTAATTTGAAATAGCTGATTCAACAGCATCGACTTCGCCCATCTTTCCGATGAGGCTATTGTCCATTTCTTTTATGAAACGTAATTTTTCTTCCTGAAGATTTGGAATTCCTTCCTTCGGGGCAATATTACTAACAGGTTCTGCGCCAGATTTTAGTATAGACGCTTGATAGGAGGCTGGTAAGAATCCATTTTTAAAATTATCTAGTCCTCCTGGCGGAATCAATCCGCCATCTAAAACTACATAGCCTGGTATGTTTTTATTGTCGCTTCCTAGTCCGTAAGTCATCCAAGAACCCATACTTGGTCGGCCTTGAATACCGCTTCCTGTGTGTAAAAAATAATTAGCATTTGTGTGCTCTGGAAATTTCGAGGTCAACGAACGAATCAAAGCTAGATCATCAACACAAGTAGCAATATGAGGAAACAATTCACTTACGGGCATTCCGCAATCTCCATACTGTTTAAAATCCCAAGGACTCTTTAAAATCTTCCCTACATTATCGAATTGCGTGGCGTCCACTTTGAATTTCTTTCTTGGATCTTCTCCATTTTCTTTGGCAAGCCTTGGTTTCGGATCAAAGGAATCTACTTGTGAAACCCCACCATCCATATAAAGGAAAATTACATTTTTAGCCTTTGGTAAGTGATGTGGTCCTCGGTAAAATTCTGGTTCTGAAACTAATTTTTTTGGCCGATCACAACCCATTGGTAATGCCCCAAATAAACTGGTAAACGCAAGCGCTCCAAAACCGCCTTGACAGATGCCTAGCATTTCCCTTCTTGATAAGGGTCGTTTCATGAAGTTGTGATACTTACTCATTATATCAGATATATAAATTCCTTTAAGTTAAAAATACTATGACAATATTGTTTCCAAAGATTTAGTTCATCATCACCTTCGCTTTCATTTTGCTGATCTAATTTTTCTAGCATAGCTATAAACTCTTTCGCGTTTTTGATTTCGTCTGTAGAAGGTTCTCGAGAAAAGGAGCGGATATAAATCCAGGTTATTTTTTCTTCAAATGTCAATCCATTTTGAGTCAAAAGCTTATTTGCCATTAGTTCAGCTTGTTCTGCCACGAAAGGATCGTTCATGATAATTAATGATTGTGAAGGAACGTTGGTGACATCACGCTTTCCAAACGTACTAAATGGAATGGGACGATCAAAGGTGGTCATCATAGGCTCTAAGAAGTTGCGTCGCACTTCTAGATAAATACTTCTGCGACCATTTCCATCTAATGGACCTGAAACTGAAGGGCGACCTCGACCTTGCATGAAATCTGTCAAATATGTAGCTACAGGAGGACCGTATAGACTATCGTTTAAACTTTCTGATGCAACCAAAATACCATCACGAATCGCTTCTGCTTCTAATCGCCTTATTGGAAATGAAGCCAAATAAATATTCGTAAGGTCTAGTTGCAAAAGCTCCTCATTTCTCAATGTACTTCGTTTAAATGCATCTGTTAAAACTATCGATCGCACCATTTCTTTAATCGACCAATTTTCATTTTGAAATTTAATAGCCAGATAATCTAAAAGCTCAGGATGGGAGGGAAGCTTTCCTTGTAAACCGAAATTATCTACCGTTTCAACAATTCCTCTGCCAAATAGATGATGCCATATTCTATTGACCATGACTCTAGATGTTAGTGGATTTTCAGATTCCAAAATTGCATTGGCAAATTGTAATCTGCCACTTCCTATAGTGTTAAAAGGGATACCTCCTTTTGGCAAAGCTGATAAAAAACTTTTTTGAACTTTATCTTCTGAAAGTTCTTGATGATTTCCTCTAATAAACACAGGACTATTGATGCCAAATCCGTCAGTCACTCCATAGAAAACAGATTGACTAATTAAGTTTTGTGCGAGATGTTGACTACGATCAAAGGCAGATTTTAACCCTAAAAATTGGGTAGGCAATTTGCCATTTTT
>CAKZTD010000138.1 GCA_937921595.1 uncultured Saprospiraceae bacterium
TGAAAAATTTGGGATATCTTAAAAAAAACAGATTCAGTATAATTTAGTCCAATAACATAGTAAATATTAAAACACTTCCCAATGAAGTACTTCCTTGTATTGTTTATGATTTTTGTTTCCACTGCATTTGTAGCGAGTGCTCAGTGTAATGAAGACTGCGTATGGCCGGGAGATCTCAATGCAAACGGGATAGCTAATAATCTGGATATACTAGCCTTTGGATTTTCTTTGGGAGAGATGGGGGCGGCAAGGCTTGATCAAACTGTCCTTTGGGATGCTTATACTGCGGATGATTGGCTTGGAAACCTTCCTGGACTAAACTCAAATTTTAAGCATTCTGATGCAGATGGAAATGGGGTGGTCAATTCGAATGATCAATTTCCTGTCTCTATAAATTATAATCAAACGAATGATGATTTTGTTGGACTCCTTGGAAATGATCTTTTAGGAAATGACTTGTTTTTAGTACCGCAAAATTTAGTGGCAGCTCCTGGAGGAGTATTCGTTTTGGATATTCACCTTGGTAGTGCAGGAGACCCAATTGACAATATATACGGTATCGGTTTTCAAATCAATGTAGATACTCAGTATGTAACGGAAGTGAATTTTGATTTTTCAGAAAGTTGGATTGGAGATGGAGATAATATTTTTACTTATGGTAAATATTCTGATGAGATAGAACACATCGGTACAGCGATTACCCGACTTGATGGTACGACCGTTAGTGGCTTTGGAAAAATTGCACAAGTTGAGATTGTAATTACTGATGTTGTTTTGGGTTTAGTTATTGATTCAACAGCATGTCTGCCATTTACTTTGGACTTTGCCAATGTATTAGGTATTAATGAATTTGAAGAAGATTTATTAATTGAAGCAGAGGGTGACTCTTTGATTTTGAAAAATGAATCTCAGCTTACTTCAAATAATAATCTTTTAGGTGCAAATTCTTCTTTTAAAATTTATCCAAACCCTGTTGAAAATTTATTATTTGTTCAACCAAAAAACGATCGGATAGAAAGTGTAACCGTATACGATCTTTTAGGTCGGGAAGTATTTCAGGAATCTTTCGAGTCATATAATTTACCTCAAGAGGAAGTTATGAAATTCGATTTGAGTAATGTTTATAATGGCTTATACATTATAAATATTAAGGGACAATATTCAAATTTTGCACAAAAGATTCTCTTAAAATAATAATTCTAATTTTTAATGTACAAATCTGTCTGCATCCTCGTGGACTGGAATTCGTATGCTACTCCTCAAATAAAAAACATCATGAAAAGTATAGTTAAAATTATCTTGGTTTTATTGTTCATACTAAGCAATCAATTTGCAAATGCTCAAGTTGACACAACAAGGATGTTTATATTTGGTCATAGCTTACTTGATCATCGACCACCTGCAATACCAACACCGAGTGATGAAACAACAGTCCCTCATTGGTTTCATTTACTTACCGAGCATGATAATAATTATTTTGAAATAGCAGGCCAATATGGCTTTTTGCCGCAGCATGCAAACTTGCCTCCGTTTGCCCAATGGGGATACGATATTGTCCCCGGTGCCTGGGAGTCTGATACAGAAGATTTCTCTGAAGCAGATTTTAATCAAATCTTGATAACTGCGGGAAATTTTATGCAATGGCAAGGACCTGATGAACCGTATCCTGGAGAAGGAGGAATGACGCCAATATCTGCAACAGAAGAAATTGTGGATTGGCTTGAGGTTCAGGAAGATTCGTTGGGTATTTATATTTATGAAAATTGGCCAGATATGGCTCCTTATATAAGTGGAGAAAGTTTTCCGCCAAGTGAAATGGAATTTGAAAATTATAATGATTATACAACAGGGGAATTTCATGATTGGTGGCTCGAATATCAAGATTCATTATTGCTTTCCAGACCTGATATTAATGTTCGGATGATTCCTGTCGGTCCTATCATGGCTCAGTTATTTAGAGATACGATTCTTACGGAGATTCCGATTCTTGATCTATATGAAGATAATGCGCCACATGGAAGACCAACCGTTTATTTTGTTGCTAGTCTAATCACTTATATGGCAGTTCATAATGAAATTGCAGCAATGGATTATGATGTGCCACCGATAGTTAATTCGATTGTTGAAGATAATTATGAAGCGCTTGTTAATTATATCTGGAATGAACTGAATGATTTTAATGATGATTCTGGACTTAGCCGGGTTTTTTATCCTGAGGCTCCTTTGCCGCTTTCCTTACTTTCTTTTGATGGATATGAGATTGACAATGAAATTGAATTAACCTGGGTAACTGCTTACGAAGAATATGAAGTGCAGTTTGAAATTGAACATTCTGAGGATGGTTATTCTTTTGAAGAAGTTGGAATAGTGGAAGGACAAGGATATTCAACCGATCCGCAAACGTATAATTTTCGCCATTCAAATATTATTTATCCAAGTAATTTTTATCGCTTGAGACAGATTAGTCCAAATGGTGAAGAAGATCTTAGTGAGATAATAATTGTGGAATTAGAGTCAGGGACTAATGAGGATGCAAAGAAAGAAATGAAGGTGTTTCCGAATCCCGTTGAATCAAACTTGATGATTAGCGATGTTTTTTTTGAAAATCTAAATTATGAAATTTTTAATATTCTAGGAAGTCGAGTAAGTAATGGGAGTTTGGAGATGGGGAATCAGGAGATTGATTTAGTGTTCTTAGAGAAGGGGGTGTATGTTTTGAAAATAGAAAATAAAACTTTTAAACTTTTGAAGTTGTAAAATAAATGATTTGTGTTCGGGGCTAAGATCCGTTTGTTTATTTTTGTGGAATGAAGGAGAATATATTTTAAGTATAAAATAAACAAGCCATTAAAATCCCTAAAATACCTCCAGCCAAAACTTGTAGAGGAGTATGTCCAACCAATTCTTTGAGCGTATCGTTTGGAATGTCACCCTCCAGCTTCATGTATGTACGCATGCTATTTAGCAGCTTCGCCTGTCTGCCTGCAGAGCGTCGAATACCTTGCGCATCAAACATCGTAACCATTGCAAATACTCCTGCTATTGCAAAATCAATTGATTCAAACCCTGCTTTAAATCCACATGCAGTAGCCAGAGCAGCTGCACCAGCAGAATGGCTAGAAGGCATTCCTCCTGTTTGAAAGAACCAATGCCAATCCAATTTTTGTTGATGGAAATAATTGAGAATTATTTTGATGACCTGAGCAGTACACCAAGTAATAACTGTGATGATTAAAATCTTGTTTTGTAAAATTGAACTCATGCAAGTGTGGATTAGTTACTTAGTCTTAAGTTAATCTTTGTGTTTCAAATGGATAATGATTAAGGTCAATCAGTCTGTTGATTTTTTGTATACTGTTATAAAATATTTTATTAAACGATTGCGTCTAATAAAATATTTACTTAAATTGTTTTCTAAACGCTATCGTCTAATTATGCCTAAAGTTATTGCACATAAAAAAGACTGGTTAAAATTAGGGTACAAGCTCTTTTCGAAAGAAGGAGAAAAGGGAATCGTCGTCGAAAATATGGCCAAAAAACTGAAATGCAATAAGTCCAGTTTTTATTGGCATTTCAAATCAAAAGCTATTTTTATTGATGAAATCGTAAGCTTTTGGGTAAAATCAGATACCAATTACATTATCGATGAAGTCGAAAAGCAAAGTACCAATCAAAAAAAATACGACAAGTTTATTGAACTTGTTTTCCAGCATGACCCTTATTTAGAGTTTATTTTTCATTTAAAAAGATATGCAAAAAGGCATCAAAAAATTCAGACTATCATAGATGAGGTTGATAGAAAGCGATTGGAGTTTACTGCTGTTTTTTTTCAAGAACAAGGCTATTCTAAAAAAGAATCCAAGATGATCGCCAGCATTTTTTATAAATATTTGATTGGCTATCACGAAATGTATAGGAATCGTCCTCCTAATGAAAATTATCAAAGGGAAGTTAAAAAGGAATTGCTCTATATTTTAAATAAAAAGCTTTAGAACCTGATTAATATTCATTTATGAAAGTGCTCAATGTGCATCGAAGAACAGTTCATCAGCCCAAAGAAGTCGTCTTGGAATTACTTAACACGCTCGCTTCTCATGAAGACAAAATTTGGCCACATGAGAAATGGCCTAGAATGAAGTTAGATAAAGGCTTGAAAGTAGGTTCGAAAGGAGGGCATGGGCCTATTCGATATTTTGTAAATGAATATGAACCGGATAAACTAATTCAGTTTCAATTCACTAATCCTTCGGGTTTTTATGGTGTGCATCGGCTCCAGCTTAAAGCTTCGGATCCCCATAAAACAACACTCATTCATACTATAGAAATGAAAACGTCTCCGCAAGGGACCCTGAAATGGATGCTCTTTGTTCGCGCTCTTCATGATGCTTTGATTGAAGATGCTTTTGATAAAGTTGAAAATTATTTTGACGACCAAGATCGAAAATCAAAATGGTCATTATGGGTGAAATTTTGCCGAAACGTTTTAACACCAAATAAGAAATGAAAACCAAAAATTACTACTTACTCATTGCCGGAGGAATTTGTCTTTTTACCGCATTGCTGCATACCATTGGAGGGCAAATAGATTTGGTCAATCCAATGATGGAAAGTGACTTAAAAATACAAACCAAAACTGAATTACTCGGTGTTTGGCATATGGTAACCATCATGATTTTTATTGGAGCCTATGTGCTTTTAAGAAATGGTCTAAATCTGAAAGGGGATCAAATCGAATCGGTAAGATTAACTGCTTGGCTTTTTATATTATTTGGAATAGCATTCGTAATTGTCAGTATATTCAATGGCGTCTTAGCCCCACAATGGATACTTTGTTTCCCTATCGGAATACTAGCACTCCTCGGACTCAAAAAAGCAAAAGCCTAAAAACTCTTTTAAGTTTAAGCAGACTGTAAGGAAGCTGAAACTTGAAAGAAAGTATAATGACAAGTTTGTAACTTGTCCACGGCAGAATTACTCAATAACAATATGCGGAACCTTTTTCAAATTCCAGTCAATCACCAATCCTCTGGCTAAGCTTCTTGCAATAGAATCTCCATATAGAAACTCCGAAAGATAAAGCGCAGCTTCAAAGGATTTTGCTCCACCAGCCGAGGTGATAAATTTTCCATCATGAACAAAAAGTACATCTTCATGCACCTTCAACTCCGGAAACATTTTTCGATAAGCTGCAATGTCGCTAGGAAAAGTCGTTGACTCCACACCATTCAATACACCAGCTTTCGCTAAAACAAATGCGCCATCACAATGTGAAGTTACAAATTGTGCCTCTGAAGATGCCTTCTTTATAAAATTCAACATGGCCTGATCTTCTAAGTCTGAATCCAAATGATGTTCGGCACTCGGCACAACAAGAATGTCAATCTTCGGAAGATCATCTTCTAAATAATTAAAATCTGGCAACATCCGAATTCCCTCAAAAGAAGTAATCGGGTCTAAAGTATTTGCGACCATAAAAGTATTCATCGCTTTAATTCCTTTTCTAAAAATCGTATGCTGGAAAATATCATAAGGAGCAGTCAACTCCGTATTGTACACACCGTCCATAATCAAGAATGCCACATTATACCGGCTAGGATCGAGTTCGAGTTTTCGTTGCGAATAATTAGCCTTAGTCTCCGTTTCTTTCACCTGCTCCGATGTGCAAGTAATAAAACAAAAACTAATTAATAGTAAAGCAATGATTTTTAGACCGATGTATTTCATAATTGTTTTTTTAAACCACAGAGGCATAGAGATTCACAGAGAAAGAGGAGATTATTCATCGCAGGAACTGGCCTATCGTGATGCATTGCAAGCCAAGGATAACCACTATTCATCGCAGGTGAATCTATCCCTCAGCACTATTTTGACGCAGTCAAAATCTATCCCTATTCCGAAGGAATTTATCCCTTCTCGCAAGCACAGCAAGCGAGAGTTATGCGTCAATTCTAATCCCCATCGACCTCATCAACTGCGTAGCATTAAAACTCTGACTCACTCCTTTTTTTATCGTGTAATCAAAAGTTAATTTATCACCTTCGACTTCTACTTCGATACAAAGATTTTCAACGGTGCCATTTGATTCCGCTTCGAGTGCAGCCAGTTCCAAATCATGCGTAGCAATAATTCCAGAACCTTTGCTTTTAATCAACTGACGAATCAAAGCCTTTGAGCCAGTATGCCGATCTTTTGAGTTTGTTCCTTTTAAAATTTCATCTAGTAAAAAGAAGACATCCGTATTGGCATTTTTACGATCATCTACTTCTTCGATGATAAATTTCAATCGCTTCAATTCCGCATAAAAAGAAGAAGTGCTTTCGTGTAAAGCATCTTGAGTTCGCATACTTGTAAACACTCGAGTCATTGGCAAGTCAAAACGTTTTGCGCAAACAGGAGAGCCTGCCATTGCAAGAACTATATTTAAACCAACGGTTCGGAGAAAGGTACTTTTCCCTGCCATGTTTGAACCGGTCACTAATTTGATGTGGCCTTGAGTTGGCATTTTTAGATCATTGGGTACTCTGGTTTTTGCTGGGATCAATGGATGCCCAAGCTCAATACCTTGAAGATTTGAATCTTCCTTAATTGTCGGAAATATCCAATCGTCATTATTATACAATAGATTTCCAAAACTATTCAAAGCTTCAAATTCCTGCAAACCTTCAAACCAATCGCCCAGTTTGTCACTATGCTCTGCTTTCCATTCTTCCAATTTTTTTATCCAAATCAAATCCCAAAGCGAAAGAATATTCAAGATGATTGCAAAAGCATTGTATCGAACATTCAATTGCGAAATAATGTAAGACAATCGATTGATTGATTTAGATGCAGATTTATTATTTTTTAAAAATAAAGATTGTAGGTTTTTAAGTTTTGGACTTTCAAAAGTTTCTGTTTCGATATGTTCGATCATCCGAGCATAATAAGCCAATATTTTTTCAGCATGAGAAGTCAGGCGATGGGTTTCCGAAACTTGTTCCAAGGTCTTTCTTAAAATATAAATCGAAGGAATTAGCGTAGGTAGAAAATACATCCATCGTAGATAATGAAAACCGATAACTCCACCTGCAATGATCAAGAAAGGAACAATCCAAGGAGCAATTTTGTAAAGAGTATTGTTCGTCACAAAAGGTTCGTCCTTCATCCATCGTTCCAGTAGTCGGATATGTTGAAGACTGTCCTCAGTGTTCATTCCTTTGGCTTGGAAATGATGCCGCCAGTCCGTCTTCTCTTTTAGCTCTTTGATGGCATTTTGTCTGGTTTTGATCTCTTCGAGCGAAGCAATATTTTTTAAATAATCAGCAAGTCTGATTTTCCCAATTGCGGTCGAAGTTCGATTGATATATTGGTAAAAAGAATGTTCATCAAAAACATCCAAATCTACCGCATAGGGATGGGAAGGATCTTGGAATTCTTTGCCATTTTCAAAAACTGAATAGTCATTATTGATGCAATTTGCTTCATATTGATTGACTTTCGAAAGTGCTGCGAAATGTAATTGCTCGTTTTGCAAACCTTGATGCCAGTTGACAAATTTCGAAAAGCCAACCAAAAAGCCAACGATCATCAAAATGGTCAAAAACCATGGCGCCATCGTGCCGAGGAGTGCAATAGCAAGACCACCTACAAGAAAGGCAACCAATCGAATAATTGAATAGCGATTGTACTTCGCTTTTAAGACTTCGGATCGCTCGGCGAACTCCTGTACTCGTTTCTGATAAAAATTATTTAAATCCATTCCGACAAAGGTAATATATTCTTATAATGAAGAATGAATATTGTGGAATGAATAATATCGGATAATAGCTATTCCTGAGGGGAGAAGAGTCATTTTTGGAAATCCTAGGCTATGTTTAGTGTTGTGATGAACGCGATACTGAAGTATTGTACAAGATTAACTTTTGATCTTCCAGAAAAATATTAATTTAGCCAATAGTATGAATCATAAAAAACTCAATCAAAGAATTATTTTCGGCCTTAAGGTCAAGCAGTTTAGACAAGAGAAAGGTTTATCCTTCTCAGACCTTGCGACAAAGAGCGGAATGTCGATTTCTTATTTGAATGAGATTGAAAAGGGGAAGAAGTTTCCCAAAGTGGATAAAATCAAGACTTTGGCTGAAGCATTGGAGACGGATTACTCGGAGTTGATCTCCATGGAACTGTCTGGAACTTATGCTCCCGTTGGGGAATTATTGCGGTCAAATTTTCTTAATGAATTACCGCTTGACCTTTTTGGAATAGAATTGTCAAAAGTCGTAGAAATTATCGCTAATGCTCCCGTTCGGGTCAGTGCTTTTATTTCCACCTTAGTTGAAATTTCGAGAAACTATGCATTGGGAGAAGAGAGCTTTTATTATAGTTCGATGAGAGCATTTACAGAATTGCATTATAATTACTTTGAGGATATTGAAAAAGCGGCAGATAAATTTTTAAAAGAAAATGATATTCCAAGAGGGCAAGCGGTTGATGTGACTTCATTAGAACAAGTTTTAAAATCAAAATATAAATACGATATCATTGAAGGAGGACTGGATCAATATCCTGAAATGAGTAATCTTCGATCTGTATTTGTAGAAAAAGGAAAGAAATTATTACTCAATAGTGATTTGACGTCTTTTCAACGAGCATTCCAATATGGGAAAGAAATAGCTTATGGAGAATTAGCTTTAAAAGATCGATCAGCTACTTCATCATTATTAAAAATCAATTCATTTGATCAGGTTCTAAATCATTTTAAAGCGGCCTATTTTTCTGTAGCAGTATTGATCAGCCAGGACCATTTTGTAAAAGATTTAGAAGTCTTTTTTAAAAATAAAAAATGGGATGGCGAAGCGTTTTTGAATTTAATGCGAAAATATAATGCTTCTCCAGAGATGTTGTTTAATCGCTTGACCAATCTTTTACCGAAGCGTTTTGGGATGAATAAGATCTTCTTTATGCGGGTCTTTCACGATACGAAGAGTGAGAAGTTTACGATGGACAAAGAGCTGCATTTAGATCGCCAACATCAGCCACATGGCAATGGACTTTTTGAAAAATACTGTCGTCGATGGTTAGCGCTTTCTTTATTAAAAGATCTCCATGAAATCCAACAAGGAGGAAAATATGTCGGAACGATCGTCGGAGCTCAGCGCTCACATTATCTGGGAACCAAAGATGAATACTTTGCTTTGACCTTGGCAAGGCCAGGAAATCCAGGGTCCAATATCAATATCTCCGTGACCATTGGGATTTTAATAGACGAAGAATTGCCTCAGAAAATTCACTTTTTAAAAGACCCTTCGATTAGTTCAAAAGTGGTAAACAATACTTGCCAACGGTGCCCGATTACAGATTGTAAAGAACGAGCTGCTCCAGCAACCGTTATCGAGAAAAGAGAAAAGCGTAAAAAAATCCAGGAAGCTTTGAATAAGATTACTGGTAATTAGGTGACTACCAGTCAAGTCTCAATTTTTATGGAATACTCCTGATTGAATATATTCAATTCAAAATTTTAAAATAATCAATGAAGTACTTTATCCTTTTTATCTCCATCGTTCTGTCTACTAGTAGCTTTGCACAAAAAGAAATTACCGTAGAAGATATCTGGCAACAATATACCTTTTTTGGAAAATCAGTTCCAGGATTTAATTTTCAAAATGACGGAAAACATTACACCCGATTAGAAAATAACAAGATCCAACAATACGATTTGACAACTGGAAAACCAACCAAGGTTTTATTCGATGCGACAGATAAAAATGTTACCGAGTTTAATTTCGAAGTAACAAAAGAGATGGAAGGCCAAGTCGTTTCACAAGAACCTGTCCCTTTGAAAATTGATAGTTATCAGTTTAGTGAAGACGAATCTAAAATCTTGATCAGCACTGGTACAGAAGCAATTTATCGAAGATCATCAAAAGCGCATTCCTATGTTTTTAATTTAGAAACCGGAGATTTGACCAATGTTGCGACCATGGGAAAGCAGATGTATACGAGTTTTACTCCTTCGGCAGATAAGGTAGCTTACGTTCGGAATAATGATCTTTATATTCGAAACCTTTCAGATAATAAAGAACAAAGAATTACCAATGATGGAAAATACAATCACATTATTAATGGATCAGCTGATTGGGTTTATGAAGAAGAATTTTCTATGTCTAAGTCTTTTAAATGGTCTCCAGATGGAAGAAAGATTGCCTTTCTAAGATTTGATGAAAGTGCAGTCAAAGAATTTACGATGCAGATGTATTATGATGAGGCTTACCCGAAAAATGTAACTTTCAAATATCCGAAAGTTGGAGAAGACAATGCGATCGTATCCGTACATGTTTATGATTTGAAAACTGGAAAAACTACAAAGGTCGAAACTGGAGCTGCAGAATATTTTCCTAGAATGTTTTGGACCAATAACTCAAATAGTCTTGTAGTTTTTAAAATGAACCGTCATCAAAATGAATTAGAATTACTCCTGACGGATGCGAATACAGGAAAGACTTCTACGCTTTTAAAAGAGACGAACAAATACTATATCGATATCCATGACAATTTAACTTTCCTGGAAGATGGCGAGCACTTCATTTGGACGAGTGAGCAAGATGGGTTCAATCACATTTACCTTTACGATATGAAAGGTCAGATGAAAAAACAATTGACAAAAGGAGATTTCGACGTGACCAATTTTTATGGTTATGATGAAAAATATAAAATCCTTTTCTATCAAGCTGCTAAAGATTCTCCAATAGATCGGCAAGTATATTGTGTGAATTTAAAAGGTAAAAAAGATAAAAAAATCACACCAGCTGCTGGAACCAATCAAGCGCAATTTAGCAGTACTTTTGATTATTATGTAGTGACGCATTCTACTGCGAATGCTCCTTCATCTTATACCGTTTACAATCGAAAAGGAAAAGAGATCAGAGTGATCGAAGATAATCAAGGGGTTAAAGGTTTACAAAAAGAATATGGCACTACGCCTGTTGAGTTTTTTGATTTTACAACCAGTGAACGAGTAAACCTCAATGGTTATATGATCAAGCCACCTAATTTTGATTCTCGAAAAAAGTATCCCGTTTTCATGTATGTCTATGGTGGTCCAGGAAGTCAAACAGCGAAAAATTCATTCGGTGGATTCAATTATTGGTGGTTTCAAATGTTGGCTCAAAAAGGATATATCGTAGTGAGTATCGACAACCGAGGAACTGGAGCAAGAGGGGAGGAGTTTAAAAAAATGACTTATCTCCAGATGGGAAAATACGAAACAATAGATCAAATTGAAGGGGCAAAATATTTAGGAGGTTTGCCTTATGTGGATAAAGAAAGAATTGGAATTTTCGGATGGAGTTACGGAGGATATATGTCTTCGCTTTGTTTGTTTAAAGGTGCCGATGTTTTTAAAACAGCAATCGCCGTTGCTCCCGTAACCAATTGGAAGTGGTATGATTCTGTTTATACAGAACGCTATATGCGAACGGTAGAAGATAACCCAAGTGGATATCGAGATAATTCGCCAGTTTATTTTGCAGACCAAATGAAAGGGAACTACCTTTTAGTTCATGGAATCGGAGATGACAATGTTCATTTTCAAAATTCTGTAGAAATGGTCAACGC
>CAKZTD010000139.1 GCA_937921595.1 uncultured Saprospiraceae bacterium
GGTCCGTTCATTGAACAGTTTGTTTGATGGAAACCGTCTGAATCGATTAATGGAAATGGAGGCTTTGCATGGGTCTGGTCAATATACGATGATCAATCTGTTTGATGATACTAAAAATGGAATCTTTTCTGAATTGAAAACAGGAAGTAAAATTGATCCTTTCCGTAGAAATCTTCAACGAGCATACATCGATAAGATGGCTGATCTAATGAAATTAGAGGATGCAAAATTTGATCAGTCTGATATCAAATCTGTAGCGAGAGGAACGTTGGATTCGCTTCATGAAAAGCTAAAAAAATCTATTAAGAAACAAAAAGATAAATCGACCAAGTATCATATTAAAGATATTCAAGCAAGAATCAATGAGATCTTGGGAGAGGATGAAGACTAAGCAAGTAAACAGATGAACAAGTTAATAAGTGAGCAATAAGTCGAAGGACCCATTGCTCACTTGTTGCTCTGCTAACTTGTTAGCTTGTTAGCTTGTTAGCTTGTTAGCTTGTTGGCTTGTTGGCTTACTGGCTTGCTAAATTGATACAACAAAAAAACCGCTAGAGATTACTCTCAAGCGGTCCGATTTTACTACTCAGAAAAATAAAGATAAATTTTGCTTCTTGGGGAGTGTCTCGCGGGTGTTAATCGCTTTTTCACTAATGTTGTTTTGGTTTTTTAAAGTTCTTATCGTCTTATGATTATAAATGTATAGGCTTCTTGAGTTGAAGTCACATATTCCCGACAGAGGATTGAAAAAAACCGACGAAAGGAAGAGGAAGGGAATATTGAATAATCAATATCGAATATTCAATATTGAGTAGGGTTCTGTTTTTAGAATTATTTTTGGGAGGAAAATATTCTTCAGATCATCTGTTTATAAAAGAACACCTTTCCTTTCTACTGATCTAACCAACGCTTAAAGCTCATCACCTTTTCCCGACTGATTAAAATCTCTTCTTTTTTATCCTGACTTTTCAGATTTACCTTTAATCGGCTATTCGAAAAAGCAGTTACACTTTCGATGGAAGGATAGGCTGCAATATATTTTCTATTGAGTCGAAAAAATAATTTAGGATCAAGGAGCTGTTCCAATTGTTCCAGATTATAATCGACCTCATGCTTCTTTCCAGATTGAGATTTCAGCCAAGTGACCTTATGTTCACTAAAAAAATAATCGACCTCTTCGACCGGTATAGAGGAAAGTTTGCTTCCTGCTTTTATGATAAATCGGGTTTTATATTGACGAGTGATCATTTGCATGGTCTCTTTAAAAATGCTAAAATCAGGTAAAGCAGTTTCTGCATTTCGAGGTATAGAATATTGCATTTTGTACTGTTCAAAAGCTTTGCTAAGCTCTTCCAAGTCGATTGGTTTTAAAAGATAATCGATGCTATTCACTTTAAAAGCTTTGAGCGCATACTCATCAAAAGCAGTGGTGAAAATCACCGGGCAATCTACTTTTGTTTTTTCAAAAATATCAAAACTCAATCCATCTGCTAATTGAATATCAAAAAAAGCAAGATCGGGTGCTTCATGATTATCGAACCACTCTACTGCTGATTCAATAGAATCCAGATAAACCAGAATCTCAATCTCCGAATCGTATTGCAAAATCAAATCTGCCATACGTTCCGCAGCTAAGCCTTCATCTTCTATGATAATGACTTTCATAATTTTAACAATGGAATTTTAACGGTGAAGTAATCATTGTTTTCCAAAATACTAACCCGATTATCTGAAAGGTATTCATATCTCGCTTGGATATTTGGAAGGCCGATTCCCGCAGATCCACTGACCTGACTTTTCCTTTGTAAATTATTCCGAACGATGATTTCTCCTTTCTCATGGAAGACTTCCACCTTTAAAGGTTTGGCTTTTGAAACGATATTATGTTTGATCGAATTTTCAACCAACATCTGTAAAGTCATTGGAGCAACTTGATAATCGAGTACTTCATCAAGGTCAATCGAGATTTCTATATTATCGCCAAAGCGCATATTCGAAAGAAAGGAATAAGATTGCAATGCACCTACTTCTTCTTGAAGGCTAACCGTCTCCTTGTCTTTAGTTTCTAAAACATAGCGATATAAATTCGACATCTTTTTTATAAACTTAGCTGCCATATCCTGATCTTTATAAACCAAAGATGATAGGACATTAAAACTATTAAAAAGAAAATGGGGGTTGACCTGATTTTTCAAAGTCTCGTAACGAGCAGATAAATTTTCATTCCTTAATCGTTCTGCTTCGGAAGCAGAATTTCTCCATTCTTTCAAAAATGACTGGCTATGCAAAAACATCGAAATCAATGCCGTGATCAATAATGCAGTCAACAAAAATCCAAAATCAAAAATCTTATATGCTTTTGATACAGGAATCTTATTGACCAATATCATCCAGACCCATAAATATACAGAAAGCGAACCAATCGTATATATTACAGTGCTCAGAACTCCAAAAATAAATCGCTTTTCTGGATGTTTCAACCAAGAGATTTTCCTATCCAGAAGATTACTCAAAAATCCATTTCCGCCCCACAATATCACCCAAATCAAACCTTGAAAACTCCCTATTCTAATAAAGCTCCAAAAATCATGAACGCCCATGTATTTCCCAAAGATTAAGGTCATCACCAATCCTCCTCCTACAAACAAAGCTATAGCTTGCTTAAGAAATTCTCCTAACGTCAACGAAGTCTTTTGATTGGTCATATGATGTGCTTTCGTCTCCAAGGTAATGCTTATTTTTTTAAAAACTATTTGATAATTATTCTAAGTTGGGTATAAAGATATTTTTTCGTTTACGCTATCAAAAGGAATAATCTAAATGATCTATGCATCTATGCATTTCATAAAACACGACTATTTAAAACACATAGAAACATAGGACACCTAGCGAATGAATTAGCTCATATTGAGCTATATGAAAAACTTATTTACCTTCTTTTTCTTTCTTAACCGTCTCCTCTGCTTTTCCTAAATGATAAGCATTACCACCAATCCCCCAATTCGGATGAATAGAAGAATTAGGTTCAAAACTTTTAAAAAGCTCCGCTGCCGCTGCTAAATCTTTATGCGCGTTTTTAGGTCCACCTCCCCAAAATTCTGGAGTATAAAATACCAACTGACCTCTTAAATAATAGGCTCTAGGATTCTTAGCATCCAAAGCTATCGCTTGTCCAAAAGCTTTGTGTGCCATCGGGCTAAAAGTTGCACCACCATTCATCGGATCTGCCCAAATTCGGCTGGTGTAAATAAAACCTTGCAAGGCAAATACCTCTGACTCATTAGGTACCAAAGCGATACATTGATCCAGTGCCGTTTGAGCTTTATCTACGAATGGAACGATCTTATCACTTTCTCCACCTCGCATCGCTAAAGAAGCTAAATTCACATTGCACAATGCATTATAATAAGCTGGCAACCATTCTTTCCCTTCTGCATTGGAAATTCTTTCGAAGACATTTGCCGCTTTTTGATAGTCTTCAGCGGTTTTTGCTGCTTCCATTTCTGCGACCGTTTTTTCCATCATGGAAACATACTTTTCGTTCTGAGCAAAAGTAAAAATACTGGTTAATGCAAGTACTAAAATTAGGATTGACTTTTTCATTTTTTATTATTTTTTTGTTATTAAAATATTATTCTTTGCGGGCTTCGAGCCTTATTCGAGAACTTCGTGTCTTTTTTTCTATTCTGGTGGTTTCACCGTATTCTCCTTATCAAACTTCTCCCCGATCTGCATAAACATACCTACGAAGAAAAATCTTTTCGCATTTGGTTGGACAGCTCTTCCTTCGAAGACGCCATCATTATTTGGAATCGTACTATAGCGGTATCCGAAGTTATTTTTAAAGCCTGGCACATTACTTATCGAGAAAAAGAATACCGTAAAGTTTCCGCCAATATTGGTCAGCTTACTGGCATTGAAACTAAGGTCATTATAAGAATTTGTACGCTGTGCATTAAAGCCTTCTAAGTTTGGATTATGAAAAGGTCTGCCACTTGCATGAGAATAAGTGATGCCAATAGAAGTAGACCATTTGTGAATCCAATGCTTATAAACCAAGGATAAATTGTGCTTAGAAGCGAAGGTCGGAGCCGCAGCGATTGGAAAGTCTCTATAGTCTCTTTCTGTATCGAGAAAAGAATATGAAATCCAATAATCGCCTTTTTTTATAGATTTTCTATCTCTAAAAAACACGTCGACTCCTTTGGCATATCCATCCCCTTGATTGCTGCTCATCCAAGGTGTTGCGGTATCATATTTTACAAGATTTTGATATTTTTTAAAATAACCTTCTACTCTAAAAATCCGACTATCTTTCATCAATTGGTAATTCAACATATAATGATCTGCTCTTTCAAAATCTACCGCCGTGTTGAATCGAAGCAAGTCATTTTCTGGATTCTGATAAAACTGACCATAGGCCAAAGACACTTGACTTTTAGAGCTTGTTTTATAGGCTAGAGAAGTTCGGGGAGCGATATTCCAAGATTTTAAAATATCAGAATATTCTAAACGCCCTCCTACTCTGGCGACTAATTTTGAACTGAAATAAAAATCTGTTTCTAAAAAACCAGCAGTATAATCTTCATTTAAATCCGTATTAAAAACAGTTCCATCTGAACTTGTAAAATGCTCATCAAATGTATTGTGCATGTACTCCGTTCCAAATCTCAAACTCATCTGATCATTTATTTGATTGCTCAAAGTGATTTTCGCTTGAGCACTTTGCTCTTTGGTATTGACTTTAAAACTTTCATTAACCACATCCCGATCATAGGTGTAAGCCAAACCGGTAAACAGTGTCCATTTCTCGTTTAAAATTTCTTTAAAAGAAGTGTTCAAATAATAATTGTCATTGGTCAAATCCAATCGATTCATTTTATTGATATCAGACAAATCTCTATTATTCAATGAAAACCAACTTCGATTTCCACTAGCATAGAATTTAAAAATTCCAGTCTCTGAAGTTTTATGCCTGAAAACTATTTGTCCATCTGCTCCTTGAAAAGGTTTGATCCAGTCCAAATCCTGTTTGACCAATGAAGTATAAGGAGCAAGGTTAGTATAACCTCCAGATACGGAAAGAGATGTTTTGTCCCAACGTTGAGTATGGCCAAGATTTGCTCCGACGGTCATCAGTGAAACCGAAGTCGTAGTTTCATCTGGAAGGTCTTGACTATTTAAAATCAAAGCAGAACTCAAAGCTTGCCCATATTCTGCGGAATAACCTCCGGTACTAAAGATGGTACCTTTAAAAAGAAATGGAGAAAAACGACCTCTCGCCGGAACATCAGGAATCGAACTACTATATGGTTTTTGAACAAACATACCATCAATGAAAGTCCGAGTTTCAGAAGCGGCTCCTCCTCTCACAAATAAGCGTCCTTCCTCTCCTACTGTTTGAGTTCCAGGTAAAGTATTTAAGGCACTTGAGATATCCGCCAAGGCTCCAGCCGTGGTGACGATATCAATCGAATTTAAAACAACCGCCTTTTTCTCATCGCTTGCCTCAAAAGCTCCGGCAGTGATCACCACTTCGTTTAGTTCATTCGCAATGGCTTTGAGTTGGATCGTTATTTCAACATCATATGATCCAATCTCAATGCTTTGCTCAAAGTTTTCATAGCCTATATAGGTGATCGTTATTACTTGCGTCCCTTTCTCTTCTGTTGTAAAACTAAATTTCCCATCCAAATCCGTCGAAGCACCATCGTAAGTATCTTTTAAAAATACATTAGCTCCGATGATGGTTTCATTTTTATCAGAAACTATCCCAGTGATGCTTACCTGAGCATTACCTGCCAAGGAAAAGAAAAGTATTAAGAATGTGGATAAGAAATTTTTCATTGTTATTAGAATTTGATAACAATATCAGCTCAAACCTCCTTATTATAAAATGAAGTTTACTGAAACATCAAATCCTGTAACTGAAATGCAGAAAATCAAGACTGAATTTATAGGGTATTGTGGACTGTATCGCCGTTTTTAGCTTTCCTATAGAAAAATCGGAACCAATCAATACAAAGTACAAACCCACTATTCATATCACTGATACCTTAATTCATCTAAATCATCCTAAGATTCACAGACTATGTATTATATTCATTGTTGTAAAAATGACTAAGCGGTCATACAATCACCAAAATTAACCTCATACTAAAAAAACAATGATGAAAAAACTATTCTACACCCTTCTAATCTGTACTTATGTGACCATTTCTATGGCACAGGACGATCCATTATGGTTACGTTATCCGGCAATATCCCCTGATGGAAATACCATTGTATTTACCTACCAAGGCGACTTATATAAGGTTGATGCCAAAGGAGGTCCTGCCATTCCATTAACACTACATGAAGCACATGACTACATGCCCGTTTGGTCTCATGATGGAAAGAAGATCGCATTTGCATCCAATCGTTATGGAAACTTCGATGTCTATGTCATTAATGCTGCAGGAGGAAAAGCTCAACGATTGACTTATCATTCGGCAGGTGATTATCCTTCTGATTTCACCGTAGATAATAGTGGAGTCATTTTTAGTTCAAGTCGATTGGACGCAGCCTTGAATCAACAATTCCCTTCTGGTGTTTTGCCGGAGTTGTATAAAGTGCCTGTAAAAGGAGGAAAAATTGCTCAGGTTTTAACTACTCCTGCTCAGGATGCTCGATATTC
>CAKZTD010000140.1 GCA_937921595.1 uncultured Saprospiraceae bacterium
GCATTTTTAGTAGCCTTGATTTGATTCCAAAAAGAATCAGGACTGAGGTTGTTTAGTTCAGATTTTAATAATCTCCATCGAGGCGTCTTGCATGATTTGTCTTCCATTTGTATAAAAAATTGAAAACTAATAAAATTTTTCTATGTGATGATAATTACAAAAAATATAATCTGAAGAGCGTAATTTTAGAGTAAATAAAAACCTAAAAAAATGGCTCCTAACTTCTGGTCTTCATTCATTTTAATAATTGTCTTACTCCATTTTGTTGTGGGTTTTGGATACTTGGTTTATAAATTAACTCCACGAAAAGGAGATGTAAAGGTTGATCCTGAAAAAGATCAAAGCTGATTATTTTTTAAACGAAATACTCCACATTCCACGTAAGTCACCACTCGCATATCCTGTTGCTTTGTCTTCCGGATAGTGTTGTTGGATGACTTGATAATCCTCTTCTTTTAAAGTTTCTCCGGCTTTGCCATGGCATTTTTCGCAAAGTGGCATGACATGTATCGGTGCATAAAAAGCGATGGTACCCGGAATAATTTCCTGAACAAGAGGTTTTAATGCTTCTCCTGCTTCCATGCTTTTTTGATATTTTTCTAATTGTTGGAGCTCTTTAGTAGTTGGTTTATTCTTAGGGTTTCTGACTTTTAAAGAGGTGCGACGAATCTCTGCTTTATAAACTTGAGATAGGCTGTCGACTAATGGGCTTGCATTCAGATTGCAATATTTTATAGCATTGGGAACACCACCTTCTTTCATTGCTTTTTGAAGATTGCCACTTAAGGTTGCAAAAGTTGCGGAGGCTATCGTTTTTCCTTTTTGAATATATGCTGTATTGGAATTTTTAGTATTGCTATCTGCTGTGTCCGAGTTGTTTTGGTCACAGTATGATAAGGAAAGAATTCCTAGAATTATTAAGGATGCGAAAGTGAATCTCATATTTTTTTTTAGTAGTTTAAACATACTTGTTTTCACAAGAAAGTTATGTGACTTTTATCACTTAAGAATCAAAATCAAAATCAAAAAAAGTCAAATGGTAGATGAGATGCTTAAACTTTCAAGCTAACCAGTTCTTAAAAAATACTTGATCGCCTAAGTGCTACCATTTGACTGTTATTTTTTACAACATAGTAGTCGGACAAATATAATCCGATATTTCAAAAGCATTACTTTCTTTCAGGTCAACAAAGCCTCCTTTCACATCGATTAGGTTATTGTAACCTCGGGCTTTTAAAATAGAAGCAAAAACCATAGATCTATATCCACTGCGACAATGGACATACCATGTTTTATCTTTGTCGACTTCTGACATATTTTGATTGATGTAGTCTAAGGGAACGTTTTTAGCGCCGACTACATGTTCGCTTTTGAATTCACTTTCTTTTCGAACATCGAGAATATTTATTTTTGCTGATTCCATTTTTTTAATAAGCTGATCGACTGAAATAGATTCGATATAATCAATATCTTTTCCTGCTGCTTTCCATGTCTTAAATCCTCCTTCTAAATGACCTAGAGCATTATCAAAACCTACCCTAGCTAATCGAGTGATGACTTCTTCTTCTCTACCAGGATCAGCGATGATTAAAAGCTCTTGTTTAATGTCACTTACCAAGGTGCCTACCCATGATGCAAAACTACCATCAATTCCAATATTAATGGAATTTGGAATAAAGCCGTTAGCAAAGTCTGAAGCTTTGCGAGTGTCTAGGATAACCGCATTGGTTTCATTTGCGATACTTTCAAAAGTCTTTGAATTTAGAGCCTTTGTGCCCTTTTTTATGACCTTGTCAATTGCTTCATAACCTTGGATATTCATTAATACGTTTTGAGGGAAATAGCTAGGTGGCGGAGTTAATCCGGTGAGCACTTCGTCAATAAATTCCTCTTTGGTCATGTCTGGCCGCAAAGCGTAATTTGTTGCTTTTTGGTTGCCGAGTGTATCGGTTGTTTCGGAGCTCATGTTTTTGCCACAAGCACTTCCCGCGCCATGAGCAGGATAGACAATGATGTTGTCGTCTAGTGGCATGATTTTGTTTCGAAGAGAATCATAAAGATGACCAGCTAATTTTTCTTGTGTCAAATCTGCGATTACTTTTTGAGCTAAATCGGGCCTTCCTACATCTCCAATAAATAAAGTATCACCTGTAAAAAGACTAGTTGCTTTTCCTTTTTCGTCCAGTAATAATAAGCAACTACTTTCCATGGTGTGACCAGGAGTGTGGATTAAACGAAGTGTCAAATCACCAATTTTAAATTCTTGATTATCTTTTGCAATCAATGCTTCAAATCCAGTTTCCATTGTAGTTGGGCCATACACGATTGTAGCTCCTGTTTTTGCTGCAAGGTCGATGTGCCCTGAAACAAAGTCCGCATGAAAATGTGTTTCAAAAATATATTTGATCTTAGCATTATTTTTCTTTGCGCGATCAATATATGGTTGGACTTCTCTAAGAGGATCAATGATGGCTGCTTCGCCATTGCTTTCAATGTAATAAGCTGCTTCGGCTAAGCATCCGGTATAAATTTGCTCTATTGTCATGTTTGATAATTTTTTGGATTAATAAATTCTACTGATACAAATTTATTGGATACTCGACGTGACTTCTGTGAATTTGGTCACAGAGTAGATTGATCTTGATCAATAGGTTTATTGATGGATATTAAAAGAGGAATATAAAGAATGGTGTAAAAAAGATAGGGAGCCAAACTGTAAGTTTGACTCCCTATAACCCCAAAAAACCAAATGAAAACAATTCTTATATATCTTTATAGTTAGGGGCGTAACTATTTGTTATTATTTTAAGGGTGTGACTTACTACAAAGATAAGCTAACTTGTTCCTTTACTGTGTGATCTATGTCACAAATGGGCAGTTTTAATATTTTTATTTTACATTATGAATTATTTGAATATTTTGGTCTTGGTGATATTGTTAGTGGTTTATTTTGTGGTGCATAGTTTTTTGGCAAATTTAAGGGTTAAAGAGCACTTAATGAAGAATATTATTTCGCAGAAATATTATCGGTTAGTGTATAATTTTTTTTCAATAACATTACTTTTCCCTATAGCATGGTGGTATTTTATGGTGCCTTCAAAGCTATTATTTGAAAATCTATACTTATCATATTTAGGTTTTGGTATGTTACTGTTAGGCTTTGGTTTAATTGGAGTATCCCTGCAGCAGTACAATCTTTCTGAATTTTCTGGAGTGCAACAATTGTCGAAAAGTGATTCACCGATTTCTGCTGAATTGAATACTTCCGGTTTAAATTCGATGGTTAGGCATCCACTTTATACTTCGAGTTTGATATTATTATGGGCTTGGTTTTTATATCGACCAACGGATTCTGTTTTGGCTTTGGTTTTGGTGACAACGATTTATATTTATTTTGGAACCAAGTTGGAAGAGCAGAAATTAGTAAAAGAATTTGGAGCTGATTATGTGAAGTACCAAGAACAAGTAAGTATGCTTATTCCTTTTTTGTTTTAAAAAAAGCCTTCAATAATTTTAATACAAATTTATTTGAATTGTAAACCGAAATTTGAATTAATTATTCTTGATCAACGATTTCTAATCCGATAGCGTCTTCTAAAAAATTATGTAGAACCAGCATTTGATCATGACCTTTCTTTTGGCCTAGATAAGCTACAATGTATAAACTTAAAAAAGCTAAAACCAGTAAAGGTATTAACCAGAGCATTGGTGCGGGAAGATCTAACATCACGTAGGATAGACCAACGATGGTTGTAACTAAAACAGCAAATCCAAGGATGCAATAAAAGAAAACAAACATTGTCCAAACTGCTGGCCTAGGACCATATAATCCGCGAAGTAAACAACCGTCATCTTTCTTTTCAAAAGTTAGTGATAATTGTGGCGACCAGTAGTGTTGATCTTTAAAAGGAAGATAAAGAGTAGCATAATTGAAGGTGGTCACTTTACCTTTGCACGGTGCATCTTTTTGTTCAAGAGATACTTTTATTTTATCCGATAATTCTTGAGGATTAGATATTGTAAATACCTGAAACCGTGGACGGACTCTGTATTTAGGTAGATGATCTTCGTGATGCTGAAGCATGAATTTTTTTTAGAGCATTTATATAAATTCAGAAGGTAATAATCAATCACCTTCTGAATTATATGGATCGTTTAAAATAGAGCCAATTACTCCTTTGCTTTTTCTCCTTTTTTGTAAAGCGAATAGACATATATGGGGATATCTAATTCACTTAATCTTTTTTCAATAAGCGGAAATACATCTTTCCAGTTTAGTTTTCCATAGCCTGTTGCCAGTTTAGGTAAGGCAAGACTTTTAATATTTTCCTCTTTAATTCTTTTAGCTAATTTTTTTAAACTGTGGTCTACATTCGATAAGGTAGCAGCTCCTGGATGTCCCTTTTGTGTTTTTGCAGGTTCCTGAGTCATTAAGTTGAAAATTCGAGTTTTATTAACCGTTCCCCACATCCAAACTTCACCAGGATGAGGATGTTCTAGTCGACAAAAGTGCCTAAAATCTTTGGCCATAGCCGGATAGTTTTCTCTTAAACTCAATGCTAAACCTGTATCAAAATGGTCATTGGGTGCAACGCCATGAGCTATAGCTTGAGCATCAGTCAATAGAATGTCTCCTTGAACTTCTTTTATCATGTGAATTATATTTTGTGAATAATTCTAGCAAATTATATGAAAAAATAGAATAGCTCCATGACTTTGGTCAATAGTAGAACTGATTGTTCTCAATCAAGTGGAGGAAGCATAAAAAAGAAAAAGCCATTCTGAATTCAATTGAAATTCAGAATGGCTCTTCTAAAAAATAAACTTATTTTATTCTACAACAATTCGTCTTTCACTTTTCCAAACTCATCCATGTTGTCTAAATAGTAAGCTTCTTTAATCGGTTTCAAAGGTCGCTTAAACCATAGCGGACGACGAAGGCCATCAGGTCCTGGAGCAGGACGAGTCTTTGCTAACCACTCCTTATAAACTTCATGAGACTTATTCGTATCGACGAATATATCTCCATATTTATCATCTGGACCAGGACGTTCAATGCGGACTCGTTGGTGCCAGCAATGCATCCCTGAAATTGGGTCTGGGTGAACGGCATGAGTAATGTTTTGATGAACACCACCGTCCAACCAAAAGACTCTAGAGCTATCCGCATCTTCACTTTTGAATGGTCGAACACCTTGCATGGTATTCATTTTCCATTCTCCTTTTTTAGAATTTTCAATTTTTACGGTATTGGTTGCCCAACGGTTTCCTTCGTCTTGCGGACGACGCCAGCGGCCAAGGTGGTGAGAACAAGCAATGACGCCAGGCTTCATTCCTTGAGTTACCCAAACCTTATCTACGAAGTATCCAATGTCAGTATTCAGTTTTACAATGTCTCCGGTTTTGAAATTCCAACGCTTCGCATCATCAGGATGCATCCAGATTGGATTTCGGTTTGAAATTTCCATTAACCATTTTGCATTTCCAGATCGCGAATGAATGAGCGTTGGTAAACGGAAGGTAGGGAGAAGCATGTATTCCCCTTTTTCTTTGTCTAATTTTTCCTCATGGATATGACTTTTGATATAAGTCGGAATCGCATATTCTGGCCATTTCCAATCGACCATAGTCTGGGAGAAGAATTCATTTTTGCGAGTAGGTGTTGGAAATCCGACATAAGCATTTCCATCAATCATGACACCAAGATCTTTTCCTTCTTTGGAAATTACTCCGGTTTTTTTATCCGTTGTTGCACCTTGCAATTGCTCTTCGGTGAGTTTGTGTTCATTCTTTTTATAAGAATGTTTCTCAACTTCAAAAGCACCATACTTTCGCATATAATCCAATTCGGTTAATCCTTCTTTCTTCGCAGCTTCAGGAAGACCTTTTGTATTTTCAAAAATGTATTGATAGTATTCATCAATCGTAATTTTTTCACCTTTTCGATAAGGAGATTCAAAATGTTTGCGAATTCCGAGACTTCCGTCAGGATCGATTCTCCAACTTAATTCAATCCAAAACTCATCTTCTTCCCAGACTTCTCCAGGATTAGATTCGTAAGTGAATTCAACATTTTTACCCGCTCGTCGGGCTGCTTCTCTCAATACTGGTTGACGGAAAGCGATCCACATTCCTGAGTGAGTTGCGTAGCTGTTTAGGTCATGTCGTTCTGCAGAATGTCCCATCGGTAAAACGTAGTCTGCAAAGAAAGCAGTCTCGTTCCAGGTCGGAGTCATGGCAGCGTGAAGGCCAAAAAGATCTTCGTCCATATAGGCTTCCATCCATGTGAAACCATCAGGATAAGTCCAGACAGGATTAAACACTCGAGAGAAATAAACATCCATTTTTCCTCTTCCTTCTTTTAGGAAATGTGGAAGTAAGAAACTCATTTCGAACATTGCCATTGGGTATTCGTTCGGGAAGTGAATGTCGTTCCAGAATTTCTGAGCTGGTGGTGTATCGAAAAACTTAGGTTTGAATTTGTTCCAGCTATTTGGAGAAGTACCTCCGACGGTACCGACACTTCCTGTGATTACATTTAGGAAATGTAAGGCTCTTGAAACGCACCATCCTCCAAGATTGCCTGAAGAAGCAGCTCGCCAATTGTGAGTAGAAAAACGTTCACCTGCTTCTCCGATTTTGACGGCGATCTCTCTGATCATTTCTGCTTTGACACCAGATTCTTTTTCTGCATATTCGGGAGTATATTCTTCATACTCCGCTTTCATTTTTTCTATAAAATTCTCGAAAGTCACTGGTGTGCCTGCATGCCTCTTTTCTAGATACTCTTCCCAGTTGACCCATTTCTCCATGTAGTCTCGGTTGTACAAGTTTTTATCTAGAATGATCTTAACCATTGCTAAAAGTACAGCTGCTTCTGTTCCTGGATAGGAAGGCATCCAATAGTCAGACATAGATGCGGTATTGGATAAACGAGGATCCATGGTCGCTAATTTAGCGCCTTTCATTTTTGCCTCGATGATTCTTTGTGCATGCGGGTTGAAATAATGACCGCTTTCTAAGTGTGCAGAAATAAGGAGGATAAATTTTGCGTTTGCATGATCTGGAGATGGTCTATCATGACCGTACCAGATATTATATCCGAACCTTGCTCCGGAGGAACAAATATTGGTATGGCTATTATGGCCATCAACTCCCCAAGACTGAATGACTCGATTTGCGTATCCTTCGTGCCCTGGTCTACCTACGTGATAAGCGATTTCGTTATGTCTATTTTCCTGGATAGCTTTTCGCATTTTTGCAGCGATGGTATCGAGGATTTCATCCCAGCTTACTCGTTCCCATTTTCCTTCTCCACGTTTTCCAGTTCTTTTTAATGGATATAAAATACGATCAGGATCGGTGATTTGATTGATCGTCGCAGGGCCTTTTGCACAGTTACGACCACGGCTTCCAGGATGATGTGGGTTGCCTTCAAATTTTCGAATCTCACCTTTTTCTTTATCAACATATGCTGTCAATCCGCAAGCACTCTCGCAGTTGAAGCAAGTTGTAGGAACAATGGTATAGGTTTTCTTTTCTTTCTTAGGCCATGCCTTAGCCTCGTATTCTGTCCAATTATCCCACTGGTCCATAGGAGGGAATTTAGTTAAATCTCCAGGTTCCATTAAACGATCAACAGGCGCTTCCGTTTCCTTTTTGTGAAGGTTAGGAATGATGCCTAATGATTCGGCTATTTTTTCTATAAATGATGGTTTTTTAAATCCCATTTTATTTAGTAATTAGTAGTGAGGAGTGAGCTAGGGTCTAGTTATAATTTCTCACTCCTACTTTTTTTAAAATGTTTTTTTCAAAAATCTCACTAGGTCATTAGTTCTCTCGTTCCTCACTCCTCACAAAGCCGTTAGGCTCTTCACTTTTCACTCCTAACTTAGAGGCAGACGCTGCGGTGCTTCCACCCAAATGTGTTCTGTGATATAAATTCCGATCAGTACAATTATTCCTGCGATAGCAATGATCATTGCACTACTTCCTCCGAAAAATAAAATAGCGAAAGGAATAATATTTCCAAGTAGGATAACTCCACCCCAAAATCTATTTTTGTATCGACCTTTTACGATCATATCAACGGTACGTTTTGCATCTTCAGTAGAATGAGTAGTTGTTAATTCAATCAACATCGTTCCAAGATTAATACCTAATCCGATCATTAAAATTGCTTTTAAAAATGGAAGCCAGTTGGTTCCGCTTTCTATAAAAAGTGCAATGATTCCGAATGCTGCAGCACCTGCTAAGAAACTATGTAATAACATATGAATTGATAAAACTGGGCTTTGCCAAAAGTCTCTACCTTTTGCTTGTGCAAATAAAAATGCAGTATAAACGGCAACGATCACCGCGACAATTCCTGTTGCCCACATCAAAGGAGCTATTAAAAAAGTCCATTCCATCCAAGTGGTTAAGGCTAATAAAGTAAGTAGTCCTCCATAAGCAGTGATCGCATAACCACCTTTGGTTAACCAGGAATTCCATTGAGGTCGCAAGAGTACATTTAAAAAACGATCAGGTCGATCTAAATCTTTTACTAATAAAATTCCAGTGAGCGAAAGGAATAAAATTCCGATTCCGATACCTAGCCACATTGCTGTAGAGTTAATCTCAGCAAAGCCAAATGCCCATGCTAAAAATGGAACGAGAAATGCTCCAGCAGAAATTGCTTTGGTCCAAACATAAGCAGATACTTCCCAGCCCCAAAGGATACCTTTGTCTGGAGCATCATAAACTCGACGACCTTTACCCATCAGAACATCTACCGATTTTGCACTACCATTTTCTGCCACTTCATCAGAGTTTGCAATTTGACCGGAAGCTTCCATTACAGCACTGACAATATCTCCGCTTGAGAAAGCCATCTTTTCTGCTTCTTTTGCAAAATGACCAACGCCTAGTCCCTGACTATTCCAAAAACCATCCCTCGGTTTTTCGGTAGCGATTGGATTTAATGATAGTTCATCAGCGTCGATATAGAATAAATTTGGATTGGTTCCTTTTTCTGCTTTACGAACTTTGACTTGTTGTCTTGCCAATAAAGTTGCGATTTTAGAATCCGGATTTTCCATGTCTCCGGAGATGATTGCTTCTTCTGGACATACATTGACGCAGGCTGGTTCGAGTCCGACGTCGATACGGTGAGCACAGTAATTACACTTGGCAGCAGTATGACTTTCTGGATCGATATAAAGTGCATCATAAGGGCAAGCTTGCATACATGATTTACATCCGATACATCGGTCTTTATCAAAATCTACGATTCCATCGTCACGAAAATATAAAGCTTCAACTGGACAGATTTCAACACAAGGAGCATCGGTACAATGGTTACAGCGCATAACAGAAAACAAGCGGCGAGTATTTGGGAATTCTCCTTTTTCTACTTGTTTTACCCAAGTACGATTGACGCCGACTGGAACTTGATGTTCAGATTTGCAGGCAGTCGTACAAGCGTGGCATCCAATGCATTTCCGGTTGTCTATAACAAAACCGTATTTCATAAAATTTGGATTAAAGTGTTCTTTTAAATAGGAAATTTTGCTAACACATAAATATATGAAGGAATATTCATATTTACAAATGTTTGACGGTATGAGATGTTGGGTGCTTTTTTTAGGGGCCCTTAATTATTCTAAGTTTTGGATAAACAGAATTATTTGTTTTAGGCGTTTAAAAGGAGCGATATATCTGTCCTAATGTGTCTTATGTGATTTATAAAATCGCGTTTATGTGAACCACTTAAGATACATAGCAAATGAGGTTTAAGAAAAATAAAAAGGATGGATTAAGGAAATCTATAGAAAGGGGGTAATAATTTCGGTTGTTAATCTAGATTCGTCTGAGTAGCAGGATTACTTGAGCGATCTTTAGCTTGGCCGTTTTGTTTGGCTTGGAAAAAAAGGACCGCATCATGAGTTTTTAGGAATTGATTTTTCTTTCCAATCTTATCCATCAATCCGGATTTATGAAGCATGTCGCGTACAGGTCCAATGACATTGGAAAGGTAGAATTCGATATTTTTATTTTTTAAAAAAGAATGAATTTCTTCTAATGCCAATAATCCACTACTGTCGATATCGTGAATACTACTTGAGTCAAGGATGAGGAGATTTAGTACATCTTGTTTTGCTCTGACCTGAGATTTTATGGAGTCTTTGAATGCCTCCGTATTTGAAAAATAAAGTTGATTATCAAAACGTAAAATGAGCATGCCTTCCAACTCTTTGACTTGGTCGAATCGATTGATGTTTCTATAAGCAGTCGTGTTGGGAAGATGGCCTAAGATTGCAATATGCGGTTTGGCATTTCTATAAAGGACAACGATGATAGAAATGAAAACACCTGCAACTACTCCTTCTTCAATCCCTAAAATCAGGGTTACAGAAAAAGTAATAAGCATCATGATAAAATCGCCTTTATGTACTTTCCAAAGATGCTTTGCTGTTTTAAAATCAAATAAACCTTTGACCGCTAAAAGTATGATTGCTGCCAATACTGCTTTGGGTAAATAATAAAATAGAGGCGTTAAAAATAAAAGAGTTAGACCAATGATAATGACGGTAACGATAGATGCGATTCCTGATCGAGCTCCGGCATCATTGTTTACGGCAGAACGAGTAAAACTTGCAGAAGATGGAATCGACTGGAAAAAGGCACCACCGATTTTTGAAATCCCAATTGCTATGAGTTCTTGATTAGGTCGGATAACATAGTTTTGGTGTTTTGCTTCTAGGACTTTAGCAATACTTATGCTTTCCACAACACCGATAATTGCGACCGTTAATACAGTCGGCATGATTCGTTTTAAATTATCTATTCCTAAATCGGGAACCATAAACTGTGGTAATCCTTCGGGTACTTTTTTAACAATATCTAAACCGAATGTAGATAAGTCAAAACTCCAGGCGAGAAGTGTCCCGATCAATACCATGATTAATGCTCCGGGAATTGCTGGACTTATTTTTTTAAAAATTGAAATCAAAATGATACTCCCAAGGCAAAGCCCTAAGGCTATCCAATTGGTTTGTTCAAGGTGATTTACAGCATACATGACGGTTTCGTAAGTATGTGTAAAACGAGGAATTGTAAAACCTAGTAGATCTTTTAATTGGCTTACTCCAATGATGATCGCTGCTGCGGAAGTAAATCCGACGATGACAGGATTGGATAAAAAGTTGACCATAAAACCCATTCTCAAAATACCAAGCAAGGCTTGAATGAGACCGATGAATAAACCTGCCATGATAACGAGGCCGATGTACTCTGGAGTGCCTGGGGTTTCTAACTGACTGATTCCAGCTAAGACGAGCAAAGCGGAAATAGCAACAGGACCTATAGACATTTGTCTGGAGGTACCAATGATTGCATAAAGGAAAAGAGGGAGAAGGCCAGTATATAAACCGTAGATTGGTGGCATTCCGGCTAGAAAGGCATAGGCCATTCCTTGAGGGACGAGCAAAATAGCGACCGTCAGTCCTGCCATAATATCCCTACGCCAATCTGTTTTAGAATGACTACTGATACTTTCCAGGACCGGAAAAATGCGCTTAAGGTTCATCAAAAATTAAAAGTCATCACTAAATGTAAAACGGTATTCGGTCTTCGGAGTTTCGGAAATACCGAGAACCGAATGCCTAATACCGTTTTTCTAATGGTTTGTAATATTACTACGATTGAATTAAGTAGTATGTTTCTTTAAACAAAGAGAACTACTATATTCTTTCATTTATTTCAAAGTAGTCGGACAAACAAAATCAGAGGTCGGAATTTTCGATGCAGCGATGTCATCGAATTTTGCATGAACATTGATTAGTTTTTCAAAACCTCGAGCTTTCAAAATTGAAGCTGCGACGGTTGAACGATATCCACTTCGACAGTGAAGGTAATACTTTTTATTTTTTGAAACTTCACTCATGTTTTTATCGATGAAATCCAGTGGGAAATTCTGAGCAGTTTCAACATGCTCTCCAGAAAATTCGCTTGGTTTTCTAACATCCAAAACATTCGCTCTTTTTGTAAAATCCTTTGAGAATTTTTTAGCACTGATGGTTTCTATTTTGTCAATTTCTCTTTTCTCTTTTTTCCAAGCATCGAAACCTCCTTTCAAATATCCGAGAGAATTATCGTAACCAACTCTAGCCAATCGTTTCACCGTTTCTTTGTTTTTACCTCTTGGCGCAACAATCAAAATTGGTTGTTGTAAATCAGCGATCAAAGCACCAACCCAAGGAGCAAAACTTCCATCTAGTCCGATGAAAATAGAGTTTGGAATAAAGCCTTTGACGAATTCTTCTTTTGGACGAACATCCAGAATTAAAGCGCCGGATACATTTGCTGCTGTTTCAAAAGCTCTAGGTGTAAGTGCTTTTGCACCCCGTTTCATGACCGCATCGATACTTTCGTAACCGGATTTATTCAGCTTTACATTTTCAGCAAAATAAGAAGGAGGAGCCAAAAGGCCATCTGTAACTTCTTTGATAAATTCCTCTTTGGTCATATCTGCACGTAGTGCGTAATTGGTCTTTTTTTGATTACCTAAAGTGTCCCAAGTTTCGCTACTCATGTTTTTTCCACAAGCTGAACCAGCACCGTGAGCAGGGTAAACAAGTACCTTGTCTCCTAAAGGCATGATTTTATTTCGAAGGCTGTCATATAACCAACCAGCTAAATCTTCTTTAGTGACACTCCCCATTTTTTGCGCTAAATCAGGTCTTCCTACATCTCCAATAAATAAGGTGTCACCTGTGAAAATAGCGTAGTCTTTTTTCTTTTCGTCTTTCAAAAGGTAGGTTGTACTTTCTGGAGTATGACCTGGAGTATGTAAAACTTTGAAAGATACTTTTCCTAATTTGAAAACCTCACCATCTTTTGCTAAGTGTTTTTTATAAGTCGTTTCCGCATTGGGGCCGTAGATGATTTTTGCTCCAGTTTTCTTTGCGAGATCTAAGTGTCCAGAAACAAAATCTGCATGAAAATGCGTTTCGAAAATGTATTTAATTTTTACACCATTTGCTTTTGCTTTTTCAATGTAAGGTGCAGACTCTCTTAGAGGGTCGATGATTGCAGCTTCGCCATTACTTTCGATATAGTATGCGCCTTGTGCAAGACATCCAGTATATATTTGCTCGACTTTCATAATTGATTATTTTAATTTATTTTACAACAAGTATTTTATTATCAATGCAAAGTAAAGGGATTTTAAGTTGTTGTACAGTGATTTTTATCACATAATGGACTGAGAAATAATAAATCAATGACTTGTATCCGGATTAGGAAACATGTCGGATTCATCTTCTCCTGCTCGAACCGTAAGACATTTAAAATCTTTTTCAACCAAAATTTTTAAAGTCTCTTTATTATTAATCGCAACAGTTTCTTGTAAGCTTATCTGATCAGAATTAGACCAATCGTCTACCGTTTTTGTAGGAATAGAAATGAGGATTTCATTTGATTCATAAACCGCTTGAATGTCATCTACACTTGCCTTTTGAATAGAATAATGTAATGCGGAATTGCCGAAATTAATAGTTTGTCTAACTCTGCCAGTCTTAGCAAGTTGTTCTACTTCAGACTGCGTTAGTCTAAGCCGGACGGAATTTTCTAGTATTCTGATTTTCATTTGATAATGATCTAAAGCTTTACAATGATGATGTATTACCAAAACAATTTATCGCAATATATGTTGTTTTATTCATGTTTTTTCAGTTTAAAAAAATGCGGTAATGCATTTTAATCGTTTTACTTTTTGCGACTTCTCTAATAAAATGAAAAGATCTTTTTGAATACCGTTTACATATTGCACTGACAATTATCGAGACATTCGATGATTAATGAAACATCTTTTTCTTTTAAAGAATACATCATACTTCGACCTTCTCTTTTTACAGAAAGGATTCCTTTTAATCGCATATTTTGTAAGTGATGAGAAGTGAGTGATTGTTCAGATCCAAGCATTTCGCAAATAGCTGTTACAGAAAGTCGTGGATGGATTTCCAAAATATGTATAATGCCTAAGCGTGTTGGATGTGCAACAGTTTTAAGAATATAAGCAATACGTTCTAGTTTTTCTACTAGCTCTTTATCAATTACTTCTTCCTTCTTTTTTTCCTTCTTCATACACTAAAGATATGAATATATGTTCATATATCCAATTTGTATGAAAGCGAGTAGAATTCTATTCAACAGAGTGTTTTTTTGATGGAATCTATTCCTTTGGATATGCTGAAGCAAGAGTTTTTTTAAAAAATAAAAAAAGAGGTAGGTCTTTATAAGTCTTAGCTGTCTTTATAGAAATCCATATTATAATATTTAAATAAACAATGGAAATGAAAAAAATAAGATTAATTGCTTTAGCTATGTTAGTCATCACTTTTTACGCTTGCGACAAAGACGATGATTCCGGAAGTGGATCTGGTACGGGCACTGAAACTTTGCACGAAGCTTTTTCCGACTTTGATAGCGACCATTATACCATCTCTTTAGATGGAGACGAGGTGGTTATAGAAACGGATGGTTTGCCAAATCACACCTCTCCGTATTGGTCTTCGACTCATGAACTTTATATAGATCCTACCGTGGCTACCGGTTTAGCGCCAGGTTTTATTGATGATTTTAATGGCTCTTACACTTTACGTGTGCCTACAAGTCCTGCAAAAGCTTCTAGTTCTTCTGCTACAGGACTTGGAGCAATAGGTTTGGCGGTAAGTGGATCTGTAATTTATAATGATGAAGAGGGGCCTAATGTGCCTTTGGATAATGCGGTTACATCTTTAGATTACACAGGAGCGCATACTGGACCACAGAGTTATCATTATCATTTAGAAACGACCGCCTGGTCAGAGGATGATGAAAAACTTATTGGAATTATTTCGGATGGCTTTTTTCTTTATGGACGAAAATGTAATTCAACAGGGGCGTATCCAACAGATCTAGATGCATCAGGAGGGCATACTTCTACAACACAGCATACGACTGAGGCAGAGTATCATTATCATATAGAAAATGAACTTTACCTAAATCAATATTATATTCTTTTTCCTGGCGACTATCAAGGGACACCTAATGCCATTCAATAAATTTTTGTTTTTCACTGTCGCTCTTGTATTTCTTTCTTGTGATAACCAAGTGAATGTCATGAGTGGGCAGATAGCTAATGATTCGGCAATGGCTAAAAAGATAGCTAAAGACGAATTGACTTTACATCCCAACGAAGGGCTTTTTTATTATAAGGAAAAGCCCTTCAACGGGAAAGCTGTGGAGCGGAATAAAAATGAAACAGTAGTAGAATCAATTGACTATCACGCTGGTAAGAAACATGGTTTTTTTAGAAAATGGTTTGATAATGGTCAGTTGAGTTTTGAAGCAGTTTATACAAAAGGACGTTTAAACGGAAGCTCTAAAACCTGGTGGAAAGATGGCGCTTTGCGTTCCGAATCTTATTATGATCTTGGAATAGTACATGGTGTTCAAAAGCAATGGTACAGAAGTGGCGCATTGTTTAAAGAACGAAATCTTATCGATGGAAAGGAATCAGGTTTGCAACGGACATGGAGAGAAAATGGAAAAGTCTATAATAATTATGAAGCTAAAGACGGAAGAATTTTTGGCTTGAAACGATCAAATTTATGTTATGAATTACAAGATGAAGTTATTCAGTTTAATTATAATTAGTGGTGTTTGTATTATGGTTTTTCTTTCTGCAACGAGCAATGAAAAAATAGAAATAGAGAAAGAGAATACTGTTTTACCTTTTTATCAGGAAGCTACTTTTACGCCGAATTGGTTGACTCCAAATGATGAGGAATTAAAAGGCTTTCATCGAATTCCTTCTTTTGAATTGATCAATCAAGATGGCGAAAAGGTAACAGGGGAAACTTTTGAAAATAAAATTTATATCACTGATTTTTTCTTTACAATTTGTCCTGGGATTTGTCCGAAGATGACTGCAAATATGTCCGTATTGCAAGAAGCTTTTTTAGGAAATGACGACGTATTATTACTTTCTCATTCGGTGATGCCTGAGCATGATTCGGTTAGTGTTTTAAAAAGATATGCTGAAGAACAGCGTGTGATAAGTGGTAAGTGGCATTTAGTGACTGGTGAACGATCAGAGATATATAACCTTGGTAGAGATGCTTATTTTGTAGAAGAAGATCTAGGTTTAGAAAAAGAAAAAGAAGATTTCTTACACACTGAAAACTTTGTACTCATTGATAAAAATGGCTTTATAAGAGGAATTTATAATGGCCTGAATAAAGCATCGATTAAGCAATTAATGACCGATGTAGAAACTTTGTTAGCTGAAGATTAAGGCTAAAACCTTGAATAAAGTCTAATTTGTTGGATTTAAATGGCGCTATTTTTGAAATTAAAAGGTCTCCCCTCCTTTGACTTTTTATCAAATTCTATTAGCACTATTTTATGAGAAACCAACATTTGATCTTATCAATAGCACTCTTTGTTCTGTTTTTTACAAGCTCTTACGCTCAGGAAGAGACGAAGAGAGATACAGGATTTAATTTAGTTCCTAACCCTAGTTTTGAAGAATTAAGGTATAAAGTACCAGATGTGTCACTCGAGCCTTTTATGGCTTATCGAAAGCTCATGAAGAATTGGAATAGCCCAACGGAGACGACGCCGGATTTGGTGTTTTTTATAAATTCCGATGATTATGAAACGGCTCGAACTGGTGATCAGATGATAGGAATACTTACTCATAATCCTAAGTCAAAGAAGTCAGAGACTTGGCGAGAATATGTGCAGGTTAGATTGGAATTGGAATTGGAATTTGCAGAAGAATACTTAGTAGAGTTTTGGGTGATGAGACATCCGCAAGCTAATGTTGCTTCGAATAATATTGGGATGCTTTTAAGTCGAATTCCTTTTTCAACACAGGATGTACAGCCGATCACGCATTTGGATTTAGCAGTCAATGAGACAGAAGTGATCAATCCAGGTAAACCGACTTGGCAAAAAATATCTGCGGTATTTACAGCAAGAGGTGATGAGCGATTTTTACTAATTGGAAATTTTTTCGATAATGAAAATACAATTTTTAAAAATGTAAAAAATACTGCTGAACCTGCTTGGGAGAATCCTTATTATTTGCTTGATGATGTGAGTGTTCGAAAATTAACGGAGCCTGGTTTAGCCAGCATTGAAGTGAAAAAAGGAGATGTTATAAAACTAGATAAAATATATTTTGAATCTAATCGCTGGAACCTACTTCAAGATTCTTATAGTCAATTGGATCAACTCGTCACTTTGATGAATAAGCATCCGAAAATGCGAATCGCCATCCATGGACATACCGATAGTAAGGGGAGTGAAAGTTATAATAAAACCCTTTCTAATAATCGATGTCAATCTGTTTATGATTACTTGATTAGCAATTCTATTGATTTGAATCGCTTAGAGTTTGAAGGTTATGGTGAAACCTATCCGATGGACTCCAACGATACGGAGGTAGGCCGACAAAATAATCGCCGGGTGGAATTTGTGATTGTTGAGGTGGATGATGAGAAAGAGGCGAAGGAGAAAATGAAGAATGGGGAGTGGGAGTGATTTTTTGGGATCTTGAAAAATAAACCTTAGAGGGTGCTGAGATAGACAGATGGGCGTAGGGTTAAGTATCAATAAGAAAAATCTCTGTGTATCTTTGTGTCCTCCGTGGTTATAATAAAACCGAGAATACAAATCTACACAGAGACCATTTTTTCTTGGAGTACAAAAAGTTACACAACTAATTCTTTTCTTCCCACTGGTACAAAATGCTCCAGTTCCATCGGAAATTCCACACCCTGCATTTTCAAAGCCTGAACCCGATACATATACGCTGCACCTTGCATAATCTGTTCCGCAACATCTGCGACTTCCCGATTTTGATACGCTTCGAGATACGTTCCTTTTACCCAATCATTGAAAGCACCCATGGATGGGCCACACCAAATTTGATAATCTAATGTTCGATCTGGCGTTCCAGCATTTGCCCAGTTAGAAGATAAGCCGAGGTACCATCTAAAAATCAAAGCCATCTTTCGTTTTGGATTATCTTTAGCTCTTTCGATTTGAGAAGGATCTCTTTCTTCAAAAAA
>CAKZTD010000141.1 GCA_937921595.1 uncultured Saprospiraceae bacterium
CGGAAGATCAATTTACAAAACCAATATCACCAACCTGAGAGCACTGAAAGGTCATGATAACTCCCTGAAGTTATTCGCTATCGATGATGTGAGATATAGCTCGAGACAAGGAAGCCAACGAAGGAAGTATAGCGATGCATATGAAAGAAAGGTCAGCTACGATGTATATAGTCCTGAAGCGTCTACTGCGCTATTGACCGTATCTACAAGTAAAGGAAAGAAACTATTAACTCAATCTATCGATCTCAAAAAAGGCTTAAGTAGTTATGAGTATGATATGTCGATTGACCCTAAAAAATATAAGGATCTAGAAAAGTATCTCAATAATGGAAAAGCAAAAGGAGAGAAAGTAAAAGTAGAAAAAGCAGATACGGGTAAGATGTATTTGCAATTAGGTGAATACACTATGAAGATCGAATTGAATGGAAAATCAACTGTGGGAACTTTGGCGATAAAGTAGATCGATTAAGGCCAATGTTACAGAGATAAAACATGTCTATCCAATTCCCTATCCATGCAACTAGTATTGGATTCCATTGACCGTTCGTCAATAATAATAGTCGTTCATCACTGATTGTTTGGAACCATGGGTTTACAATTCTTCATCAGAAGACATGGAACTTCTACAAGACATGTATCCTGGCTTCGGTTCTAGCTACATTAAGAATTATACTATCAATCCGCATAATGAACAGGTATATTTTACTGCTATTAGTCACACCCGTGAAAGATAACTTTATCGATTAGATAATGGGTTCATTTCAACACAAGAACCTAAGGCGTTGTCAGATTTAGAAATAGGAATATTCCCGGTGCCTGCTTTTGAGTATATTAAATTAGGTTCTGATTACAACAACATTGTGATTTTGGCAGCAGATGGTCGTTTGGTTTTTAGTATGCCGTTATATAAGAATAATCCAATTTTAATTGAGGATTTTTCAGAAGGATTGTATTTCTTACAAGGACAATCTAAAACTGGTAAAATTAAAGTAGGTGAATTTGTTGTGATATATAAATAGTAGATCGATTGTTAATTATTCGAAATAGGATAGCTAATAATTGTAGTACTTGATGAAAGTACCAGCTCATAACATCGAGTAACGATGTAAGAGTTCCTGCCTCATTTCTCCACATATGCGTATTCCGTCCTACATCATAAAAATTAAAAACGTTCCTTCTCTTAGTTACCTTTTTCATATTAATGGTACATATAATTAGAACCAATACATTAGCTATAATGAATCCAACTCTAATAGTAATTACAATCCGTTTAATTGTATAACGCAAATATGCGAAAGTCAAATATGATATGAAACCATATCAGGTTTGTCTAGCAGTGAATTATAAATAGTCCTGCGAAAACCCAAGAGATAAGAAGAAAAAAAATCAATTTTACTTCTATTGCTGAAACAATAAAAGAAGTGAATAATCAATTCACGACCAATTAAACTGACATAATTCATTTTTGATTCACCGAAGAAGTGGCATTGCATATTCCAAGATATATATTGAAACCAATTGTTTATCCGTTCGAATAAATAAAACTTATTTTTTTGATGTTCATAGGCAACGATATTAAGGGTAGTCAGTCTTTCCAGTAGACACTCACAATTAATATTCGTATTTTAACAATTAGCCATTATGAAATTATCAAAATTACTGTTCCTTACATTATGTATATCGATAGCCATTATAGGGTGTCGCAAAGACGAAGCTGGATTTATCCCATCTGAAACCACGGAAACTATCTCTACAGTGGATCTCACTGGATATATTACGGATCCAGAAGGCAATCCTGTTGCGAGTGCATCAGTTCAATATAACTTTGAAGAGACTACAACTGACGACAGTGGTTATTATATTTTAGAAGATGTGCAAGCAAGTAGTGAACATGCCTTTTTGAAGGTGACAAAATCTGGTTACTTCTCTGGATCTCGAACATTTAGGACGTCTAAGGCAGGAACGGTATTCCATAGAATGACACTTGTCCCTCTAGGTGCTCCTTTAAGCTTGGCTGGAGGAAGTGGATCTGTGGCTACAAATCTTGTAAATATTGACTTTCCAGAAAATTCTATAAAAGATGAATCAACTGGTAACGTATATACTGGTAATGTTGAAGTATTTATAAAGCATATAGGTACAGACGAACTTTCTATGCCTGGAGACTTGACATCAATCAATCAGAATGATGAGTTGGAAGTTCTCCATTCATACGGAATGGTATTCGTGGAATTGTATGCAGACGATGGCAGAAAGCTCAATGTTGCGGATGGGATGACAGCAAGTATGACATATGAAATACCTGAAGATCTGTTATCCACTGCTCCAGCGTCTATCAAGATGTGGTGGTATGACTATGATGCCGGAGTTTGGCGTGAAGGAGGTGAAGCCACACGACAAGGTAGTAGGTGGATAGGTGAAGTTTCTCATTTTAGTTGCTGGAATTATGATGTGAATGCACCTTCGGTAATTGTTACTGGTCAGATCGTTCAAAGTAACGGAGGACAGAGTAAGTTCTATGTTACATTTCTCAATGAGGATGGTAATGGAGGGAGAGGTTCAGCTAATGCCGATGGAAGTTTTTCTGGCAGAGTAGAAGCAGGAGTTCCTCTTGAATTAACTATTCGATATCAGGAAGCGAATTGCGATACAATTGTTTATCAAGAATTTGTTGGACCGTTTGATCAAGATACAGACTTAGGTGAGATTATTATAGATACCGATGGCTTTCCATCTAAACCTGTTGCGATGTTTATTATAAATCAAGACGATGACGAGGAAAGGAAATACTACTTTACTAATACGTCTTCAGTGAGCGGAATAGCAGATATATCATTTACTTCTTTATGGGACTTTGGTGGAGATGGAAACTCAACCGAATTTAATCCAGACCATACATTTTCGAACACAGGCTTACATGACATCACATTGACAATCACTGCAGCTGATGGAGAAGTAGCTACTATTACTCAAACGATCGATGTGGGGGGGATTTCTAACAAATATGCAAGCATCACAGATAGCAAAGACTTTGACACTGGGGAACTTCGACTTTCTTTAGATGCAGCTATCCTGACAGGAAGAGTAAGCTTTGACTTTAGAGTATCTGAAGGCCAAGAGATGAATATCGCAGATGCATTTATCAACGTTGCAGGAAGTGCAACTAACGGTGATATGTCGATAACTGAAATAAGAATTAAGGATAATACAACTCATGAATTCAGAGAAGGAGCTTCGGATGCTACCATTTTTGCTGCTAACTTCCCTATGGGAGTGGTAGATATGTGGGTGCCTGTAGAGATAAGTTGGAATGGAAATGGAGTAACCGTACCGACATACTCCGTCACTATAAGTGGTCAATCAGTAGTCGTTGATGCGATCAGCACAACAAATGGAGGTCCAGATGATGTCGATGATCATTTAGCAGCTGTAGTCAATGGTGCAATGAATTTCCAATGGAAGTATAATTCTAATGCTACTACTAGTGATGGGCTTTACGACGTTGATAATATTGTAGTGTATTCATCTGACTCAGGCAATGAAACCATTGTGTTCGAAGATGGCTTTGAAGGAAGAATAGCTGGAGAAAATTTGAACCCTGATTTTAACACTAACTCGCCATACGGAGAAAATTCTAATGACGCGACTGTAGGTGAAGATTTCTAATCTTAAAACATTATATGGATGGGGATTTGATCCGAATGTATGAATAGTAGAATTTACAAGGATAACCCTTAATTGTAAAGTAATTTAAAACTAAGCTAGAGATACCATTTTTGATGGAACAATTGAAAGGAAAGGAACTGATCAGACGGTGCATGGATCTGGATAGAGTAGCTCAGAAGGCTCTTTATGACAGCTATAGTCCAATGGCCTATGGTATCTGTCGACGGTATCTTTCCAATCAATTTGATGCTGACGACTGCCTACAAAAAACCTTTCTCAAAATATTTAGTCATCTCAACCAAGTAAAATCTGAAAAGAGCCTTCCTGGATGGATAAAGACTTTGACAATCAGGACTTGTTTAGATCACATCAAATCTACAAGCAAACTTAAATTTGACCCAATAGACAATAAACAAGATAACGAAGAAGCATATGTAGAAGACTACGAATTGAAGGATAGTAAGGTAGGCTATGATGAACTACTCAAGCTAATCGACTTGTTGCCAGAAGGCTATAGGACCGTCTTCAATCTAGCCATCTTTGATGAGATGTCTCATGAAGAGATTGCGATAGAATGTGGCATCACAGTTGGGACATCTAGAAGTCAATTACACAAAGCAAGAAGACGTATGCAGTCACTCATCACAATTCAATATGGTAAACTTCCAATCTAAAGTTCAAAATACATGAGTAAAGATTTACAAAATAACGAACGCTACCTTAAGGTATTAGCAGATAAATATAAGCTAGCACCTCCTCCTTTAGTATGGAATGAGATAGAACAAAATTTAGATAAGGATAAAGATAAAAGGCGTCCATTCCCAATACTATGGATATTTGGAGTTTTATTTATGGGAGCCTTGATATTATTCAATTTAAGAGGGAATAAAGACAATGTAATTGCCATAGTCGAACAAGAATCGATCACCAGTGACAATCAAAAACAAAGTGATCAAAACCCTAGAAATATTAGAACAGCGAACTCAGAAGCTATCTATGAGATGAAGCAAGGACGAAAGGCCAACATTTCAGAAACAACGCCACTCGTTTCGGATAAGCAAGAAGAGCAAAAAGTAGATTCAAAAAAGTCTAAATTATTTGCATCTCAACAACACCAATTAAAGGATTTAAATACATCTATTGAAAACCAACATTTGATAACCAATACAAACCATATAAATACATACACCACAGACAGGCCTTTATTAGTAAATACAGAAACAAACCAATCTAATGTAATAGGAATAAATACTAATGAGGAAATCTTAAGTCCAAGAATGTTGACTCCATCTACTGAACCCACTTCAGAAGAAAGGCATAACATACATGTTGCTGCAATTCAAAGATTGGAATGGATGCAAAAACTATTCGAAACTGAAATTACCCTAACCCAGCCCAATGAAAACTTGACAGCCCTTCTAAGTTCTGACCCTAAAGACATTGCATCACTTGCTACATCTTGGTTTGTAGTATTGGGAGCAGGCATTGGAAGAAATCTGAGTAATCCTGTATTGATAGATCCTACGCAAGGAGAATTTAGATTGAATACTGAAAGTAGATGGTACTCATGGTCAACATCGATTCAACTTGGATATCAGATTGATAAGCGTTGGTATACCATCATTGGATTTGATATTAATCAGACAAAAAGTAAATTTGATTTTTGGCGTCGTGATATTAGTAATTTGATGGTAAGTAACAATCAAAGTATTCAAACCACTAAGAGTGATTTCTTTAGCTTTGGTGAGGTGAATTACACATTCTTAGATGCTGGAATATCCTTAGGTAGGCGAGTTAACATAGATAAGTGGCACTTTTCTCTAGAAGGAGGAGCAATCTTCAATGTCCTATTTAATGCAAATGGCAAAGTACATGTTGGAGGTTTAGAATTTTCACGACTAGAGGATCAAGAAGATTATTTTAATTCTCAGATTGGTATTGGAGCCCGGTTATCAGCGATGCTGGACTACCCTATTTCTGACCAGCTGTGGATATCTCTCGGACCGATCTATCATCAATATTTCAATACAGTATCTTCAGATGAGAATTCTTTAAAGGAACGGAATGCCATTCTACAAGTAAAAGCTAAAGTAAGGTACCACTTCTAAGACATCAATGACACTATCGATTCATTTACTAAACTAATGCAATCATATGGATGGCTATTCTTAAGTAAAGCGGTTAAAGGAAAGTATTAGTTATTTAATGAAAGTGACTTACAGTTGATACTTGCTTTGAACGCAGCGATAGCAAGTCTGATGTATTATTCATTGTTCTCATCAGTTATTTATTCAATATTGGTTTATCATGTAATATGTATTTATAATTTTAAAGATTGAATTTAGATTCCACATTGCTTTTCTACTCGACATAAAGATTCAATACAAAAGAGGTGCAAATGTAATTATCTTAGATCTAGATGGACTAGTTAAAACCCAAAAAATCATGTTAACCAATTAGATTATTTTTAGATAATGGATACGAAACAATCAATTCTAAGAAGTCATATTTTCATATAGGTGGCTGCTATTTTTTCTTGCAGGAGTAATAGCTAATCGAAAATATAGCTTTTGATCAAATTTACCGTTTATCACTAAAAGCTACCGCTTATCACCAAATTAAATAGAATAAAGACAATTTAACAACTAGATCTGAGGGTATATAGGAATTAAACTTCTCTTTTGTATATTTATGCCATACGATGTATTGATAGTTGAAATGCGGATTGAATGCTAATCAAACACATGTGTATATCCCCTTCTATTAACTGCTTGTAATTGGCACTGTCCGAAATTGATGGTTTGCTCACTTATTGGCTGTAACACAAATCACAGGTACAACCAAAACAAAGCTGCAATCGAACAATACTAAGTCAAATCATGTTCTCAATAAATTTTACAATATTCGAATTTAAGAAAACGATTTAGGAAAATTGAAACATAAGCAAACATTAGTTTTGAATGTTAAAGCAGTTAAATGAGACTCTAAAAGTTAGTTCACATTTGTATCATAATACTAGAAATAAAGACCAATCTGAAACAATATGAGTAACAATTTAAAAGATTTAATAAATAAGTTTTCATTCAAAAGAAAACCGATATTTTTAGAATTGAAAGATTACACATACAAACATCACCCATTAAAACCCAATGACAAAGTTTTTGTAGGCAGAGACAAGATTATTGATAAATTAAGGTCATTCATTGCTGAATCAGAATCAAAAAGCGGAGCATATTTAATAAGTGGATTTCGTGGAATGGGTAAGACATCTTTAGTAAATAAAGCACTTGAGATATTCAATGCCAAGTCCAATGCTAAAAGATTTATATATTTGTATGTAGTTTCCTTGTTGTTGTTGCTCAATTATGGATCTTATTCAATAAGTTTAATATCAGGCGGAATTATAATAATTTCGTTGATAGCCTATTATTGTTTTTTCAACTATCTAATTCAATCTTACCCTCGAAAAACAAAAAATTCTAAATACAAATTAGAGAAATCTTTAGATATAATTCTAAATAATCCATTTAGAAAATCCAAATTTAGATTTTGCAATATTATTAGGACTTTTTTGATAACTTATACATACTTAGGAACCTTATTAATTCTTTTCATTTTCACAAAAATCACAAAAATTCATCAAGAGTTTTGGCTAGGTGCAATATACGCGGTATTTCTCTATCTTTTATTTAATCGAATTAGATTAGAATTCGAGAAAAATACTTACGATATATTTTATTCTAAATTAAAAAGATTCTCTATATACTTCATTGTTTCTTTTTTTCTAGGATTAACTATACTAATGCCAGTAGGGGTTCAAAGTGTAATAATAGTTAAGTCATTACTAGTTATTTGGTCAGGTATCCTTTTAGTGATCAAGATTCAAAAAACTAAATCTAATGTCGGCACACTAAAGCCTTATCAAGGAGGATTATCCAGAATCAAGCCTTTCTTCGAATTTAGGAAACATTTAATTGTAAATGTAAACCTCGGAAAAGATGCAATAAACGAGAAGGATGTATTGAAGTATACAACGAATAAATTATTGATAGAATATACTAAATGGCGAAAAACCATTAACCATATAAGTATTGTAATTTATAGAACAGGTCCTATCGTGTTATTGTTTTTTGTTTTTTCGATAGTCGCAAATCACAATCCCTATAGCGAATTTTCAAAATCGTTGGTTAAAGAATTGAATTTTCCTCGCTATGCTGTGAGCCAAGTATTACTGGAACCCAATATTAAGCAGGAAGACATACTTGAAGTAAAAGATTCTATAACAAATGGTAGACTTAGTCTATCAAATTACATAGAACTTTTCGTAAAACTTGACAAACAAAAAAATGGAAGTGATACCACAGTTATGTACAATGGAGTTGGCTACTGGTCCATTGAGGGTGATGAATTTTGGGAATCCACACATAGAAATTGTGCATTAATACTTAACATAACGGATTTCTATGTTTATGCATCCTATCTTAAAATTAGAGAAACAATTGTTGGCGAAGGTCAGATCTACATTCTTTCTGTTCTATTCCCCTATGAAATTAACTACTTCGTTATATTTATTATTTTCTTTATATTCTATCTCTTCTTTAAGCTTAATATTTTTGGAAGGTTAGGAATAATAACTCATGACGAAATTTTATCTGACCTAAAAGAACTAAAAGAGAAAGTGGAGGCTTCCATTGTATATGACAAAGGGATGAATGTACCATTACCACTTCCAAGTTCTGGTGTTTACAAATTTCCGATTTTCAAATCTCAAAAGACTACATCATATCACCCATTGGATTCAAAAGATATAGAAGCAGAACTTGTTGCAATTTTGGAGAAAATAGATAGAGTGCCACTTCTTTTCTACAAAATCGATCCAATATTCATATACGATGAGCTTGATAAAATTGTACCTCATTCAAATGAAAATCTTGTATTAAAAGATGAAGAAACTCCAGAACAAGATTATAACATTAAGATAAAAAGACAAGAAATAATTTCTAACATTCTATCCTCACTAAAAAATTTCATAACATCAGCAAAAGCCAAATTTATATTTATCGCTGGTAGAGACATGTATGACGCAGCCCTTGCTGGAATATCAGATCGGCAATCAGTATTAGACAGTATTTTTCATGACAACCAGATATATGTCAATTCATTCTACACTGAAAGTCATGATCAATCCATCAACGACATTTCTAGTATGACTGAAAAATTCATTTGTCAGTTTTTGATACCTGAAAAATTCATGAGAGAACAAAAGGATAATGATATACCTTCTTTGCGTTTGTACAGAGAATATATTGACAAAAACTACATTCATCTATCAAGCAGAAATAGTGACGAACAAAAAAACATAGAAATCAACAGAGTAATTCTTGCTCTTAGTAACATGATTACTTATATAACTTACAGAAGTAACGGTGCGCCCAAAAAGATAGCTACACTATTTGAGCAATTTATTTACCCAGGCTCGAACAGCTACTTTGCTTCTGGAAAAAGAGGAGATATGCTTCGTCTTGGAGATAGAATGGACAATCTCCATCTAAAGCTATCCTATTATGATCAATATAGAATATCGTTTACTACGTATTTAGTCAACCCACTTTTCTTTAGACTGGGCAGCTACATGAATGAATATGGTGACAAACTGCTTGTTTCTATTAGTTATTTGATGGATCATATATATAAATACCATAGGTTTGCTTTTTCAAAGAGAAATTTATCATTGACACCAGAAATAATTGAAATAAACAAGGAACCTGAATTTCGAAATTTTCTAAACGAAATACTAAATGATCTATCGATTAGTCAGTTACGAAAAATAATAAGTGGATTGCATGACTATAGATTTCAAAGTAAAATAAGGAATGAGTTAACTTTCCTAACTAAAATTAGCCCAAGAGATACGGCCGCATTTAATTTCACTTTAGATGAAAGTATAGAGATCAAAAGATTTTTTTACAAAAGACTAAGAAATCTTAAAAACCAGTATTACAATTCTGGGCTAGATGTTTCACTTAAAACCGACTACATTAACTCTATAGCTTTCTTTCACATGTCCATAGGGGATTTACATTTTTATGACCAGGAATACACAGACGCTATAATAAATTACTTTGAAGCTATACAAACAATTAATGGCCTTAAAGATGGTCTTGACTTGTATTTATTCGTTCTATTGGTTAGAAACAATTTAAAACTAGGTCTTTCATTCGAAAAAGAAGGAATGGTACAGAATGCCTTAATGAAATACAATATGCTTTCGCATCAAATTGTTGAGAATCGAAATATCCCAATTGAAGAATTCGGTCTTGAGCATATTATTGTTAAAAAGAAAAAAATAGAAGACATGTGGGATAGGCTAAAAGAGATCTCAGGAATGGATGATATAGAAAAAATTAAGAAAAATTACTGGCCCAACGTTTCATTTGAAAACTCCGAAAACCCTGAGATTAAGTTGATAGGTAGAAAGGTAGGTGAAGAAACTACTATTTATGACATCAACGGAAAAAATATAGCACAAAATTTAGAGAATTTTTCTTTGAATAACTTCTCTGAATCTTTTCATTTAAAAATAACAACAATCGAAAATATAAGACTGATTTATCAACCTATCATTGCTCGTCTGCACTTACAAGAAAAAGGAAGTCCTAATGGTGTAAGTAAAAGAGATATTGATAGAGCAATGAAAGAGTTTCAATTCCTTACTAGGCCAATCGCTACTAACGAAGCAAATATTATAGTATCAGAATTCCACAACAAAATAGGTGATCTACTTTATTATCGAAACAGAACCGTAATAACAAGTGAAAAAATAACTAGCGAAATTGTAAAAAACACCCCTTACAATGCAACATACTTCTACCTATTGGGAATTCTACAAATCTTGAAGTCTGTTGACAGCAAGAATGAATTAAGGAAGTCATTTGAAAAAATACTGAAATTGCTTAACAAAACACACTTGGACGATTTCGTGTTTGACGTCACTAATATAATAGCAATCAACTCAAATCTTGATGAAATAGCTCAGGCATTAATTGTCAATAATATTGGGGAATACGTTGACAACTACAATCAAAATTACGTTTCTACATTAGCAAACTCCGTCATTGATTTTGCTGATTGTTATTATTCCTCTTTAGATCACGATTCAACTATAAAACAAATTGAAACATTAATTGATCTATTTCTTTTAGCTCTTAAATTACTTGAGGAGATTGGTGAATTTAGACTTGCAAAGTCGCAATATCTAAAGATACTATATTTATATCTATCGTTTAATCAAAAACTCAATAGCACTAAGGCTAGATTAGCCTTTAACAAGTATTGTAATGAATCTATAAACTTACTTCATCTAACGTACAACGTAAGCCTAGTTCCTGAAAAGAAGAAATTTGACAATATTATTACTGAAGGAGTGCCTGATCCAAGAAATTATAGATTCACTGCGGCAAATCATGAAGTTAGAGAAATACAGCTTTTGAAGTGGTTCTATAAATTAAAAATACATCCGCACATAAGCACTCCTGCCTTATTAGAAATACTAGAATATATAAATGATTATCCACACATATCGAATAAAAACATTAGAATTCTTGAAAACCAAATAAGAATTGAAATTAATGATAAAATCATAGGATTGACTAATACTTCTGAAATTAAGAATTATTTCAATTTTGATTCTTATGATACTTTCGAACAATTCATCCTCTTGGACTCTATAGGCAGTTGCCAAGAAATTATTAAAATCCACAACCTAATGGGTAAGAACTATGTCTCTACTGGCAACCTTACATTGGCTAGAGCTCATTACAAGATGGCTAGACTCTGCAAGAAGTATAAGGATGTAAAAAACGAATTATCACAGAAAATAAAGAAAAGCACTGGTAAAGAACTGGATAATTTCACAGCCCAATTCAAAAATTTTGATATTAATTTAAAGCTAATCCTTGGCTCCAAAAAATTATACTATATTGACGAAAACTATCATTACTTGAGAGCTAAATTGTTCAATAAAAAAGCTAAAGAGATGCATAACCAAGATAATGAATACAAAAATTTTATTAGTAACAGATTCTATCTGGAAGATGATTTTAATGACAATTTAGTGCATTTCGGTGTCGCAAGAGAAAGATCTAATTTAAGATTCCCTAATTGTATTAAGATTATTAACGAACTTGTGAATATGAAATCACTTGATGCTTTAAAACTTGAAAATTATCGATAATATATAATTACAATATACGATACATAAAGCCTTAAAAAAAGACTAACAGAGCTACCAAAGTGTCATTAACCATAATTAGCCTAATGATTTTGGTAAAAAAAAAAGAGATCTAGAGTTTATACGAATGGATACAGTAGGACCAAATAAAGGATTAATAGGCCATTATGAAAAATCAGGATTCGAATTTATAGGAGCCAAAGCACTAGACAATAGTAATGGATTTCCATATCACTATAGCGCTGGAAAAGTATGTTACTTCCAATATAAAATTATCTGAATAAATAGGTATTCTAATCATTAACCAAAAACTATGCACAGATTGTAAAAGATATTGTTGAAATTTAATACATTAGAGATATGGAAAATCATACATTTAACGAATCCAGAAAAAGGTTTGAACCTAAGAATACGAAATGTACTTTTTGTAAAACAGGCTCGAACAATAGCAAAATGGAAGATAATTGTTTTTATTCGATATACAATGTTCAAGATCGAACTAATCTTGTAGTGTTCAGGAATGTAAAATTTAATGAAGTTAAAATTGGAATACCAAGATGCGAAGGCTGTAAAAAAGCACATTCTGTTGCAAAGACATCAGGCTGCCTTTCTACGATTGTCGGAGTACCACTTGTTTTTATAATACCTATTTATTGTAGTGTAGCCTTTGACTTAGGTACTGTAGGATTGATTGTTATGCTAGTGCTCACATTTGGTTTAGTATGCCTTGCTGTAATAGGTTTAGAAAAATTAATTTTCAAGACATACGATATCAAAAGTGAAAAAGAGGGAGCCCTTACAGATACCTTAGTGCAAAGTTTTCTTGTAAGTGGTTGGTCAATAGATAGGCCGCGTGCGTAATAGTAAAATAGTAAAGGCAATAATGTAATTGGCTTCGTTATATGAGTATTTATTATAGGAGCGATACTAGTATCAATGGTGGCGCCTACAATATGACAGTTTGTACTTTCAAAATTTAGAGTTACTTTGGTTTAAGTTTTAAAGATAATTTAATAAGATATGTCAGGAGGAGATTGGAAGGCTATGTTCAGAGGTATTCAGGAGAATGATTTTGAATTAGTGAAATATTATCTGAGATCAGGAATAGATCCTAATTATCAGCACCCAGAATTTATGGCTTTACCAATTGCGGAAAGCATACGGTATAATAATATAGATATCACAAGACTATTACTTATTAACGGAGCAAAGCCTTTAATAGTA
>CAKZTD010000142.1 GCA_937921595.1 uncultured Saprospiraceae bacterium
AGAAGAACAAAGGATTATTTCTAAAATTGTAATTGATCCTAATAACACTGACCGCATTTTTGCAGCATGTATGGGTTTGCCTTTTGAACGAAATAATCAACGAGGTTTATACCGTTCTGTAGATCATGGCAACAACTGGGAACAAGTCCTTTTCCTCAGCGATTCTACAGGTGTAATTGATATTGTTATGAGTCCTCAAGATCCGCAAGTTTTATATGCAGCAGGATGGGATCGCATTCGAAATAATACGGAATCTATCGTACATGGTCAAGGAGCAAAAATTTATAAATCTATTGATGGTGGAGATAACTGGACACTCCTAGAAGGAGGCTTGCCCAATGATGTGGATCACTCTCGAATTGGCTTAACTATATCAGGTACAAATCCGGATGTTGTCTTTGCAGAATATACCAATACTAGTTATCAAATCGGAGCAATTTACAAAACAGTAGATGGTGGTGTTTCTTGGGATTCGATTACTACAGAGCAAAGTCTAAATGGCTTAAGCGGAAATGTGCTTGGAGGTTTTGGCTGGTACTTTGGACAGATCAGGGTTAACCCAAATAATGATGAAGACATCTTTATTTTGGGCGTTGATCTTTGGCGAACGTTAGATGGTGGTCAGAGTTGGAATCAAGCGGGTCCTCCTTGGTGGGAATACGCGGTTCATGCAGATAAACATGATTTAGTTTTTCTACCTTCTGGAGATATTCTATTGGCAACCGACGGTGGTCTTTATCGATCAGATCTCACTACTGATCTCTGGGAAGACATTGAAAATATTCCTGCAACACAGTTTTATCGTGTTGCTTATAATCCACATGCTCCAGAATTTTATTACGGTGGTGCGCAAGATAATGGATCAACCGGTGGCAATGCCGATGCTATAAATGATTGGCCAAGAATCTATGGAGGCGATGGTTTCCAAATGGCTTTTGACCCAGTCAATCCTGATCGATTTTTTGTAGAAACACAAAGAGGTAATATTAATGTGACTACTAATGGCGGTAATTTTTATGAAAGTGGAGACGAGGGGATCGCATCAGGTGATCGCCGAAATTGGGACATGCCTTATATCTTGAGTCCTCATAATCCTGATGTCTTGTATACTGGAACCTATCGGGTTTATCAAGGATTTGGAGAAATCCCTTTTTGGGATCCGATTAGTGATGACTTAACCGACGGAACAGATATACCGCATCGATATCACAACATCACAACCATTGACGAATCTTCCTTGATTGAAGGTTTGCTATACGTTGGTACTGGCGATGGAAACCTTTGGAGAAGTGAGGATGGCGGAGACAATTGGATTTCTATTTCTGCGGGATTACCTGATCAATATGTAACAGATGTGGTTCCTTCTTCTGAATATGAGGATGTGGTTTTTGTAACTTACTCTGGCTACAGAGATAATGATTTTCTTCCACGTATTTTCCGTTCTGATGATAAAGGAGAAAACTGGATTGATATTTCAAATAACTTACCTGACCTTGCGATCAATGAGCTTATTGTTTTACCGGAGTCAGAAGATTCAATTTTATTTGTTGCAACGGACGGAGGTGTTTATGCCTCTGTTGATGAAGCAGAAACCTGGGAACGTTTAGGTAATAATATGCCGACTATTACGGTCTATGATTTGGTAGTCAATGAATTTAAAAATGAACTCGTCGCTGGTACTTTTGCAAGATCGATTATGACTTATCCTATTGATTCTCTTTTCGAAACTGTGGATAGTAATATAGTCAGTCAGCAAGAAGTTTTTGATCTTAAAAATACCCTGAAAATTAATCCATCCTTAGCCAATGATTATGTCAAAATTGAATTGGGTAATACTGAACCGGGGCGTGATTTTGAAGTAGTTATTATTAACAGCGGAGGGCAATTAGTTTATCGTCAAAAAGATAGTGGAGACTTCAGAGCATTTAATATTGATGTTTCGGATTGGCCTGCGGGGACTTATTTTGTAAAAACGAAAATGCGGCATGGAGTGATGCAAGGGAAGTTTGTTAAAATTTAAGTGAACAAGTTATTAAGTTAACAAGGGAGCGATCACCTAATGCGATTGCTCCCTTGTTAACTTACTCTTTTGTTTACTTCACCTTATACCAGGTTTGTGTTCTATAGATTCCAGTCCAATGTTTTCCACGAACTTTTAACTCCTCGTTTTTTCCATCTTCAAACCAAATGGAACAACCGTATTCTTTTCCATTTTCTGGATCCATGATGATTCCTTTTCCCCAATAGTCTTTCACCTTCTTTAGATTTTCTACAATCACTAAACCAATCAACGGTTGATTCTTTTTAGCTCCCGTGCACTCTTTACATTTTGTATCAGGATCTTTTTGTAAAAGCTTTACAATTTTACCATACGTTTTTCCTCCTTGCTCGTAGATTTCTACATGAGATTTTGCTTCTCCTGTATTATCATCTATGGTTTTCCAAATACCTATAGGTGATTGAGCGGTTAAACAAACGGTACTGATTAAAAGACTTAAAACGGTTAGAAGTATTATGTTCTTTTTCATTGATATTGGATATATGTGAAATATTTACTTTTTAGAAAGCTCTAATTTAATAATGTTTTTTGCCCCTTATATATTGTTTGATTTTTGACGAAAAGAAGATCTATGTAGTCACATTTTAAATAAATACGCAAACCAGAGTTTTAAATTTGTTCTCGGCTAAGAAAAAGTGGTATTCGGTATTTGGCTTTTAGGCTCGCCTAACCTACCTGGCTGCGTCATGCGGGCGGGTGCCGAACATCTAATACCGTTTGCGCTCATATTAATTAAGCACTTAGAGGCCACATTTTAATATCTTCACCCTTCATTTATATACTTTAATTAAATGTTAAAACCAAAAAAGCTGGAAGCAAGATTCAATCTTACTTCCAGCTTTTTTGCATATTTTCCGAATCAATAATTAAGTATTTGGACTAAATTATATCAAACAGATTTAATATAATTCTTTACGTCTACTTACTTTTATAAGCTTCTAATGTTTTCAGTTCTTCTCTTACCTTGCCGATCCACTCATGTTGAGCAGAATGTTTATTACTAAAATCTGTTTCTGCATCATACTCTGCTTGCAAGGCTTGCCAGCCTTCTAAAAAATCATTGACGAATGTTTCGAAAGCAAGTTCTTCTCCACAAGCAAAAGCCCTTTCTGATAATTCTTTTCTGAGTTTACGAGCATACAATTCCGTAATATCAAAATGAACTTGCTCATGTTCTAAGGTGTGGTCATTTCTACCTGCGAGTTTCACCCATGAGTTTTTCTTTTCAAAGTAAGACTTGATTTTATAAATAATCTTCCCCTCATCACAACCTCGATAATCTACAATACCAGATACTGTGATGGCAGAAATATCCTTGTAATCATGCTTGTAATTAGGATCGCCTTCAAAGTCGTTCCATGTAAGTTTATAATCCGTTGTCCAATAAATAACATCTGTAGATGTTGCGTTTGTCCCCCAAATTAATGCGGTCAATACGACCACTAAGCCTAATAGTGTGTTCTTCATAACATTCTTTTTTACAGAAACTGAAGTAAGTAATTATACGGGGGAGTGCATTTAAATACTTACAATTTCCAGGTTGCAATAATGAGTCAATTTAGTCAAGTTCATCTGTAGGGTTCCAAATTATTTTTTTAAATTCTTGTACAACGTTATCTTTTACCTTGACTCCTTCGTTTTCCAATAAGGCTTGCATCATTCCAGGAGAAGGAAAATGTACCCTTCCTGATAACTCTCCTTTTCTGTTGACTACTCGATGCGCTGGAACACCTTCGGAAGTAAAGCTTTTGTTTAAAGCCCAACCTACCATTCTGGCAGAACCTAGCGAAAGGTAATCGGCGATGGCACCATAAGTACTTACACGGCCGAAAGGAATTAGTCTGGTTACTTCAAAAACGTCTTGGATATAAGTTTTCTCGCTCATTTTAATTATGTTTTGGTTCTTGAGTAAAAATAAAGAATAAAGAATA
>CAKZTD010000143.1 GCA_937921595.1 uncultured Saprospiraceae bacterium
CGGCCAATTAAAAGCAAAAGGATTCGCTTCTACCAATGTTGTTTTCGGAATCGGCTCCTACACTTATCAGTATGTAACGCGAGACACCTTCGGCTTCGCGATGAAAGCAACCTACGGAGTCGTAAACGGCGCAGGCAGACCAATATTTAAAAATCCCAAAACAGACGACGGTACCAAAAAATCCGCAAAAGGATTAATTCAATTAACCCAGCATGAAGATGGAATCAAAATGAAAGACATGGCCTCGGAGGAAGAAGAAGCTAGCGGTTTATTAGAAACGATTTATAAGGATGGAAAACTTTTGAAAGAAGTGAGTTTATCAGAAATCAGAGAACGTATGGATCACCAGGTTTTAAAAAATAAAGTAATCCAAGAATAAAGATTTGAATCACACTCTTTCAAGTTTAAAACCGACCGTAGGAGGTTGCAACTTGGAAGTAGATAATAATGCAAGTTTGTAACTTGCACCAGAGCAAATAAAAAATAAAAACACACAAAATGAAAAAAGTATTCCTAGGCGGAACCTGCAACAACTCCAAATGGAGAGAAACACTAATCCCTCAATTAAAAATAAATTACTTCAATCCAGTAGTCCCGGAATGGAATGACCAAGCCTATCAAAAAGAGCTATCAGAGAGAGAAAACTGCGACTATTGCCTTTACGTCCTCACCGCAAAAATGAAAGGCGTTTACTCCATCGCAGAAGTCATCGACGACTCCAACAAACGACCAGAAAAAACCATCTTTTGCTATTCAGAGCATGATGGCGAATTCGATCCGACAATTTTAAAAAGTCTAAAAGCAGTAGGGAAGATGGTCGAAAAGAACGGAGGCCAATGGTGCTTAACATTTGAAGAACTAAGTAAAAAAATGACATGACTGTTATAAAACCACCACAAAGAATTAACGCAGATAGCAAAAATCACAAAGTCTTATTAGCCGGTTCGATAGAAATGGGAAAAGCTGAAAACTGGCAGAAAGACATCGAAGGACATTTTAAAAATAAGCCGAATTTCATTCTACTCAATCCTCGCAGAGACGACTGGGATTCAAGCTGGGAGCAAACATTTGAAAATCCAAACTTCTATCAGCAAGTTCATTGGGAATTGAACGCCCTAGAAAAAGCAGACACCATCATTATGTATCTCTGCCCAGAAACCAAATCTCCCATTTCATTATTAGAACTCGGTTTATATGCCAATAGCAAGAAGTTACTAATCTGTTGCCCAACCGGATTCTGGAGAAAAGGAAATGTCGAAATCATCGCCGATAAATTCAACATCCCATTCTACGAAACAATAGAACAATTACTAAAAAAACACTTCTAAAAACTACTCCTTTTTCTCTGTGCACCTCTGCCTCCTCTGTGGTTAATCCCGCCTCACCATCTCAATAAAATTATCCCCAAAATCCCCATCAATCAAAACATGATTAGGATCAATCCCTATTTTCAAAGGTTCCCAATTCACCTCAATACTCAATCTTGTATGTCCTTCATTAATCCTATACTTTTTTAGATAGATCAATTTTTCATTACCATCTTCACCCTCACCATAAATCCCAATATCCACCCAATCATCAACACCAATCATTTTCTCATTCCCCAAACTATCTCTCCGATATTTATTTGCTTCAAGTTCTAAATCCACACGATAAAGATCATCAGCCAATTCCTCAAAATGCCCACTAATCATTTTATTATCATAATAAGTCACCGTTTCAAAAAGGTCCTCAACCACATATTGCAAACTATCAGGAGTTACCACTTTAAAGTATTCCAATAGATCAGCACTAGTCGCATAACGTTCCTTTTGCAACAAACCACCGAAACCATTCCAATCTCGGATAAATCTTTTCAAAGCCAAATTCATACTATCCTCCGAGATATAATGTTGTAAAGCATAGAGGTTAATTCCGCCTTTGCGATAGGCAATATAGTCCTGCTTATCAACCTCAGATAAGGGCACCTCAGGATTGAAATCGTTGGCTCTTCCTAGGAAATAACGATCCATTTCATTTTCTATAAGTTGATTCATCTTGTCTTCTGAAAACCGCCGCTTCATCACCATGATTGCAGAATATTGAGCAAGCGACTCCAACAACATTTTTCGACCTTTTACATTTGCGGCAATCAACTGCAACCCCCACCATTGATGAGCAACTTCGTGAGCAGTTATAAAAAATGGCATATCAATATCTGTTTCATCATTGACATCCATCATAAAACCTAAAGACTCAGAATAAGGAATTGAATTTGGAAATGATTGCGCATATTTTACATAACGAGGCACCTCCATGATTCGCATTTGCCGATAAGGGTAAGGACTAAATTGTTCACTAAAATAATCCAAAGAATGCTGCATAGATTCCATCATTCGATGTAAGTTGTAATCATGACCTTCGTGATGATAAATTTCTAATTGTACACTTCTTTCCAAGCTGTCATTTTTTTGCATCCATTGATCCTGAAATAGCTCATAGTCAGCAGATACAATCGAATAAAAATTGATGATTGCTTGATCCATTTTATAATGAAAATAATTTCGATTTGCCTCTGTCCATTTTCTTTTTAAGACACCAGGAGCAATTGCCGTTTGAGAAAGTTCAGTTCCTATGATAATCTCAAAATCAATTTCGTATCCATCATCTCCGGATTTAGCATTTTGTAATTCAAGCGGATCATTTCGATCGACTCTACCTGATTTTGCTTCTAGCTTGTATTGTTTTCTAGTTTGATCACTTTCCAATTCATAGCTACTGTTATAGCCTAAAGTTGGAAAATAATCTTGATTGAAAAAAGTGCCATTGTGAATGATTTTTGAACCTGGATTTGATTCAACAAAGCCCTCAGTAATATAAGATTGCTTGAATGCCATTTCAATAGTATCACCAGGTTCTAAAGCTTGATCCAATTCATAAATGAAATAGTGGTAATCTTTATATTTTTCATTCAATTTTGCACCTCCTTCAATTTTTAAATACTCAAATTTTGCCTGAGGATCAATTCTTTTTTGAATGTGAATTTCTTGTAGTGGTTGGTTCGTTTTGTTTGTGAGTAAATAATAACCTTCAACGGTATAATCACGGTCTGAAGGGTAAAGTTCTACCTGTAAGTTTACAGCGATTATTTTTGGCTGAGGAAGATAGGTTAGTTTTTTGAGCGTTTTTTCATAGTCCGCTCTATAGTTATCCTTTTTGGAAGCAGTCCAATAGTCATTTAAGACATTTGTATTATAAAATATAAAAGAACCCAAGGAAATAAAAAGTATAAGACTTACCAATCCCATTTTTAAAATAGAAGCATTGAATCTTTGTTTCGCTAGCCTCCATCGGGTTTTTAAATGAGTCTCTTTACCTCTAATTGAAAAAACAACTGCTACCAAAAACAACATAAAAACAAAAAGTATCCAATAGGTTTTAAAGTAAATATATGGAATCAGAAAATGACCATATCCATTCATGTCTGAGTAACTACTTAGATTGTCTCCTCCAAATTGATAGAGGTTGTGACTAAAGCCCATTTTATCAAATATCAAAACCAGTATAAAAAACAGCAGAACCATTAAGTGGGAAATATACTTCGAATTCAATAAGACTTGGATCAAAAAAGAGACGACACTAAATAGAACTAGAAAAGGAAATAACTCTAAGAAAAACCCACTTATGTACAGCTCTATTTCAAATTGATAAAACCCTTTTACCGATTGAAAGATAAGCCCTGAAATGATGAGTGAAAGCGTCAAAATAGTAAAGATCATCATCAAGCCAATGAATTTACCAGCTAAACTTACAAAGTCTGATATCGGCAATGCATCATAAATAAGATCTAATTTTATTGTTCTCTCTTTCCAAATCAATTCACCAGAATAAAAAATAAGAATTATCAAAAAGAAATAAATCGACATCTCTTGAAGCTCTTCAATGATCAAATAGGTTCTTGGAAAACTACTAATTCCATAAGAATTTTCTAGGCTAATTGAATTTATTAAAAGGATGATCATTGCACTAATGACAATCGCCCAAAACGAAGCTTCCTTTAACATCGTTTTACAATAAAATATAGAATGATGAGAAAGTTGAACCAAGCTGGTTTTCCAATTGAATTTTATATTTAAATCTGGCATTTCTATTTCGTTAAAAGGAGCAAATGCAGCTGCCGGATTTTGAGGTGATTTTTTTTTGGAAGACTTGTCTTTGACTACGATAAATTGAAACCTAAAGTAGACAATCCCTAAAGCGACCAATCCAATGATGATCCAAAATAAGCGATTGTATAAGAGTAAACCATCTACGGAAAGCAAGTCAGCATTTCGTTGAGGTACAGACCATAAATTTACTGCATGTTGAATGGGCGCAAACGCAAAAGGATCTAAAATTCCAGATATAAATGAGTTTTCAATGGTTCTACTCAACATCAAAACAATAAAGAAAAAAATAGCTTGTGTATAAACTACAATCAAGTTTTTAGTCAATGCACCAGTAGTAAAGAAAATTGCACTTCCATAAAAAATCGATGGAAATACCACAAATAGAAACCCTTGAATATATGGCATCATCCGAAAGGGGAGGAGTGCATCAGAATTTCGCCAAGACATGCTTTCCCCTAGGATCATTCCCCATATGATTCCACTGAAAACGAAACACACGATAATGAAAGATCCCAGAAATCGACCCAATAAATAATCTCGTTTTTTTAATGGGTTAATAAACATTAAGGACTCCATTTCATGTTCATGATCTCTCAAAATTGCGACACCTGGAATCATTGAAGTTATGATCATAAAAAAACAGGACAAGACCGCCATCGTATGCGCAATTACATAAGGTGCATTCGTTTTTACTTCCCCAAGATCAACGCCTTGGTAAACGAAGTCTACTCCAACTATTGAAAACAAAAAGAGTATGGTAAAATACAGATAAGTATCCAATCGTTTTGCTCGGTACTTCAACTCAAAAATCATTATTTCTAGCCACATAGTTTTTTATTTTATAACATTCACTTGTCCTGAATTGCTAATTTCAATGATCAAAAATCTGCGAAAAATACACATCACTCAATTCCGCTTGAACAGGAGAAAATCCATTGCCAGGATGATCCTCATTTAAAATATGGATCACCGGTTTACCTGAAAGCAGTTTCTCCGAAATTACCTTATAGTTTTTCTTGTAATCCTTAACTTCTTTTTTTAAAATCGTTTTTCGAAAAATCTTGCCTTCAATTTCTTTAATCAATTCCAAAGGGTTTCCTTTTAGCAAAACCTCTCCCTGATTAATAATCGCAGTATTGGTACAGAGTTCTTTAACATCATCAACAATATGAGTAGAAAGAATAACAATCGCCGTTTCACCAATCTCACTCAAGAGGTTATGAAAACGATTTCTTTCAAGTGGATCAAGTCCAGCAGTTGGTTCGTCGACGATAAGTATTTTTGGATTTGAAAGTAAAGCTTGGGCAATACCAAATCGTTGCTTCATCCCTCCAGAAAAGCCTCCAAGATTTTTCTTTCTATGGGCATAGAGATTTGTCTTTTCCAATAGAGCTTTGACCATCTCTTTTCTTTTAAATTTATTTGAGATTCCTTTTAAAACGGCCAAATGACTGAGTAAAACTTCTGCAGAAATTTTAGGGTATAAGCCAAATGATTGAGGCAAATATCCTAGCGATTTTCTAAGTTCTTCTTTTTGTTTTAAAACATCTAGGTCACCAAAGGATATTGATCCTTGATCTGCCTCTTGCAAGGTTGCTAAGATTCTCATCAAAGTAGATTTCCCAGCACCATTAGGTCCTAAAAGTCCAAAAACACCTTTGGGTATTTCTAGAGAAATATTATTTAAGGCTTGTACGCCGTTTGAATAGGTTTTCGAAAGTCCTGAAATATTTAATGTACTCATACGATTGAATTGTTTGATTCAAATGTATTTCTAAAACTTCTATGACTATAATATATGTGACAAAGTGATTTAAGGATGGGGCAGAAATGCAATTCATTTATATCAAGTGATTTGATCACACTTTTCGATATGTTGATATATAGATGAGAGCTGTTTGCCAAGTTCTTTGACAAATCAAAATAGCTTGTTTATATTTAAACTATGAAAGAATTCTATAGAAGGAATAAACGTGTGATTCTTATAGTTTTATTTATTTTACTATTAGGTGTATTTGGAATTGCTTGTCTTGATTATAACTTAGAACATACTGGATTGGTATTTTTGCAATCGGCATTATTGACAAGTCTCTATTTGCCAGTTACCTGGGGATTGGCTAAGTTTAAATTTATCAAAATTGATGGATTACGGTTGAGCAAGGAGATTTACACATCGATGTTACTGTTTTCTTTGGTGGTTTTATATGGCTTGATCGATGCTTGCTTTCGGAATGAGGAATTCACTTTATTTTTTACAATGCTCTTGCTCTTAAGCTTAACTCTTGGGTATTTTTATTTCAGGAATGATCGAGCAACAAGGAATCAAACAATAGGTAAAAATGATAAATTTCTTCTCAGTCTTGCTTTTTGGTTTTTTGTAATTGGCTTTGGAGCAGTCATTTTATTTTTGGATGGAGCCGGGAATGACGATGCTTTAGCAGCTATGAGTCTAGTATATTTTCCTTTACTTTTGTTTTTTGTAATAAGGTGGATATTCAATCAAATAAGAACTGTCGTTAAACTTAAAAATGAACAAGCAAAAACAGAGTTGTTGCATTTAAAAAGTCAGGTCAGTCCACATTTCTTTTTTAACACTTTGAATAATCTTTATGGTTTGGTCGAAAAGGATTCTAAAAAAGCAAGAACGCTAATTTTGAAACTTTCTGATATGATGCGCTACAGTATTTATGAAGGACAAAAAGATGAAGTGACTTTAAGAGAAGAAGTGGAGTATTTGAAAAATTATATTGAACTCCACAAGATGCGGTATCATAAAGAAATAAATATAGAATTCAATCTTGATATTCAAAATGAAGATTTAAAAATTATGCCATTATTGTTTATTATTTTATTAGAAAATGCATTTAAACATGGAGTAGAAAACCTTATTGAAGATCCATTTGTACGTGTCAATATAACAGGAAAAGAAAATGAAATAGGCTTCATAGTTGAAAATAATTTTGATGCATCTGAAGTAAAAGAACAATCGGGGATTGGTTTGAAAAATCTAAAACGGAGATTGGAATTGGTTTATCAAAATAATCATGTACTTTCATTTTTAGAAAAAGAAAATGTCTTTAAAGTGGAATTATCAATAAGAGATTTGTGATCAGCAGAGAAGAGATTTAATTTAGGCAAATAATTATGGAAAATTATTCGAATGATATAAGTATAAAAATAAAGTTAACACTTGAAGAAATGTATTCAGGTGTAACGAAAAAATTTAAATACAAAAGGAAGAAACCTTGCAATGTTTGTAAAAAGCCTAGAGGATGTACTAACTGTTCTGGTCAAGGATTAAGGATTGAAGAATCAATAGAAGAAATAAAAATTCCAGAGGGAGTTGATAAGGGAATGGTTCTCAAGTTTAAGAATCGAGGCCATTATTTCATTGAAAAAAAGAATTTTTGGAATTTGTTTTCTAATAAAAATAGTCATACAAATAATAATGTTGGAAGTTTAATTATTAATATTGAAGAAGTCAAGCACGATTATTTTTCCAGAGACAAAGCTGATTTAATTTATAAATGTCAAATAAGAAAATCGGACTTAACTAAGACTGATAAAAAATTTGAAATTAAGCATTTGGATGATGAAATTATGACCATACAGATTCCGAAAAATACTATTGATGGAAAAATATTTAGAATTAAAGGAAAAGGATTCAAAAGTATTGCGGATAATCAAACGGGAAGTCTATTAATTATTGCAAAAATTATTGAAGACTAAAAAATTATTTGAAAAGAATACAGTGCAATCGAAAAGAATATGATCAGATACCTCATCATTGACGACGAATACATAGCTCACGATATTATCCAAGAGTATGCTGACTTATTACCTAATTTGGAATTGGTCAAAAGTTGTTACGATGCTTTAGAAGCTATAGAATACCTAAGTAATAATAAAGTAGATTTAATTTTTTTGGATTTGAATTTACCCAAGATAAAAGGTTTTCAATTTTTAAAAACACTTACCAATCCACCAAAAATTATCGTCACTACAGCATATAGTGAATATGCAATAGAAGGTTACGAATTAAACGTTTCTGATTACTTATTGAAACCATTTTCTTTCGAACGTTTCCTAAAAGCGATCAATAAAGTAGTTGGTTCTAGTACTCCAGTTATTTCAAATAACGAAAGAGTAGGGGACGCTCCTTCCAAAAGTATATTCCTTAAGAGTAATAAAAAATACATTCAAGTTTCGCTAGACAAAATCCAATTTATTGAAGCTGCTGGAAATTATACAAAAGTGATTATTGATGAAGAAGTTATAACAGTTAGAGAAAAAATTTCTGACTTGCTAATATCTTTGGATTCAGATAATTTTATTCAGGTGCATAAATCATTTGCCGTTTCTAAGAAGCATATAAAGAGTGTGGAGGGAAATAGAATCTCAATTGGCGAAAACCTTATCCCGATTGGGAAACTTTATAAGATGAAGGTAAATGAATTATTGAAGTAGTAGCACTGAAAAATATTTCATCTAAAAATAGGGGAGTGCTCCAGAATCCTGAAAACCATCTGAATCATCAATTCTAGAAAATTCACGTAATAGTTTCTTTTAGATTTTTAATTTTCAAAATTTAGCATGGCAAAGAATATCTTAATTTATTTTTCAAAATTTCAATTTCTGACAATCCATCTATTTATTAAGAAAAGATCAAAAGTAGAGGATTCTGTATAGCAGGAGATGCTCTTTAAAACATTACTTAACATAATATTAATTATGGGAAAGAATAACAAAGAGATACTGAGAGAGGGTTTAGGCTAATTTGATTTAAGTGGGTTTTGAATAGATCTTTCCTGGATTTTAAATATCGTGATGGTTCTTAGGATTAAGTTCAAGTTCTAAGAAAAACTTGTTTCGATACAACGTCCTGTGGCCTAGGCAGAAAATTCTATGCGATTCTCAGAGCAAGTAGTTTTTCCTAGAATCAGCGTTTTTTAAGGATATTTAGCAAAAAAACACTGATTCTAGGAAAAAAACGCTAAAGCCCCAGATATGGCCAATTTGCTGATTTGCATAGACGTATCCTAGGTCAGGCTGGTTTTTTCTACGCGATTCTCAGGGCAAGTTTAAAACAGCTGTTTCTGCCCTCTTTTAGAGAGGAACTAAAATTTATAATAAAAACCGAATAAAATTAATTATGTTAAGTAGAGTTTACTAGAATTTTACCTCTTATTAAACTAGAATCAATAAATTTCAATTTTTATATAAAATCAATAAATAATTATGCTCAAAAGGAATCACTCCCCTCAATAAACCTCAAAAGCATGTTGTTAGATTAAAGAAAAATAAAATATTTCAATAAAATCAACAGTTTCTTATAGATTATGGCTAAGTTTTATTAAATTTAGTTTAAGCAATTCAAAATTAAATCACTTTTATCCGTTTGCACTAAAACAATTATCACCCCAAGCTAACCTCTGACTCTTGTGTTTAGTACGGTAATTAATTGTTAACTTATAAAATGATTTAAAATGAAGAACAAAAATGTTAAGTCCATTCAGGACATGAACAAACAGCAAGATTTAGTTTCTAAGCTTGCGCAGAAAAATGTGAAAGGAGGAATAGGATGTCCTCCGCCTTTAGGAGTTAAGAACTAACTTCTAATTCACTTACCCTCTTAGAGTGAGTTTTGGTTTAATTATCAAGACTCACTCTTTTTTTTGTGTTCATTCAAGACATACTTTTTTTCGTTTTACATTGATCATGACTTTCTTTCTCGACCAGCCTTTCTTTGGATAATTTGCTCCAAGCATAATTATTTTATCAACACAAGTTCCAACCAATTCTTTTTCATCTTCCTCTAAAATAAACATAGTCATTCGCTTGTCATCGAATGCTTTAGGATGTAATTTATAAATTTCTTTCGGAGACAACACACGATAATTTGTCATGACGATATAATTACTTTTAAGATCCTCAGACATGAGTTTTCTAGAAATGATTTCCATGTCGGTCTCTAGAAGTTTTTTACCTATTTCTATTCCTTTGAAATAATAATCCAAGACTTTGTCATCAAAAGATGAATTCAATAAAGCGCTCCTTCGGCAAATAGTTGTAGAGAATTTTTTAGCATAAACGATATAGGTTTCTCCTACTAAAAAATCAACGGCACAATCTCCTGTGCTAGTTGAAATAGTTGTAGTAGATTTCAAGTCGCCTTTCCATTCTCTTTCTACCTTGAATTCAAATTTGACTGGACTTTCTGAAGTGCTTTTTTTAACAACCGTTCCGATAAAAATCTGATCGTTGTCGTCAATAATTTGTCCAAATTCGGTAAGGATTAAGCAATTACATGCTAAGCTCGATGTGCATATCACGAATAGTGATACGACGGTCAGTAAGATCGTTTTCATTTTTTGGAGTTTTGGTTATTTGCAAAATACGTTGAATTTTTGTTAGATCAAACAACAAACTTTGTTTTCTTAATATTTGCTTATTTTGACATACGAAGGAAAACATAGTATTTAGCTCAACTTTACTTATGGAGAAACGTTTAAATTATTATGAAAAAAAAATTGATAATTTTTCTTTTTGCATCCTTGTTTTTAATCACTTGCAAAAGTGTGTATGATCTGCCTGGAGTGGCCGATTCCAGAGATTGGAAAACAAAGAGCATCTCCCCTACACCTCAAATTCTAAGCGGTGATCCTGATAGTGGTTTTTATTATTTGACCCAAGGAGCTTATCTTGGTACAGGCTTACCTTATGCCATGTTGAAAAAGAGAATTGAAAAAAATCCTCAGAAATTTGTTAGAAAATCCGGTTTAGCTTCAGAGTACGGTTATGCCGTTTTTAAGTCTGAACATGGTGTAGAAGTGATGAATGGAACCTGTTTTAGTTGTCATGCCGGAGCCGTCGGTGATGAAGTTTATTTAGGTGTTGGAAATGCTTTGAATGACAATCAATCAAGTTTGGAGCTTCCAGCTAAACTGATGAATTGGAATGTCCGACGTAAGTATAAAAGAGACACATCAACTTTAGATTCCTTTGATGAATTTGGGAAATACTTTTCTCATATGGCTCCTTATATTGAAACGAATAATCCAGGGGTGAATCCAGCTGCAAGAATTGCTGAAGCTTGTATGCGTTTTAGAAACCCTATAGATTTGACTTATACCGCAGAGCCTCAATACGAAGTTCGGGAGTACAATATGGCTAGCGATATTCCAGCCTTGTGGCATTTACAAAAAAAGAATGCTTTATACTATACAGCGGTTGGCCGTGGTGATTTTACAAAGTTGCTTTTCCAAGCATCTGTTTTAGGGATTAGAGATAGTACACAAGCAAGATCGGCACAAGAGAAATTTGTTCACATCACCGCATGGATTCGTTCTTTAGAAGCACCAAAATATCCAAGATCTATTAATGAAAATTTAGCTCAACAAGGGAAAGAAATATTTTTAAAAAAATGTAAAGGTTGTCATGGTACTTATGATACTCCCGAAACATATCCGAACAAAGTCGTTGCTTTAAAAGTGATAGGAACCGATCCTCTTTATGCAAATTATGCTACCGATAGTAAGATAGTAGAATGGTATAATAAATCCTGGTTCGCTACTTCTGAACCTAAATCTTGGTTTGAGCCGCTTAGTGGATATGCTGCTCCACCTTTGGATGGGATTTGGGTAACTGCGCCTTATTTTCATAATGGTTCAGTACCGACACTTTATGAAGTTTTGAGCAGTAAATCGCGTCCTGAGAAATGGAAGAAGTCAAAAGATTCAAAAGATTTTGATTGGAAAAAAGTAGGTTGGGAATATAAGACTAAAAATAATGGAGGTGCAAAAATGACCTATGACACTACCCTACCTGGCTATGGAAATCAAGGGCATACTTTTGCCGATTCGCTTTCTGATCCCGATCGATGGGCGCTCGTGGAATATTTAAAAACTCTTTAGTGGATTTTACTACTACAACATCTAGGAGGCCCATTTACTTATTCCTAAATTCACTCACTCATTATTACCACAATCTATCCGCAAACTATCAACCGGAAAATCCGCTCCATCATAACTCTTTTTATCAAAAACAATCGATGGGTCAAATATCATTCTAGCACTTCTGTTTCCCAAAGGCAAGCTCCTCACTAAAGGCACTTTTCCAGTTTTATCATCCTTCGCATAAATTCGGTCATTCGGAGAACCTCCCCAATATACATCACCTAAAAAAGCCCACTTTTCGATATTGTTACTAGTCTGATCTGTAAAAACTAGATGCGTTCGATCACTACAATAAGTGTAATCATTTTTAGCTGTTTCTGAAACGTCTATAAGAGGAAGGCCGTCAACGTTTTTATATTTACCAGCTCTATGATAGGTTGAATGACTTCCGGAAGTGACAAAAAATATTGGTTTCTTTTCTTCTGAAGAAGTCACTGCAATATTTTTTTTATAGTCAACCTCATTGTATTGTAGATGCATATAAGCTCGAGCTTTAATGGGTTGATAAACGCCATCGACTTTATCAAAATACAAAGCAAACATAGCTCCATCGCCTCGGTGATGATTTCTCCAATCGTTGCCTTCAAAAGGAATAGTATAGGTGATTTTTAAAAATTGATCATAAGAACCATTTACATATAAATTTAAAGTGTCTGGAAATGAATGCAAGGTTTTTTCTAATTGCCATTGTTCCGGAATGGTAGAAAGGCTGTAGTAATAAATTAGGCCGTCGGCATAAGTAGAGTCAAATAATTCTTGAGGATGTTTCATCTTATTTGATGCCATTTTTAACCCCTCTGTGATTTCAACTTCTGCTACGACTTGCTTATCAATTTCTAAGGCTATTTTTTTTAAACCATCAAATTTTACGGGATAGAACAAAGTGTTTTTGTCGAAAACCACGATAGGCTTATAACGTTCTGCTAATTCTTTTATAATATTTAAAGGGACTGGATTAGGTTTGGCGATAAGCTTCTGGTTACACTTTTTAAACCCTATAAAAATGCCACTAGCAAAAAGAATAAGCAAGAATATATTTCGCTTTTTATTTCTAAACATTCGCTAATGTATTTGATATACGATTACCGCTAATAAAAATAGAATAATTCCACCACCTATCAACATATCATTCCTGCTGATAGGTAATGTTTTAAGTTCGAGTAATTCTTTTTCATTATCTCTTGAAGCATCCAACAATAATTTTACGGTATTCAAATCCTCAGCACTTGACTGATTTCCCAACATTCTATTATTGGTTCGAACTTCATCTTTTACGGATTCATATAACCCATCTTTTTCTAATTTCAATTTTCGACTTAGTTTCATCAATGGATTAATCGCTCCAAACCAGACCATTACTACGAAAAGTATATTTCCTAAAAAAATACCAAATGTGAGTTCTCCATTTTTTAAAACGATCTGAAGAATAAGCGCTAATAACATGACAAACATCAGTGCTAAAGTTCCCCAGAAAATAGATCTTCCTACCAAAGATAATCCAAAACTTTTGTCTCCATGAAAGGGATTGTAAGAAGAAAAACTTTTAAACTTTTTAATAGTCACATGCAGTAATAAGCAGTAATGAAAAATGCTCAAGATCATAGGAATCAATACTAAAACAAAATAATTAACAGCTATGAAGGGAGGCAAAAAGCCTGAAGAAATTTTAGCTGACCAGAGCGTAACCGATGCATGCTCGGTTATATAAAGATTATTAAAATAAATAGTCAAAAAAACCAAACCTAAGCCTGCTAGAATACAGACTAAAAAATATTTTTTATAAAGATCATTTACCTCATTCAGAACTAATGTAGACGTTCTGGATAAATTTGATTTTACAATAACCAATATGATTGAAAATATTGCCGTTCCAAAAGCAAATAGATGACCAATGAAATCCTGGAGCCAAGTGACCACTTCACCATCAGCTACATAACGTTTGAAACCCAAGAATAAATCAGTTTGCACTGCGGCTGTACTTATACCTTGTACTTGAAAAATTAAAGAATCCATGGCACCTAATACGATCCATAAGATCAAATAATAAAAGGACATTTTACGAAACAACTCTGGATTGGCTAAGCGATGGATAAAGGTAGAATTAGTAGCTACCGATTCAGTGATTTCGACTTTTCCTGTTTTAACTGAAGTGTCATTGATGTCGAGCTTTTTTTCTACCGTAGAAATAAAATCCAAACTAGACTTAAGAATTTTGTTTCTACTAATTTCCCACTTTTCATAGGAAGTTATTCCTTGATTAAATCTAGATTCAATACCTTCTAATCTGGCTTGCAATAAGAAAGCATTGTTCAAAAGCTCATTACCATTTTTTTGAGATTTTAGCAAATCAACTAAACTTTTCAAAGCTTTGTGTTCCTTTCCAGCTGAGAGTAATTTTTTTATATTATCTATTTGATCAGACATGGAGTCATTAGGTTTTTCAAGTTAAGTTTAACAGGATATTGTTTTTAATTAATGATTAAGATACTGAAATTTATAATACCAGAAGACCACGAGTTCTCAATTCCCCAACGGTATCAGAATACCAAAACAATTCGAAATCATCCAATTCCTTTTCAAAATCCTTTTTCAAAGTGCTAAAAGTTAATAGATCATTCTCTGAATGAATAGATATTTGACCTAATGTTTTTATTAACCACTCCCCTATTTCTTTTTCAATATTTAGAGCAAAACTTTCCATTGTGTCGTGGAAAACCAATTCTAAATAAAGTACTTCCTTTCCTTTTTTCTGTTTCGAAAATTCAGAAACAATTGGATCACTTCCCAGCCAAACGATTTTTGAAGAAGGCTTTACTTGATAAAATTCTTGAGAAGATTCAAGGGCTTTTAAAATGTAATCAGCTTCGATACTCGTCTCGGGAATTTTAAAATCAAACCATTCTTGCAAAGGAAAATCAAAACAAAGTCCATGCATATAGTTAAACAAAGATTTTTTCAATCCAAAACTAAATTGGTTGTGATCAATCCCTGTTGAATCTTTGAATTGTACATCATTATTGGCAAAGGTGATTTCTTGTAATTCTGGGATGATGCCATATTCTTCCGGGGCCATCCCTACAGGGCTATGAGCTGTCAAAGCAAAGTGATGCCAGAACCCCGACTGTAAAATACCCAATTCAAACATCTGTCGAACCATCTCCAAACTATCTACGGTTTCCTGAATAGTTTGTGTCGGATAAGCATACATCAAATAGGAATGAACCATAACGCCAGCTTCCGTAAAGTTTTTAGTTACTTGGGCAACTTGCTCAACGGTCACTCCTTTTTTTATCAATTCCAATAAGCGATCAGACGCTACTTCCAATCCACCAGAAACGGCAATACAACCTGAAGCTTTTAGCAATTGACAAAGATCTGCGGTAAAGCTTTTTTCAAAACGAATATTGGTCCACCAGCTAATCGTAAGTTTTCGTTTGATGATCTCAATGGCTACTGCTCTCATTAAAGCCGGAGGTGCAGCTTCATCTACAAAATGAAAACCTTTTTCTCCAGTTTGCTCAATCAAAGTTTCAATTCGATCTACTAATAATTTCGCTGTGACTGGTTCATATAGTTTTATATAATCGAGAGATACATCACAGAAGGTACATTTGCCCCAATAACAACCATGTGCCATCGTCAATTTATTCCAACGTCCATCACTCCAAAGACTATGCATTGGGTTTGCAATTTCAATTACAGAAATATATTGATCCAGTTTCAAATCAGAATAATCTGGCGTTCCTACATCTTCTTGCTTATAGTCTTTTCTAAAAGAGAAATTATTATAAAATACTTCTCCTTTTTCCATTAAAAAAGTACGTTTAAAGAAATTGTGATCAGGGTTGTCAGGATTAGGATTTAAAACATTTGAAACCAAAAGTTCGATGGGTAATTCTCCGTCATCTAAAGTGATGTAATCAAAGAATTCGAAAACACGAATATCACTTAGCGAACGCAATTCAGTATTTGGAAACCCGCCACCCATGCAAACTTTAATTTCCGGATACTTACCTTTTATAAACTGAGCGCAACGAAAAGCACTATATAAGTTTCCTGGAAAAGGAACAGACAAGCATACTAGTTTCGGCTGAATCTCCTTTAATTTTTTATCTAAAATGTCAATAGTTATGTCATCAATAAAAGTCGGATCATTTTGCAAATAAGCATATAATTCATCAAATGAATTTGCACTTTGCCCTAAGCGTTCCGCATATCGACTAAAACCAAAATGCTCATCTACCCCTTCTTTTATAAAATCTGAAAGATCTTCTAGGAACATTGTCGCTAGGTGTTTTGCCTTATCTTGGAATCCCATAGACCCAAAAGCCCATTCTAAATCATCTAATTGCTCAAATCTAGAAGCTTGTGGTAAGAAATTGTCGGAACAGATTTGCTTAGAAAAAGTAGGATGTTTTCCTTGCAGAAAAGCCACAACATCATCAATGGTTTTAAGATAATAAGCCTTTAAAGCATGTATTCGTTCTGCATTTTCTGATTCAATACTCTCCTGTTCTTCGACATATCTAAAAATCGCCTCTAATCCAGCTTTTGAAAACATTTTTAAAATCACTTCGATTCCCAAATCCATTTGATAAGCGGAAATTCCTTTCGTGTTTAAAAAGCCCTTTAAGTAAGCTGTCGCCGGATATGGCGTATTGAGTTGAGTAAATGGTGGTGTTATTAAAAGTAAGTCTCTCAAGGAAAGATTTTTTTTAGAAAAGTAATTTTAGTCAAAGATATAGAACGAAATTTAATTTCCGCCAAGGTTTACTAAACTTCTCGATATCAAATGCGAAAGTATCGTAAATCTAAATGCATTCATAAATCTTCTAATACATTTTCCTTGACCGTCACGTAGATTTTTAATAAAAATAATAAGAAGCCTTGATTGGCACATTTTTGATCAGTCCTAATGAATAATAGATTAGATAGGTAAAACATATCATAACATTAAATCATTCTTATCATGTTAAATAAAAAGATCAAAATATTATTTCTACTTTCTTGTGCAATTTTTAATACACCTTTTTGCCAATCATTTTTTGATACAAGACTGAATGAAGATTGTACGATGGATTTAATTTGGAGTTTTGAAAATGAACAAGATTATGACCATTTTGCCATTGAACGGAGCACAGATGGGAAAACTTTTATCTCAGTTGGAATAGTTGACGCCTCTTCTTTAAATGACAACAATCAATATGTTTTTTCGGATAACTCTCAATCCTTTCACAATTACTATCGCTTAAAGATAATTACCAATGATGGAAGAAATGCCTTATCGAAAGTTATTCATACTAAAAATGATTGCGGAATCGATGGTTATGTGGAAGTTTATCCAAACCCGATCATCGCAAAGGAATCTCGTTTAAGCATCAATTTTTTTACTAGTAGAATGACCATACCAATTGTATTATATGGAAACAATGGAGAAACGATAAAGACTTTTAATGTGGATACGCCTAAAGAGTGGAATGCATTAAGTATGGATGTTTCAGGTGTAGAATCCGGAACTTATTACATTGAAATTGGTGAAGTTGGAATGTCAAGAATTACAATTATCAATGACAAAGAATCATTATCTTCAAAATAGTGAAAAGGATATTCCCTCATTTTTAAAACCCAATTAACGATTTACCAGGTCAGGATTCCCCATTTTGCCAGATCTATAGTCCTGCATGCACTGATTAATTTGTGCTCGGGTATTCATCACAAATGGCCCATAAGAATAAACTACCTCGTCCAAAGGTTGCCCACCAAGAACCAAAAACTCAGCACCTTTTTCAGCAAAAGTATCGATGACCGAATCGCCTCTTTGATACAAAGCAATTTGATTGGCGGAAAGTGTCTTTTTTCCTTCTATCTCAATATCTCCATTTATTACATAAACAAAAGCATTGTGAGTAGGATCAGTAGGTATGTCGAGTCTTCCGTTTTCTTTTAATTTGATGTGAAAATAAAAGGCTGGAGCCAATAGTTCTATTTTAGACTTTGCATTATACAATTCACCTAAGATTACCTTTGCAGCGTAATCCTTTGTTTCTAAAACATCCATTTTCTCTTCATTGAAAACATAGGTTGAAGGATCTGAAAATTTATACTTTGAAGGCATATTCAACCAAATCTGAAAACCATGATACAAACCACCTTCTTTATATAATTCTTTCCCGGTCTCTTCCATGTGAATGGCACCTCGGCCAGAGCTAAACATCATAAAGTCTCCTTTTCCAATTTGGAAATCATAATTCAAACTATCTTTATGATGGCCATTGCCTTCAATAAAATAAGTTGTTGGAATAACTCCTGCATGAGGATGGGCATCTACTCTCAATGGGTCATCACCAGCTTTACAAGCTACAGGACCAAATTCATCAAATAAAACATAAGGAGACACATAATCGTTTTGATCTCCTGCAAAAGCTCTTAATATAGGCAATGTCCCTACTTTAGTTCGATCTGCATTTAAAACTTTGTAAACCTTCCGATTCGTGGCTTTTTCGAACATCCCTGAATTACAACCAACTAATTGAGGAGTAATAATACTCGCTCCAATTATTGCAGAACCCTTAATAAAGTTTCGTCGTTTCATCAGATATACTTTTTAATTCGGTATTTAAAAAAAGGAAATTGATTGTATCTTAAATCAATTGCATTTTAAGTATTTTGTTAACTTTACATTGTCCTCAAACAAACATTTAGGCAAATGTATTCATTTTAAGCCTCTCATAGCTAACGGAAATTAAGTCAACGCATGAAACTAATTACGGATTATCATTTAAAATTGTTTTTAATCTTTAAATCTAATTTTAAATTAAAGATAAATACCTCTTTTTTATTTAAATTAATTCTAATTTCCTTCTTTCTTATTCAAGTCAATCTTCTTTTTGGTCAATCAAGTATTAATGGAAAAGTTATTTCTATTGATGCTGAAGTTCAAGCTTATGCAAATATATTGTTACTTGCCTCTGCAGACTCTTCTTTAGTTAAAGGTGCCGTCACTGATGATGCGGGTTCATATAAAATTGAGAATATATCAGATGGAAATTATATAATTGCTGTTTCTGTTATCGGATATAAAACGAAGTACACTTCTGGTTTTGACCTTAATGGGACTCAAGATTTAAAATTAGAAGACATAATTATTGAAGAAGCAAATACAGAGTTACAAGAAATAGAAGTAGTTGCTAGAAAAGCGCTATATGAACAAAAAATTGATCGCATGGTGGTCAATGTTAAAAACAGTGTGACTTCTGCAGGCGGAAATGCTTTGGAAGTTCTAGGACGTTCGCCTGGGGTCAATGTAAATGAAATAAGTAACTCTATTGGGATGAATGGAAATGATGGCGTAATTGTAATGATAGATGGAAAAGCAAGCAAAATGCCTGCAGAAGCCTTACTCGGAATGTTGAGAGGAATGGATGCCGATAATATTGAAAAAATAGAACTATTTGATACCCCGCCAGCTCAATTCGATGCAGAAGGAAGTGGTGGAGTCATCAATATTATATTAAGAAAGAACAAAGGAAACGGAACCAATGGTTCTTATTCTTTAAATGTTGGTCATGGAAGGCATTTAAGATATGGAGGTTCTCTTAGTTTAAATTACCGAAAAGATAAATTCAATATTTATGGTTCATACTCCTATCGGCATAGTTTGTCAGAGCATGATTATCGATTTTTTAGAACAGTTGAGCAGGACAACAGGTTGATTCAAACTAAATCTAAAAATGATAGAATGCCGGAGAACAATAATAACAACGCTAGGCTAGGTTTGGATTTCAATATTTCTGAAAAAACAGTTTTTGGAATGCTGCTTTCTGGGTATTTTAATAAAAATAATAATTCATCAGATAACCTCTCTGAGTTTAGTGAAATGGATATTCCTTTTTCAGTTGTTTCATCTCTTAATACCTCTGATAACAATTGGAATCATGGTCTAGCTAATTTAAATATACAACATAATTTTAAACCAAAAGAAAGTCTGAGTTTCGATGTTGATTATTTGTATTATAAAAATGATAATCCATCCAATTATGAAAATGACTTTTTTGATGGTGAAAATAATTTATTGGAAAGTGGAAGTGTAAGAATTAATAAAGTCTCTCCTATTGCTAATCTTTCAGGAAAGATTGATTATAATAAAACGTTTAAGAATAATATCCAGTTCCAGCTTGGTGTAAAAGGAACAGCCAGTAAATTTAATAATTTAATTGAAGTGGATGATTTAATTAATGGGGATTATGTAAGAAATGAAGTCTTTAGCCAAGATTATGAACTAGACGAAAAAATAGGTGCAGCATATACTTCGGTAACTTTTAATTTAAATAAAAAAACAAAAGTGATTAGTGGACTCCGCTATGAACTCACGGATTATTTATTGGGTACTCAGGATGATCCTAAATTTATTGACAGAACTTTTGATAATTTATTTCCTAGTTTTTTTATTTCTCATACTTTAAATGACAACAATCGAATTATTTTTTCTTATAGTAAAAGAATAACTCGTCCTGCTTTTAACGAGCTAGCTCCCTTTGTTACTTTTATTGATCCAAATACTTTCTTTAGTGGAAACCCCAGCTTACGTCCTGGTTTATCGGATAATTTAAAATTAGATTATAAATTTAAAAACGTACTTTTTTCTTTAAGGCATAGTATAACCAAAGATGGTATCGTTACCTTCCAGCCTGTTGTTGATGCAGCAACCAATACACAAACATATACCACACTTAATCTTGATGAAAATGAATTAACGACGCTAAGTGTCAGCTTTCCATTTTATGTTTCGAAGTGGTGGGAAATCCAAAATTCTGCATCAGGATCTTATGAGAAAATCACCTTGTTTTCAGAGCCTGAAAATAGTGTTTTAGAAATTGAAGATTTTGCATTTAACATGACTCATACTTTCTCCTTACCAAAGCAATTTGTTCTAGAAATTGCTGGAAGGTACCAGTCACCAAGTTATTATGGTTTGCTAAAAGTCTTACCAAAAGGATACATCAACATAGGTTTGCAAAAGAAATTACCAAATGACAATGGAACCCTTAGATTGAACTTTAGTGATATTTTAAGAACCAATGTTTGGCGATCAGAAACGGAGGTTCCAAATTTGAATCTAAATAATACTCTAACTGTTGGTGTAGAAACAAGAATCGTTCGATTATCTTATTCTCGTACATTTGGAAATTCGAAAGTTAAAGCTGCAAGAAGAAGAGCAACAAGTTCAGCAGAAGAACGAAGAAGATTTAACTAACAAAAATCTTTAATTAAGAGCTTGTTTAAAAATCGCTTTTGAGCGAAGGCATGAATGTTTTATTTTGGACAATGAACGAAATAAGAATATCGTCTAAGTCTAATAAATTACTACCCAAAAAAATGCTTCTATGAGATACTCATTCTTTTTCATCTTATCATTTTTTATTTTGGTAAGTCCCCTACTCTCTTGTAAAATTCAAGATCAAAAAAACAAATCATTCTCCTCTTCAAAGAACAGTCAAGCTATTAAGAAACTCAAAAAATGGCTTAGTAAAAGTAGTGACAACCGCTCTTCTATAGAAGATCTCCCTTTTTCTAAAATACCTCTATCAAAAAACGAAACAGAAACTGTTGTTGACCTACTTCTGAAGGACAAGCAAGCAAGAATGATGAAGGATTATGGAAAGCAGTGGGACGAAAGAGAAATAAGTTTTAGTGATTTGAAAATGCCTTTTTATTATCAGAAATTTGGCGAAGAACCACCAACTGGAAGAAGTTTATATATTTCTTTACATGGAGGAGGAGGTGCTCCATCTGAGGTAAATGATCAGCAATATGAAAACCAAAAACATCTTTATGATAATAAAATGAAAACCTTAGAAGGAGTTTATTTAGCTCCGAGAGCTCCTTCCAATACTTGGGACTTATGGCATCAAAACCACATCGATGATTTTCTGAATATTATCATTCAGATGGCAATTATAAAAGAAAATGTAAATCCAGATAAAATATATTTGATTGGATATTCTGCTGGAGGTGATGGTGTGTTCCAGTTAGCTCCAAGGATGGCAGATCGATGGGCTGGAGCGTCGATGATGGCAGGCCACCCGAATGAGACTTCTCCACTAGGTTTGAAAAACACACCTTTTGCGATTCATATGGGGGCACTTGATGCGGCTTATGATCGAAATTTAAAAGCAAAAGAATGGAAGCTTTTATTGGATGACTTAGAATCAAAATCTCCTGGAACATATATCCATGATGTTCAATTGCATAAAGACATGGGGCATTGGATGAAATTGAAAGATGCGCTTGCATTGTCATGGTTGAAAAATTATGAGAGAAACTCAACTCCTTCAGGAGTAGTTTGGCTTCAGGACAATAGACACCATGAAACGTTTTATTGGCTAGGTACTCTAAAAGAAATGATCAAAGATCAAGGAGTGATCAAAGCTGAATATAATTCGATGTTGAATGAAATCAATATTATTGAAAATTATAGTGAAAAAATTCAGCTGTTTGTTAATGACAAAATGCTTGATTTGGATAAGCCAATAAGTATAAAATATCAAGGAAAAATAATCTACGAAGGAAAGTTAAGTAGGACGATTTTAAACACTTATAAAAGTATGGAATTGAAGGGAGATGATCGCTTGTGTTTTTCGGCGATGGCGTCAATTATTAATAATAATGAAATTGAAAAATAGCCTTTCTTTCTGGAACAACATTCTTTATGTAAATCAAAAAAGTCATTGATCTTTTTATTATGATCAATGACTTTTTTGATAACCGGTCTAGTTTTTAAAGTGCTATTTACTGATCAAAATATCCTCGCTTAATCTCCTCCCCTTTTTGGATTTTTTCCAATCGACTCGTAAATTCACCAACTAAACTTTCATCATTCTTTCGAGTGTAAATTTCCTTCAAGGCTCCAAGCGTTGCTACATCATTAGGATTTATAGCCTCAGCTCTTTGGAAAAATGGTAAAGCTTGATCTAGTATCGTTACCATTTCTGATTTTTTAGCATTAGTTTGTCTAATTCCAATTGCAGATTTATCTTCTTCGGTTGATTTAATCTCTTTGGTGATTATAGCTGCTTTATTATAATAAAGCGCACCAAGATTATATAATGCAGGAGCATAGGTTCCATTAATATCCAAGGCTCTAGAAAAGTAATCCATTGATTGTTGAAAATAGGTTTTTGACAAAGTAATATTCCCTTTTTCTACTTCCACCTTTTGCAGCTCATTATAAACATGTCCCATTGTAGAATACAAAGATACATTGCTTGGATTCTTTTCAATTGCTTGTTCAAGCTTATTGGTTAACTGCTCCATTTGCCCTTTATCCAGGTAATGATTTATTTCAGCAATCATTAAGCCTTCATCTTCTGGAAATAATTCACGGCCCGATTTAATTCTGGTTAAAGCTTTAGCTTCTTTACCATCTTCAGAATAAATTTTAAACAAGCTAGAATAGATTGTCGGATTATTAAACTTAGCATCTACGAGAAACTCAAAATGTTCTTCAGCTTCTTTATCATAGCCTGCTTTTTCAGCTGCTAATCCAGTTCTAAAAACATGCTGATTGTATTCCGTTGGATTATTAAGAATAGAAACGTGATCTTGCTCACCGAGGAATTTTTTAATATCAAGAATTCGCTTAAAAGAATGATAAGACTCTTCATACAATTCAATATTATAAGCTACAATTCCTTCATTAGAAATAAAAGTAGCGGTCTTTAATAATTCATCCAAGGATTTACTTTTGTCCCATTTTTTATCAGCAGTATTTACTGCATTAAAATAGGCTTTCCATGCTTTTTCGGAAGCTAAAGGATGAACAGGTTTGTGATTGTTATTGACTAAGAAGATTTCATAATCTCCCATTGCAATTTGATTATAAATTTCACCTGCTTTGATCCATATCTTAGTAGCTGTTTTATCATCTTCTTCTGAAATCAATTCAACAGATTGCTTGATGTTGTTCAAAGCTTCTTCCAACTTTTCAGACTCATCCGATTGTTGGTATTTATCAAAGGATTTCTTTGCTTTTTTATAAAAATCAGAAGCACTTTGAGCGTTCAGAAAAGCGGGAGTTGTAAGCAATAAGCAAACAAGACTGAGGAGTAATTTTTTCATCAGAATACGATTATATTTATTTTGGAAAAAATAAACGCTGCAAATCTCTATTGTCAAAAAAGAGATTCGCAGCGTTAGGCAGGATCAAGTTATAAAGTTTTATCTAATAAAGAAGGCAAAAAGCCGTCAAAAATAGATTATTCGGCGTCATCTGTATCTTCAGCAGGTGTTTCTTCTTCTTCAGAATCAGAATCTGTACTATCATCAGTCGCTTCAAGAGTCTCTGTAGTTTCGACGACACCTTCACCTTCCTCTAAAACAATTGCATCTGTAATCAAGTCATTTTCTTCCTCTTCATCTTCTTTGTAAACCACTGCAACATCAGCAATTGAATCTCCTTTATCCAGTCGAATTAATCGAACTCCTTGAGTTGCTCGACCCATAACCCGCATATCCATTACATGCATTCGGATTACAATTCCACTTCGATTAGAAATCATTAAATCATCTGCTTCTGTAACAGATTTGATAGTGATCAATTGTCCAGTCTTCTCAGTAACTTGAAGTGTTTTTACACCTTTTCCTCCACGGTTAGTGATTCTATAATCTTCAAGTGCAGAACGTTTACCGTTTCCATTTTCAGAAACAACTAAAACGCTAATTTCTGGATCATTAGGATCGACACTGATCATTCCGACTACTGCGTCATTCTCAAGTGTTTCAGAAAGTCGGATACCTCGTACACCTGCCGCAGATCTTCCCATTGGTCGAACTTTAGCTTCTGGGAATCGAATGGCACGTCCTCCTCTATTTGCTATGATGATTTCATTATTTCCTGAAGTCAATCGAGCTTCCAATAACATATCTCCTTCGTTGATGGTAATCGCATTGATACCATTCGTTCTTGGACGAGAGAAAGCTTCAACTAAAGTTTTCTTGATCAATCCTTTTTTCGTACAGAAAATAATGTAATTGTTCTTAATAAATTCTTCACTCTTCAGATCTTCTATAATGATGTAAGCTTTTACTTTATCATCTTTAGGAAGATTGATAATGTTTTGTATCACCCGCCCTGAAGAAGTCTTCGATGCTTCTGGAATTTCATATGCTCTAAGCCAGAAACAACGTCCTTGCTCAGTAAATAAGAGCAAGTAATTATGAGTCGTTGCCAGGAATAAATGTTCTATAAAATCATTGTCTCTGGTCTTACTTCCTTTAGAACCTCTTCCTCCTCTACCTTGAGCTCTATATTCAGAAGATTTAGTTCGTTTCACATAACCTAAATTAGAAATAGTAATGACTACTTCTTCATCTGGAATCATATCTTCAATACTGATGTCACCAGCAGCATAATTGATTTCCGTTCTACGCTCATCTCCGAATCGTTCTTTGATATCTGCAAGCTCTGTTCTGATGATATCTGTTTGCATTCCTACATCTGCAAGAATAGCTTTGTAATGAGCAATTTTAACTTGTAATTCATCAAACTCCTCACGTACCTTGTCTCTTTCAAGACCGGTAAGCTTCTGCAGTCGCATTTCAAGGATAGCCTTTGCTTGAATTTCACTTAATTCAAACTTCTCCATCAGTCCTGTTCTCGCTTCTTCTACTGTCTTAGAAGCTCTAATCAATTTAATCACTTCATCAAGGTGATCCAAAGCGATGAGTAAACCTTCCAAGATGTGTGCTCGTTCTTCTGCTTTACGAAGATCGAATTTCGTTCTTCTGACGATTACTTCTAATCTAAATTTGATAAACTCAACGAGCATATCTTTAAGATTCAAAACAACTGGTCGACCATTGACTAGCGCAATGTTGTTTACACCATATGAAGTTTGAAGTGGGGTATATTTGAAAAGTTGAGAAAGGATAACATTAGCCATCGCATCTCTCTTAATCTCAATAACAATCCGCATTCCATTTCGATCCGATTCATCTCTTAGATCACTAATCCCTTCAACACGTTTAGAATTAACCAACTCTGCAATTTTAATGATTAGCTGAGCTTTGTTAACTTGATAAGGAATTTCATTAATGATGATTGTCTCTTTACCATTTTTACCTTCTTTGATATCTGCTCTTGCACGAACCACCACTCGACCTCTACCAGTTTCAAAACCTTCCTTAACACCAGTGACACCATAGATGATTCCACCAGTTGGAAAATCAGGAGCTTTGATGTGTTGCGTTAATTCATCAATTGTTATGTCTGGGTTATCAAGCATTGCAACTGTTCCATTGATAACCTCTGTAAGATTATGAGGAAGCATATTGGTTGCCATACCTACGGCAATTCCAGAAGCGCCATTAATCAATAACGTTGGAATTCTAGCAGGTAATACGGTTGGTTCTTTTAGAGAGTCATCAAAGTTTAGTTGAAAATCAACCGTATCTTTTTTGATGTCATCAAGAAGTTCATCGCTAATTCGTTGTAATCTCGCTTCCGTATAACGCATTGCAGCAGGGCTGTCACCATCAACGGAACCAAAGTTACCCTGTCCATCCACCAAAGGATAACGGAGCGACCATTCCTGCGCCATTCTGACCATTGCATCATATACGGAGCTATCACCGTGTGGGTGATATTTACCCAGCACCTCTCCTACTACTCTAGCTGATTTTTTATGAGATTTGTTATATCGGAGGCCTAAATCCTCCATACCGTAAAGAATACGCCGATGCACAGGTTTAAGACCATCTCTTACATCAGGTAATGCACGTGAAACAATCACCGACATCGAATAATCGATATAGGCAGATTTCATTTCTTCCTCAATATTAATTGGGATAATTCTGTCTTCTGTAGCCATTTAAATAGTTCTGGTTATTGTGTAAGACGCAAGCTATTTTTTGCGTCAGTTATTGTGTTGCGAAGGTAATCATTTCAAGGCTAAATTTGTAATATTTTCGCCTACAAAAGCTCGATTTCTTTAGAAAAATGAGTGTTTTGGGAAAAGGTCTTTTTTTTATACTTAAAGGCCCTTTTTTAGAATAAATCTTCGCTGATTTGTTTACCTTTTTTACGTAATTTTTGAAAGAAAGTTGCTGAAAGTTGGAATTCGTAAAATTTAATGAAAAAAGCGATAAAGTAGCACTCCTTTTTGCATTTGAAAACTTTAGAGATTGTACTAGAAAACAATTTATATTTGGGAGTTAAATTACTCTCTAGGAGCCCCGATAAATTAAATCACCAATTTTCGAGAAATGCCATTTTTATAATAAACAAAAAGCGGCAACCCACTTAAGGATTACCGCTTTCAATTTGGTTTATAGATGATTAAATAATGTGTGTTATTCTTTCATGGCCACTTTATAAGTATCTGGGTCATGTTGATTTGCCGTCCAGTAATTATAGTCTCTTACCATTCGGTCAAGGTTTCTATATTCAAAATCTTTTTTACCGATACGAGTCTTAAGAGCTGAGTAGTCTTTGAAAACTTTTTTTGCTGTAGCAGTATAATCTTCTTTCTCTACTTTCTCTAATTCACCATCCTCGGTCAATAGATAGTAATAATATTTATAAGGTTTTTTGGGATTGTCTCTAACTTCTACATAGTAGGTGTAGAGTGTAATGATCCCTTTCTCTTCTCTTTCCATAAAAACGGTAGTTGAAGCGAAGATCTTTGGTGGATAGTCTACTTTTTGACGATCAAAATGAATCCATCGTAAAATGGTTTTTCCAATTTCGTCAATTTCTTTTTCTTGGAAGCCATAACTTTCTAATTGTTTAGGCTTATAAATAGTTTTTTTATTGCTGCCTTCTTTATAGAATACAACTTTCGTTTCATTGTCTGTGATTGAACCGATTACAACTTTACCTTCAACTTTATCTCCTCCGTTGAGGATTACATAGCCGGGGACTTTGTCTCCTTTTTTAGCAATAAGGTTAAAGGATAATAACAAGCAAAAACCAGTTAAGAATAGGTTATTTAATTTCATGTGTGGAATATGTTGGTTAACGTACTAAATAAAAATGGGGGTAGTTTAAAAATATTTATCCTAAAAGGGGGTAAAATACTTTGTTGAGAGAGGGTAATTATGGGAGATTTTTGCGGAGGGATAAAAAGCAGACCTGACAGGCTTTGCTTTTTAACAGTAACATAGTTTTGTTTTTGTTTGCAAACCTGACAGGTCTTTAGCTTCTACCGGTTAATTATGAGATGACCTCAGTCGCTTATGTTTGCAATTTAGCTCGAAGTTTGAGATACTTTTTTTGTTTTCAGTGGTTATTGTGACATTTAAAAAGCATAACAAATTTGAACAATTAATAAATGACAAACTTTAGGCCATTTTTTTATAATCATCTTTTTAGAGGGGAATATTTTCATTTTATTATAATAGCTAGCATGAAAACTTGAATTTAGACCTTTAGGGGCTGATTTTAGTGATCGATTATTTATTTTGTTAAATGTATTGTTGGTTATGATATATGTTTAGTTTATATCCAAATATTATTCGGATATTCAATGTGACTAGATGCGGTCTTATTTAGTATTGTTGATGTTTTTATTTTAACAACATATAGTTTTTCCTGATTTGCCGGAGGATTATTATTGATTGGATAGCATTTATTTTTTGCCAAATTATCTAATGGATTTAGGAGCTAAGGATAAAAGAATGATTTTGTTTTATAAAAAGTGAAGATTTTCCCAACTCATTGATTTATTAATTGTTGAAAATATAATTCATTGGCTATCTTTGCGCCATCATCTCAAAATCATAAATACATTGAGTACAGAAAAAGTTGTTAAACCATACGAAAAAGAGCAAGATGATAAGAAAAGTCAGGTCTCGCGGATGTTTAATAAGATCGCACCTTACTACGATTTTCTAAATCGATTTCTATCATTGGGCATTGATACAATCTGGCGTAAAAAGGCTATTAATAAAATCAAAGCTGCAAATCCAAAGTTAATCTTAGATATAGCTACAGGTACAGCAGATGTAGCTATTGAGATGATTAAGCAACTTAACCCCGATAAAATCATTGGGTTAGATATTTCAAGTGAGATGCTCGAAGTTGGCCAAAAGAAGATCAATAAGCGTGAATTGAATAAAAAAATTGAGCTTGTTCTTGGAGATTCTGAAAACCTTAGTTTTGAAGATAACAGCTTCGATGCTGTAACAGTAGCTTTTGGAGTTAGAAACTTCCAAAACTTAGAAAAAGGATTGAAAGAAATGAATAGGGTCCTTAAAAAGGATGGTCAAGTAATGATCCTCGAATTTTCAAAACCGAAGTTTTTTCCATTTAAGCAAATATTTAATGCTTACTTCAAATACGTTCTCCCACTAATCGGTCGTTTTACTTCAAAAGATCCAAAAGCCTACAAATATTTGTATGATTCAGTACAAGCTTTTCCAGATGGAGACAAATTTGTAGAGATATTAAAGAATACAGGTTATAATTCAATCCAATGCACATCATTAAGTTTAGGAATATGTTCAGTATATATCGGAAAGAAGTAGTTTTAGCGGCTTTGTTTCTATGTTTTTCATTATCCATTTTTGCTCAATCACATAAAGGAAATTACAATTTCCTGGATTTTCAGCAGAAACCATATTACTTTGGTATTACTTTAGGATTCAACTCTTCAGATTTTAGAATCTTTCATTCTAGAGAGTTTGTTCTTAATGATTCGATTAGCTCGGCTCAATCTGTTACCGGACCAGGATTTAATTTAGGAATCGTTAGTAACTTAAAAGTAGGGCAATACTTCGATTTTCGATTTCTCCCTACCCTTTCATTTGCAGAACGAAATATCAGATACTCGACTCCTTCAGATGTAAGACCTCCTTACAGTAGGAAAGTTGAATCTGTTTTTGTAGAAATGCCTTTCCATATTAGATACAAATCGGCACCTTATAATGATATGCGACTGTTTATTATAGCTGGAGTAAAATATAGCTTTGATGTGGCTAGTGATTCAAGGACGAGACAAGCTGATGAAATTGTAAAAATATCACCAACGGATTTTGCTTTTGAATATGGAGCTGGAGTTCAATTTTTCTTTCCATACTTCATCTTTTCTCCTGAGTTCAAAGTCTCTCATGGAATTAGTAATATCCTAATCTTTAATAAAGAGCTAGAACAATCTAATGTTATTCAAAAGATCTTGTCTAGAACATTTACGGTGTCTTTACATTTTGAAGGATAATACCAGGCATTATAAATTGAAAAACTCCTATCAGCAAAAGTTGATAGGAGTTTTTTTATGGTTTTATTCTTATTAATTTGACATCAGATGATGAATTAACAATTGCACTGACTGTCCACAAATTGAATCACCTCTGGGAAAAATTGATTGAATTCTGAATCGTAGGCTTCATAATCCTGTTTCAAATGATCAAAAGCATTGATGAAATTGGAAGGAAATGAAGTTCTTTCGTCCATTTTTTTAAATGTAAACAACATACCTTCTTTGGTTCCATAAGCTTGAAGCCAATTCCCTTTTATCATTTCAGGAAGTCTTCGCTGTAATTTGTGAGGCAGCTCCCCCATTCTATCGTTGAGTATTTCATAAATGTACTTGGCGAAATCATCAAGACTCTGTCCAGAGTACTTAGTCCAGTTATTGGCTAGTAAATGATCAAAAAGAATATCGATAACTACAGGGGCATATTTTGAATGAAAAGGCTGTAATCGATGGACACCCTCTAATACCACAGGGTGAGTATCTGTATAAGTATCTATCTGACGGTGCAGAATAATCCCTTTTTGGATACTTTCTGAATAATTTTCTACTTCTTTATTTCTAATAAAATCTGCTATAAAGTTACCAATAAGCAGATCTTCATTATCACAAGAGAGAAATAAATGGGCAAGAAAATTCATGTATTGTTAGGGTTGTTGAAAAAGTATATATTTGCAGCCTGAAATCCGCAACGTTGAAATTTGATTAACGTTGATGTGAAGGTAATAGTTTTTATGATTAAACAATTGGTCTAAAATAGACCTAAAACAAAATATTAAGAAAATGGCTCTAAAATGTGGTATTGTAGGATTGCCTAATGTTGGAAAATCTACCCTATTCAATGCTTTGACCTCAGCAAAAGCATTGGCTGCAAACTACCCTTTTGCAACAAAAGAACCGAATATTGGAATGATAACCGTTCCTGATACTCGATTGGACGAATTGAGTAAATTGGTAAATCCTCAAAAGATTCAACCAACTACTATTGAGATTGTAGATATCGCCGGTTTGATTAAAGGTGCTAGTCAAGGGGAAGGTCTTGGAAATCAGTTTTTAGCAAATATTCGCGAAGTAGATGCAATTATCCATGTAGTAAGATGCTTTGATGATACAAATGTTGTCCATGTGGATGGAAGTGTTGACCCCGTTAGAGATAAGGAAATCATCGATACTGAACTTTTGCTTAAAGATCTGGAGACTGTCGAAAAAAGATTAGATAAGCAGAAAAAGCAGGCTAAGGGTGGAGATAAATTAGAAGCGAAAAGAGCTGCTGGAATCGAGAAAATTAAAGAACATCTGGAAACGAATAATCCTGCAAGGACTTTTGAAGTAGATGATGAAATGGTGGAAATATTTAATAGCATGATGCTATTGACTGCTAAGCCTATTCTATATGTTTGTAATGTCGATGAATCTGCTGTTCATGAAGGAAATGATTATACTGCAAAATTCAAAGAATTAGTAGCAAATGAAAATGCAGAAGTAATTTTAATCAGTGCTGGTATTGAAGCTGATATTGCAGAGTTAGAATCTAAAGAGGAACAATTGGAATTCTTGACTGACATGGGATTAGAAGAACCTGGTGTAAATCGAGTGATTCAGTCAGGGTATAAATTATTGAATTTAATCACTTATTTCACTGCTGGTGAAAAAGAAGTAAGAGCCTGGACCATTGAGGTTGGAACGAAGGCTCCTGGTGCTGCGGGTGTAATTCATACTGATTTTGAAAAAGGATTTATTCGAGCGGAGGTAATTAAATATAATGATTTTATAGCCTTAGGATCAGAACAGGCAGTAAAAGAAGCAGGAAAGATGAGTGTAGAAGGAAAGGAATATGTGGTTGGTGATGGTGATGTTATGCACTTTAGATTCAACGTATAATTCTAAAGCAAATACAAATTCATTTGTAAAAATGTATTTTGTATTTCAAAATTAAGTCAATAAAAAAGTCCAAGTTAGATACTCTTTAACAAGTATTTATCTTGGACTTTTTTTATTTATTTGATAAGGTAGAAAATACAATTGATTATAGAAAAAATAGAACTTAAACCTTGTTCTTTATCACATTAATTTTTCCATCATCACCGAATAATTCCTTGGACTTTTTGTTATAGGCTACTGCAGCTTCTTCAGCTGTAGCAAACATACCTATGTGCATGGATTTTCGGTTGACAGAAATAACTGCTCTAAACCTATTGTTTTCTTTGTAGACGCCAGTATAACCAACTTTTGAACTGGTTTTTCGTTGTCTACTTGCCACCGATCTTGATCTGTAACAGACATTTTCCAAACGACAATCAAGCTTATTACCATTTTTGGCACCAACTAGATTTTTGTTTGATGATTTGGAATTGTCAAGAAATTTCTCGGCAACTAACTTGTGAAGATAAATGGTTTCTGTTTTGTAACCTCCTCCAGCTTTGGGCCATGTCTTTTGCCAGACAGCACATCCGCTAGAATGTCTTCGTAAGTTATTAATAAAATCTACTTTGGATAAGTAGGGGTCTGTGGTAAGGTATTCGTATACCTTTGAATCCAGAATGACTGTGTCATCTGCATTCTTTAATTTTACTTTGTACAACACGCTCTCTCAATTTTAAGTTAAATAAAAGCCTTTTAAAAAATCAAGTATAAGCTCTCTATCTTATACTTTGGATATGAATAGCTGATCTGTGTTAAATTCTTTGATATTTTAAATAGAAAATTTACTTTTAAGCAAAATGCATAGAAAGTAATTCTTCAAATCTATTAATTAGGTTAAAAGTTGATTTAAGCTTATGGAGAAGAATAAATGTATTTGAGTTGTGTTTGTTTGGTACACCAAAGTTCTTACAAATTAATTAAATTACCAATATGCATCTAATAAAACTGTCGTTTATCTAGTGTTATTAGGTAAAATACCTATAATCCATATGCTGTTCATGTACATATTTTGATGCTTTATACCTAATTTCATGAAAGAAAACCACAATTTATATATAAAAAGGTGTTTTGACCTTGCTTTATTGGGAAGAGGAAATGTTTCTCCAAATCCTCTTGTGGGAGCTGTTATCGTTTTTCAAAATAAGATCATAGGAGAAGGCTATCATATGAAATATGGAGAGGCACATGCAGAGGTAAATGCGGTTAAAAGTGTTTTGCCTGAAGATCTGCATTTGCTTTCAAAAAGCACGATATATATTAATCTTGAACCATGCTGTATACATGGCAATACCCCACCCTGCACAGATTTAATCATCAAAAATGAAATTCCAAAAGTTGTCTTCTCTTGTGTAGATCAAACTTCTGGTGTCAAAGGAAATAGTATTAAAATTTTAGAAGAAGCTGGTATTGAAGTTATAACAGGAATTTTAAAAGAACAGGGAGAACGGATAATAAGTGAAAGGACTATTTTTACAACTCAACAGAGGCCTTATGTGATCTTGAAATATGCTCAATCTAATGATGGATTTATTGGTAAGCCGAATGAAAAGATATGGTTAACAAATCCAATTTCAAAAAGATTAGTTCATAAATGGAGAGGTGAAATAGCTAGTATTCTTGTTGGAACCAATACTGCTTCGACGGATAATCCGAGTTTAAACAACCGCTTATATTTTGGAAAATCGCCTCTGAGGATTGTTTTTGATAGAAAGTTAAGACTAGATCAAAGCCTAAACCTACTAGATAATAGAGAACCGACATGGGTGATTACGGAGGACTTTACAAGAAAAAGTAAAGATCTATTGTCCTATATCAATATCGAATTCAATGATCAATTAATCCCGAATTTGATGAAAAAGTTACACGATCAAAAAATCAGTTCTATTTTGGTAGAAGGTGGAAAGCAAATCTTGGATTCATTCATTCAACAAGAACTTTGGGATGAAGCTCGGGTATTTACAAGTCCTTCCTTATTATCAAACGGTTTAGAAGCTCCTACTTACAGACAAAAAGCTCATTTTGAACAAAGGATTTTGGATGATAAATTAGAGGTATTCTTCAGAGAATAACGAATTTATAATATTCTTAACATGTCTTTGCATGCTTCTTGCTTTATAGCTAAATATCAAAACTTACTGACAGGTAGTAAGAATAAAGTTAATCTTTTATTAAAGTAGATGGTAGATGCATGCAAGGATTTGGATTATTTGTTTAAAAGTATCTAATTTACAGTACTAAGTAATTTAGACCAAATGATTTACAATTTAATATTGATTTCAAAGTAAACCTTACTCAGATAAATAAATGAGAGAAATGAGCAAGCTTCTGTTTCCAATTCTGTTGTCCTTCTTAGTTTTATCAACTTTGTCCTTTACCTACAAAGTTGATAAGGTGCAATGGTATAGCTGGGAGCAAGCGATGGAGTTATCGAAAAACGAGCAAAAAAAGATCATGGTCTTCATTCATACAGACAAATGTAATTGGTGTATGAAAATGGAAAACTCAACCTTCAATGAAGAACATATTTCTGCATATCTAAATGAAAAGTATCTTCCTGTAAAATTCAATGCTCAACAAAAGGAGCCTATTAAATTTAACGGCCAGGAATACAAATACGTAAATCAAGGTAAAAGCGGCTATCATGAACTTGCAGCTTCTTTGACAGGAGGAAGGATGGTCTACCCTACTTCTGTATTTTTAGATCAAGATGGACGTGTTTTACAATCTATTCAAGGTTATCAGGAGAATAAAGTTTTTGAAATGATTATGACTTTCTTTGGTGAAGATCATCACATGAAAACGCCTTGGAAAAAATATGTAACGAATTATACTCCGATTATTCAAGCGCAACCGGTTTTTGTTCCGGATGATAAAGAATAGAATCAAACAAATTTCAGATTAAAAAGAAAAAGAGTGAACGTCGTTTAAACGTTCACTCTTTTTTTATACTAATGTTAGTCTGCTAACTTTTAAAACCAAGAAGATTTTCTACGCTTACTTTTTCCTCCAATTCCAAATACGCCAAGTAAGCCTCTAGTTAGTTCTCTAGCTATCGTTCTTCCAATTTGACGAGTAGTCGTATTACTCATCACTTTTTCAACCGTACTTTTCTCTCTTCTTCTAGACCTTGGTTTAGATACTTTCGCTTGTTGCTTTTTGAGCTCCACTTGTTTTTCAGCTTCTTGAAAATCTTCGATTTTTTCACCAAGAATCTCATAAGCACTTTCTCGATCTATTGGATCATTATATTTTAAGATCAACTTTGAATCAATCAAAACGGTATTGATCTCATCATTAGTCAAAACATCCATTCTAGATTGAGGAGCTCTAAGCATCGTATGTGCTAATGGCGTTGGAATACCTTTTTCATTTAAGGTAGTGACCAATGCCTCCCCGATTCCTAATTCCGTCAAAATCGTTTCTACATCATAAAATTCTGAATCTGGATAATTCTGAGCAGCTAATTTGATGGCTTTACGATCTTTAGCAGTAAAGGCTCTTAAAGCATGTTGGATTTTTAAACCTAATTGACCCAATACTGCATCTGGTACATCAACCGGGTTTTGAGTGATGAAGAATAAACCAACTCCTTTAGAACGAATCAATTTGACGATGGATTCGATCTGATTCAAAAGTGCTTTGGAAGCTTCATCAAATACGAGGTGAGCCTCATCTATAAATATAACTAGCTTTGGTTGATCACTATCTCCTTCTTCTGGAAATGTTGAATAAACCTCTGCAAGCAATTGTAGCATAAAAGAGGAAAACAATTTTGGTTTATCTTGAATATCCGTTAATCTTAGAATAGAAACTACGCCTTTCCCGTTTTCATCAATTCTACAAAGGTCATCTACCTCAAATGACTTCTCTCCAAAAAAGACTTCAGCCCCTTGCTGTTCTAATACTACAATCTTACGCATGATCGCTCCAACAGAAGCTGTAGAAAGACGACCATAATCTGCTTCGATTTCTTTTTTACCTTGATTAGTAAGAAATTGCAAAGTTTTCCGCATATCCTTAAGATCTAAAAGCGGAATGTTATTATCATCACAATATTTAAAAACTACAGCAACGATACCAGACTGTGTATCATTTAAATCCAGGATTTTAGAAAATAAAACAGGACCAAACTCAGTAACTGTTGCTCTTAATCTTGCTCCTTTCTCATCGGATAATGTCAAAAATTCAACAGGGCTTTTTCCAGCTTCAAAAGGGAAACCGATTTTTTCATGTCGCTCATCAATTTTTGGATGACCTGTACTTGGAACCGCAATACCACTTAGATCACCTTTAACATCCATCAATAATACTGGGATACTTTTTGCAGAAAGTTGCTCTGCAATAATTTGAAGTGTTTTTGTTTTTCCAGAACCAGTAGCACCTGCGATTAATCCGTGTCGGTTCATCATTTTTAAAGGAATACGAACCAAGGAATTTGTCATCACTTCTCCATCAAGCATTCCAGCTCCTAGCACAATACTTTCCCCTTCGAAAGAATACCCTTCCTCTATGATCTGTCTGAATTTTTCTGAGTTTGACATAATTGTCTAATATTTGAAAGTTATTTTATTATTCAAAAATAATACGAAAACTTATTTCCGTTTGTTCCAACCTTTAATACGTTGAGCTTCTTTTTTATGATCAAATTTCCAAAGACCAATATCAAAAGTACTTTCTAGTTCTCTTTCAAAATCATCTTTTAAAAATTGATGAAAAAAATCAATTCCAGTAACTTCCTCGACTTCGTCTATACTCACAGCATAGGTTCCAATCGATTTATAACTCACCTCATTTGGCATTAAAAAAGCGATTGCTTTTTTCTCTGGTTCTGTAACATCAAGAATGATTTTATAATACATATCCGGGACAGATACTTTATTGTCTCCAATTCGTTCTCTAATATTATCATCCAAAACAGGACCTGAGACAATAAACAATTCTTTATTATTATAAGCCCAATCTCTAGTTGTTTCTTCTAATTCACGCCAGATTCCTCCATTAAAGTTTCTAATCTGTGGACTCATGTTACTCATGTAAAAAGTTTCAGACATGGCTCTTTTGTCAAAATTCATGTCTCCAGCAGGAACCATATGTCCACGATCATAACCTGTGCTATAATAATCTCTTGGAGAAGCTGACCCTTTTCTAACTTTAGGGTCAGGGCGAAAATCACCTGTTCTTTTTACATTGGGTTGTTGAATGGATTTTTTGGTCAATTTATAAGCTACCCATTCTGCTTGTTCATGTTCTTCAGAATAGGAAAGCGTATAATTAAGTCTTTCGATAACTTCTCCGGTAGTAGAAGTCGGAAGATAATTATCACTAATGGAAAGATCAATATTAGAATTAGAGTTGGAGTTTGATGAATCATTTTTAGAATCTGATTGCTCAATCGTTACCAAGCCACCTGAATCTTCTGTAGCATCTTCTTGTCCTTTGTTAAATAAAAAGAATAGGGCAGCTACAATGGCTGCAAAGAGGCCGACTTTTTTTACCATTCCTCCTCCGCCGTTGCCTCCAATCTGGTCGTAATTTTGTTTAAATTTACTCATTGTTTTTGTTTTGAAAAGTGATTAATAAAGTATTAGAGATACATCTCAAATGCACGGTCACATCTTGGACTTGCACTTGAACTAGTCACTTCATCAAATCCTGTTTTATTGTACATCGCAATAGCAGATTGCAATGCACTTGCTGTTTGGAGTTCTAATTTTTTATATCCTAGATTTTTTGCTTTCTGGATTAGAAAATGAACCATCCATTTACCTATTCCTTTAGACCGAAATTCTGGTAAAAGATACATTTTCCTGAGTTCTAAGGAGTCTTCATTTAATTTGAACAGGGCAAAGGTACCTATTATTTGCTTATCTGGGTTTCTTATGATACCGAAAAAGCCGTTTTTGTAATGTTCGTCTATGTCATCTAAATCCGAGTCAAGACTTGGATCATTCGGCACCAATCCGAATTCTTCTAAAACCTTGAAAATTAGATTTTTTATAACAGGGATATCCTGATTGGATGCTTTCTCGTATGTAAAACCTTGAGGTAGATTCATTCTTTTTATTATAAACCGGATTAAGAGCACAAAGTATCATATTTTCATAAAATCTAATTAAATTCACAGGATTTTTTAATTGATTGTCTCTCAATATGAATCCTAAAGAAGTATAAAATTTATGCGGAAATCATTACTTTTTTTAAGCTGCCTTTTATTTTGTTTAGTAAATTATAGCTTATCTGCTCAGAATGGACTCACAGTAAATGCTGGAGCGAGAGGACTTGCAATGGGAAATGCAGCAACTGCTTTTCAGGATATCAATAGCATTTTTTCAAATCAAGCAGGTTTGGTTCATCTCGAAAACCCATCTGCGGTATTGTTTACAGAACAACGATTTGCCCTAGCTGAAATCCGATCAGTAGCAGCTGGTTTTGCCTACCCTACTAAATCTGGAACCTTTGGTTTGAATATCAACTATTTTGGATTTGAAGATTATAATGAGCAAAAGATCGGAATGGCTTATGCTAGAAAGTTGTTTTCTAAATTATCACTTGGTGCTCAAATCAATTATATAAATTTTCGAATTCCTGAGTATGGCAACAAAGGTTTTGTTTCTTTTGATATTGGTTTGCAATCACAAATATTGAAGGATGTAACACTAGCTTTTCATTTATCAAATCCAATTGCTCAACAAATTGTGGATGATGAAAATCTTCCTACTGTTTTAAAAATTGGAGGAGCTTATTCTCCTTCTAAAAAAGTTATTCTTTTGTTGGAAGTTGAAAAAGATATTGATTTCGATACTAGAGTAAAAGGTGGGATAGAATATAAAATGATAGAAGCTTTTGCTTTAAGAGTTGGATTTGGAAGCAATCCTAGTTCGTTTAGTTTTGGAGCTGGTTATGTAATCAAAGAGAAGTTTAAAATAGATATTGGAACGAGCTATCATCAGATTCTTGGGTTCTCTCCTGGCTTGGGAATTGTTTATGATTTATAAAAATAAAAAAGGGCATAGATTATAAAAATCTACACCCTTCCAATTTGCCTTTAGAATAAATCAGTCGAGCAATTTTTATTTAAAATCTAAGGCAAACAATTTTCAATTAGTTCTTCCACATCATCGTCGTTTTCTGCTGTGATTACTTCACCTGTATCATTATTCGTAACTTGAAATGGATAAACAAAATCTTCAATTATAGTGTTACTGGTAAAAACATTAGCAATCATTTCTTCGTCATTATTTGCAGTCAAGATCTCTCCATCCACTGTTAAAACTGAAATCGGATAAACAAAATCATAGCATTGTTCAAATTCTCCAGTGCTGTCAGCTATCTCTGTTTGAATGGTAATAATGGTCATGATGTAAACGCCACCATCACCGAATTCATCTTCCCAATCATTTTCCCATTCCTCTTCACACTCTTCAAGAAGTTCTTCAACTTCGTCTGGATTATTGACAAGGTGAGTAGTTCCATCTTCTTGATTAATTAGAGTAATTGGATAAGCAAAATCAACTGGTGGATTTTCTCCCGTGAAGATATCAGCTAAATCATCTTCAGTGTTTGCAGTTACAGTCGATCCATCTTCCAAAACAAAATTCAAAGGAAATCCAAGGTCATAACAGCCTAGTTGACCGAATTCAAAATCAAGACTATCACAGTAGATTTCACCATCTTCTGGTTCCCATTCTTCCCCACCAAAACAAAGGATAAATAATGCAATTAACTCCTCTTCATTATTAGCGACTTCAGTTTCTCCAGTTTCAGGATTTACTAAATTTACTGGATATACAAAATCTACAATATTAAGTCCACCATCTTCAAAAAGATCTTCAAGATCATCTTCAGTGTTAGCAGTGACAGTACTACCATCTTCTAATTCAAAACTTAGCGGGAAGGTAATTTCGTAGCATAAGGTACTGTCGGTGTTTGTACTGGAAACCATACCACTGAAATTTTGAACAGCATCGCTTGTTACTGTTTGTTCAGTGTTATTATTATTTTCATTTACCATTTCTTCTATCTCCTTGTCTTTATTACAAGAGACCAATAGAATTGAACTTAGAAAAAGTATCGAAAGAAAATTTACTATTTTAGTTGTCATGGTTGTTTTTTTAATGTCTCTCATTTTGTAGAATTGTGATCACTTCGCTTTTCGAAAATGAAAGAGTGTGAAATAAAAGAAGTTTAGTTTAAAAAGCAATATCACATTTGATGCTGCTCAAATACTAGACATTTCAAAATTGGTTATCCCCTAAAAAAATAAAAAAAAAGTTTTTCGAATTACTTAATGTCTTGATAGCTATGTTGTTGTGGCAGTACTTTTTTTGAAAAATCACTTTGACAACTATAATCATTTTTTCAACTAGCTCCTTTGGATCAATTAAAAAAGACTCCAAATAATTGTATACCTCTATACTATTTGCTTTAAATTTGAAAAAAGAAACAACTATGTATCTAATTTTTACAAATTTTGTCGTTGTGATATTTTTATGAATGACAATATTTAGAATCCATGAGTATACCCAGCGAAGAACAGGAAAAATTATTACTCGAAAAATTGAAGGAAGGAGATCATACTGCCTTTCGAGAAATATTTGATGCCTACTATAAGTATCTAACCGTTACAGCTTACCGTTATGTCAATGATGGTGAAAAAGCAAAAGATCTTGCCCATGATGCTTTTGTTGAAATTTGGAATAAGCGAGCAGAAACAAACATCCATAATTTGAAATCTTACCTCCGTCAAATTGTTGTCAATAAAAGTCTCAACTATATAAAAAGAGAAAAGCGAATCGACTTTTCGGAACCAGCGAACCTTCCTGAAACGCCTGTAAAAGCTGTTGCTCAAGATGATATTGAAGCTAATGATACAAAGGAAATTATTCAAAAATCGATAGACAATCTTCCTAATAAATGTAGAATTGTTTTTGTGATGAGTCGATTTGAAGAAAAGTCGCACAAGGAGATTTCTTCAGAATTAGGAATATCTACTAAAACCATTGAAAATCAAATTACTCGAGCTTTAAAAGCCATAAGAGCAGCATTAAAGCAACATTCTCTTCCCATTTTAATTTTAATTGCAATATTTTCAGCTATTTATGGGGGATAAGCCTTTTATAATTGTCTAGTAATAAATTGGTTCCTAGAATTAATTTTCAAATTTTAAAAAATGAATAACGACAAATACATAAATCTAATTTATAAAGCACTGAAAGGAGATATTTCAGCAGCAGATTTATCTGTTTTAAAATCCTGGGAGGCCTTATCTCTCGAAAACAAAAAAGAAGCAGAAGCGATACGAAATGCATGGAATGAATCAGAAAAACATGACCTACCTTTTGATTTGGATTATGATCAAGGATTCGAGGCCATTCAATCTAAAATAAAAGCGCAAAGCAGTCAAGCAGCAAAGGTGGTCGAAATGCCAACAAAGAGAAGATGGTTGAAATGGGTGGCAAGTGTGGCTGTTCTGTTAGTAGCTTCTTATTTTACTTATAATGCTTTGAGTGATCAAAGAGTTTGGACTGAAATTGCGGCGATTGATAAGGTCCTAGAAACTAAACTACCAGATGGTTCCATTGCTTGGATAAATGTAGGAAGTACACTCTCCTACCCTCAAAACTTTGAAGGAGAAGAGAGGAATATTAATCTAAAAGGAGAAGCATTTTTTGAAGTAAAAAAGAACCCTGAAAAGCCTTTTATCATTAATACAGGAAATTTGGAAGTTAAAGTATTGGGAACGGCTTTTAATGTTCGAGATATAGAAAATGAAGAAAGTGCACAGGTTGTAGTTCGCGAAGGAAAGGTTAGCGTGAAAGAGATGAAAAATGAGAATCAGGTATTGCTTTCCAAATCTCAAAAAGTTTCTCTAAATAAAAATAGCAACAAGTTTTCGAAGATAAATAAAGGAGAAGAAAATACTGATCTCAACGAAATCGCATGGCAAAGGAAGAGTTTAAAATTTACGAACATAAAACTTTCAGAAGCCATCGATCAAATCAATCAATTCTATCAGATTAATATTTCAATTGAAAAAGAGGACATGAGAAATTGTGAAATAGCTGGACGTTTTAAAACTTCAACTGGCATAAATAAAATCCTCAAAGACATAACTAATAATTTAAATATTGAAATCGAAAAAAGAGATGATAAAAACTATACTTTGATGGGAGGAATTTGCAAATAAAAAACATGAGATATTTTTTTTCAATAGCTTTAATTTTTTGTTTTAAAGGTTTGTTCGCACAGCATGTGATGGACAAACCTATTTCAATTGAGATCATGGGGCAATCTATTGATGAAGCTTTATTAGCAATAAGTGAGAAAGCTGATGTCAATATATTTTTTTCGCCTAAAGTTTTTGAAAAGCCTAAAAAAGTCAACTTCAATTCCGAAAATCAATCACTCAAGTTTGTTTTAAAAAAATGCTTAGAAGGAACTCGGGTTGGTTTTAAAATGTCCGATGGATCAATTATACTTTTCAGAAAAGCACTTCCGATTTATAATTTGAGTGGCTATCTCAGTGATGCCCAAACAGGTGAAAGGCTAATCGGAGCCAATATCATAGACCTCAACAATCTTAGCGGAGGAGCCAGTAATGCTTTCGGTTTTTACAGTTTAAACTTCAAAGAAGGTCCAGTCCAATTGCAAGTATCTTATTTAGGGTATCAGAGTAAATTGGTAAATTTCGACCTTTCAAAATCTAAGACTTTTAATATTAAATTGGAACCAGCGATTACATTGCAAGAGGTAATCGTCAAACCGAAGGAAGATAGTTTGTTGATGGGTAGTGAACCGAACGAAACTACTTTACCTTTAAATTGGCTTTCTCAATTACCAACGGTTGGCGGAGAGTCTGATGTAATCAGATATTTGCATTTGTTACCTGGCGTAAACGGTGGAACTGATGGCTTTGGAGGTTTGCACATTCGTGGTGGAAACAGTGATCAGAATTTGATCTTATTAGATGATGTCCCTGTCTATAACCCTTCTCATACTTTTGGATTTTATTCCATTTTTAACCCTGACTTAACCAAAAGTGTTAAGCTATACAAAGGAGGTTTTCCTGCTCGGTATGAAGGAAGAATTTCTTCGGTTTTGGATGTGAGAACGAAGGAAGGTAATAGCGAAAAGTTATCCGGTTCAGTGACGGTAGGAACGACAGCAACTAGAGGTTTGTTGGAGATTCCAATTGCAAAAGGTAAAGGAGGAATCTTACTAGCTGGTCGTCGAACGCATATCAATACTTGGTTGAAACCAATTAGTCGTCGGATCAAAAACGAGAATGAATTGGAAGGAGAAATGGCCTATAATTTTTATGATTTCAATTTAAAAGCACACTATTCTTTTAGTCCGAAAGATAAAGTTTACCTGAGTTATTATTCAGGAGAAGATGAGTTTACTGATTTTACGAGTAGTCTTCTTGACGATGAGTTTGAAGTATTAGAAGAGGAAGAAAACGATGAAGTAATAATTAATTTTTTTGAAAGCGGATTCTCTACAAATTGGGGGAATGAAATTACTTCTCTTCGTTGGAATCACTTGTTTAGCAATAAACTTTTTTCAAATACAACGGCTACTTATAGTAAATACGAATATGAAAGTAATTCAGCTACTGAATTACAATTCAGTATTTTTGGAGAAGATTTCATTGCCTCTAAAGGCATCGAATCTTATAATTCAGAAATTAAAGAAGTCTCATTAAGAAACGATTTTGAATATTTTATTGATAACAATCTAGAACTCCGCTTTGGAGTAAATTTATCTCATAGAACTTTTAATCCTGGATTTTTTAGTTCTGAGCAGTTTGATCAAAACCTAGATAGTATTATTATTGATGGTTTTAGTACAGGTTTTAGCGAAGCCGATCTTATTAAAACGATCAACTTACATGGTTATGTAGAACCATCTTTTACTTATAATAACTTTCACATCATTTCAGGATTGCATTTTTCTTCTTTTTTTCAAGCAGGGAAATCTCGTAGATTTATTCAGCCAAGATTGCGAGTTAATTATTCATTTACCAAAAAAATGAAAGCTCATATTGCTGCTACTCGTTCTGTCCAGCATTTAAATTTATTGACAAGATCTGATGCAGGACTTCCGAATGATCTCTGGGTTCCATCAGGGCTCAAGATCCCGGCTCAAGATGCTTGGCAATTTACTGCTGGTTTTTCTGGTGAATTGACTCCTGGTCAATGTTTCAAAATTTCTGGTTTTTATAAAGACATGAAAAACCTGAAACGGCTAAATGATACCTTAGTGGATCCTTCTCAAAACCCAATGCTTAATGTGCAATTAGATGGTAGTAATTGGGAAAATTCAGTAGAGGTAGGTAGTGGAAAAAGTTATGGTGTTGAAGTTTCTTTGGAACAACAACGGGGTAAATTCACCGGATGGATTTCTTACACTTTATCAAAATCAGATCGCACTTTTAATCAGCAAACCATTCCTTCGTTTTACGATTCAAGACATAATTTTTCGCTGGCTGCAGCTTATCGATTTAATGATTGGTTGGACTGTTCTGCCAATTGGTTGTATCAAACTGGTCGTCCTCTTTCAAGCAATTCCATCCAAGAGCAGGACCTTCCTTTTTCAAGTATTTTGAATAGCAAAACATTGAAAGAAGGTGCAACTCAATTGCCCGCTAATCATCGAATTGATGTTGGTATAAATGCACATTTTAAAGGAGGTCTATTCGATCATAAAATTCATTTGAGCGTTTACAATGTTTACAATCGCAAGAATATTTTGTATGCAAAACCGGTCTCCAACGAAAGTAATTCTACGCTAGGTGTTCAAGGTCTTTCTGTGATTCCTTCTTTGAGTTATTCTATTAGTTGGTAGTATTCGAAATTTATTAAAGTGTCAGCCAATAATTAGCTTTCAAAACCACTGCCCTACTTTTCGGGCCAAATTTTCCATCGATCAAATAATTATCGGTATACACCAAATATAAATCTGACATTGGAGCGAAACGCCATTGCAGACGACTATTGATATTGAAGTTGTCAGATTGAGTATTGAATTGTAAAAAGGTCGTCCAAAAGAGATTTGTAGAAAAGTTGATTTCAACTCTTGCAGAAGCCAATGTCAAGTGCAAGTCTCCGAATTCTTCCGGCAGCCAGATGTCATTTTGCTCGATGCCCAAAGCGAAATTTCCCCAAGGTTGTTTTCTGAAATTCAAGGTACCTCGATAGGTCAATTTTTTGCCACCAAAGAAAGTACCATAGACAATAAAGGATTCCAGATTTACCAATTTTCTCTGATCAGTATTGAATTGGATATTGGCTTCTCGTTGATTATATTCTCCCTTTGGAAGTGGATTTTCGGTAAGTGCAAATGGAAAAATTAAGTCCGTGTAAATGTTATTGAGTCGAAATCGTAATTGGCTCGTATTTTTAAAAAAGATAAAATGTCTCAATCTCGTATACCATTCGTTGACCGATCCGTCAGTATTAAACCAGACAAAATTTTCTAAGCCGGACCAATGAAAATTCACCTTTTTGCTATCCGTTGGATAGTAATAATAATCGAGCATATTACTAACTTGAGTATAAGCAATTCTGACAAACTCATTAGTTTCAGGATTGTAATTTACGAGCCTTCCATTGAAGCCCATGTCTGCGAAATAGTTTTCGCTAAGATGCTGAACCGATAAAAATGTTCTGAAGTTTTGACCAGCATAATTGAACCGTCCATATAGGTGTTGATTTTTATTAGAAATAGAATCTTTCATGGATTTTATTCCCCCAACTTGGAAAGAAACTTTTCCATCTTCGGTGCTATAGAAAAATTCTCCTCCGGCATTTCTACCATAATCTCCTCCAATTGATTCGCTACCATCAAAGCCTTGTCGATTTAAGAAAAGCCCTTTGATTGCCGATCGTTTAAATACTCTTTGTTGAAAAGCAACCGCCGTGTAATTTTGACCAGCTTGGTCATCATTGCTTTGAGTATGCATATTAAAAAAACCAGCTCTTAAATTCTTATTTAAATTTCCACTTAACCTTGCTCCAAATAAAATCGGGACTGTCCGCCCTGAACCATCCAAGCCTATTCTTCGAGAATAAAAAGGACGGTCTGCAAACTGGCCAAAGTCATTAAATATATCTGCATTTTCCAAAAAGAACTGACGACGTTCTGGAAAGAATATATTGAATCGACTTAAGTTGGTGACTTGTCGATCCACTTCGACTTGTGAAAAATCCGGATTAGCTGTTAAGTCGAGATTTAGAGAAGGTGTAATTGCAATCTTTGCATCGCCACCGATTTTAAAATCTCCATTTTTTTTATCTGGATCAAAATCTTGACTCAAGGAAGTAGTCGCATATGGGATCAGGGAAATATTGGTTCCCGTTTTGGTTGGAGCAACATCCCAATTTAGTGTTCCAAAATAACCAAGGTCAATGGCTTCAAATTGTCGAGGAACTCGTGACCAAGTATGAGATTCATTGGCATCAGGTTCGATTCTTACAATCTGTATTCCCCATTCTTGAACACCAGTTTTGAATCGTAAAGTTTTAAAAGGAATGGCAAATTCAGCACTCCAATGGTCCTCATTTTGTTGAACTGCGGAAAACCATTTGTTGTCCCAACTTTCATCCCCGCCGTTTTGCGTAATCAGCGCCTCACTTTGAGCACCCAACGCATTCACACCAAATGCATAACATAATGATTGTTGATTCAAAGGATCGAAAAATACGCCGATATCGTCGCTATCTCCAAATTGATCTCTCTTCAAAGATTGAATGACATAATCTTCTGAATCATAACATTTGATGCCAACGTAAACAAATTTGTCATCGTAAGTCAATTGGAACGTGGTCTTCTTATTTGCAGGAATATCATCTACCGGGCTTTGCACCCAGAAGTCACTACCAACTTCCGCTGTTTTCCAAACCCCTTCATTTAAATGACCGTCTATGGTTATTCCATCAGTGGTTTTTTGAATATTATAATTTGGTTTTTCAAAAGATTCCAAATCGTTTTGAGCAACCAATGATTGAATTAAAAATATAATGGAAATCAGTGAGGTGAGTTGTTTCATTGGTTAAAGTTTTATTAGGTATGCATAGTTAACAAAAAGCTTGATTTATCTAGAATCTTTTGTCTTTTAAAAGAGTAGTTTTGTCTAAATTTACGACCAGATTCAACTTATCTCTTTACATCTCTTTAAAAAACATCAATTCATAAAATATGCTAATAACCATCGTTTCCGCGACTCCATTTGAAATTGCTCCGACTGTTAAATATTTGAAAGAAGAATTTGATGAAAAAGATATTGGCCTTTATGAAAAGGATAAATTGATGATCCGAACTTTAGTCACTGGAGTTGGAATGCCTTTGACTGCTTTTCAACTAGGTTTGTACTTGGGAAAAGAACAACCTTCTCTTTTAATAAATGCGGGTGTTGCAGGTGCTTTTAATAAGTCATTGGAATTAGGTGCAGTGGTGAATGTAATTTCTGATCGTTTCGGAGATTTAGGTGTTGAGGAAGCAGATGGTTCTTTTACGGACATCCATGAAATGGGTTTAATCAATCCGAATGATAAACCATTTGAGCAAGGAGTTTTAAATAATAAGAATTCTGAAGCTTTCAATTTTCTAAAAAAAGTTTCAGGAATAACCATCAACAAGGTTCATGGTGAATCGGCTAGCATCCAGCAATTTGAAAAAAAGTATTCGGTTGATGTAGAAACGATGGAAGGTGCTGCGTTTTTTATGGCTTCTTTACAAACAGAAGTCAACTTTCTTGCGATTCGTTCTATTTCTAATTATGTAGAAAGTAGAAATAGATCAGCATGGAAATTGGAACTAGCTATTGATAATTTGAATGAGGTATTGAAGGAGATTATTAATGGCTTTATGAAAAAATAAAAGCTAGTGTTTTATCTATTGTCTCATTCTAAGCATTAGCTTCGGGTACTTTTCTATCTTCAATATTTAAATACCGCTCAATTTCTTGCTCCAAATATTTTGCTTTTGAAATGGTGTTGACATTTATTAATTTTCTATGTTGTTGACCTTTCAAGCCATTGATGATCATGTAAACACCTAACTGCCCATCAGGTGCGTATTTTAAATACAATTGATCAATTTCTGAAGCTTCATAAGATTGATCTTTTCTGAGATTTTTAGGACGATGATAAATGTTTAAGTATTTGTCATTTATGTCGATGAACGTTTTGTATTTAGAATAATTAAATGCTTTGTAAATAAAGTATAAAGCACCAAGGGTAAGAGAAATAGGAATGAATGCTGGACATCCTTTTGTAAAATAAATAAATATTGTAAACGCAGCTAGGAAGGGAGCAAAGATAATCCCAAAAGCATCCCAACCTTGAATGTGTTGTTTTACAGTAATTTCTAAGTCATCTTTAAAATGAAATAATTCAATCCCTTCAGGTCGAAAAATATCTTGTTTCATTTCATTTTTCGTCTTCAAACTTTCTACTTCCTTTTCAATAGAAAAGATGACATTACAGCTTCCACATTTCGCAATGATATTTTGTAGGTTTAAGTGATCAGCATTTATTTCTCCATGACAGGAAGGACAGAAGATTTTCTTAAAGTCTTTTGAAGAGTCTTTTTTAATCTCTTTTAGTTCTAGCTTACTAGCCTCTTTATATTGTTTTTTTGGTTGATCCATCATGCTAAGAATATAGTAAAAAACATCTAATGATCAAATGGTAAATCGATTAGAAAGTTTAAGTTATCGACGAAAATAAATTCAAAAGGATTGGGCTCTATTTATGCTAATCTAGTTTTGAAATATTGTTAGATATTAATTTGCTCCAAGCTATGAAAAAACGGTATTTGGTTTTAGGTATTTAGGCTCTCCTAAGGCCGAACACCTAATACCGTTTATACCAAAGTTTAAAATCAAGCTACTAGGGATCATATATTAAGTCCTTTAAAAACTTACACAGATTTATTCTATATTTTCAATCCATCATTCCGATACGCTCGAACCAACAACACTACCCTACTATAATTTTTCAATCCTTCATCAATACCTTGTGTTTTTAGGTAAGCATTATAAGTCGCATCACGAACTGCTGGAAAAATATCAGGATACTTATCCATTTCTTCGTTGATTAACTTTAGGTGTTCTCCAATTCCTTCCGGGATCGAAGCCCTGACTGCTTTGTAATGGTCTGGGTTGGCCGCTCGATATTGTCCGGCTACTGATCTCCAGTATGAGAAAAAACCGGTATAATTCATAATGGGATCTTTAGATGAAGTACAAGTCAGGTAAGCTATAAAATTGCAAGTACCTTCGTCTCCTATGCCGTAACCATGGGCTAACTCATGTGAAATAACATAAGGCATTTGCAATGGATGAAGTCCTGGATCGACATTGCATTCTCCAGTCAGGGGTAAGTAAAAACCTGCGGTGCTGATTCTTAAAAGTGATCCTTTAGGGTAAAGCATTCGGACTTGTAATCTTCCAGGAACGGGATATCCCAAATCTTTAAAAGTACGTCCAACTTCTTGTCTAATTTTATTGGAAATGTTTTCTTCAAAAATATACCGCTTGAAAAAAGCCTGATCATAATTTTTGATTTTATCATAAGCAGCAACCATTTCTTCAGTACTCACTAAAAACTCCTTTTTCAATTCTTCTTTACTTAATGCTCTAGGTTCAATGCCCATTTGTTTCTCAATAGGGACACGTCCATAATTGAACCCCCAAAGAAATAGAAATAGAAATATCAGGCCAGATAAAAAAGCAGTTATTGAAAAAGTGATATTAATTATCCGCTTTTTTAATGAAAGTTCATTTCCTTTTTTCCGAAAAATGCGATAAAAAACAAAACAAAGTACACCCAAAATCAGTACATAGAGAAATGGTATAGGAATCATTCCTATGCTGTAATCAAATATATTTCTGACTCCCACAAATAAACCGCGGCTATAATACTGTTCTATCACTTCCGGGAAGCTTCCCAGAATGATTCTAAGTATTATTGAGAATAGACCTAAGGCAATCCAAATCCACCTGGAATCTGTTTTAGACATATGTCTTGGCTTTTAAATTTTGTAAAGAAAACCTTACAAACTTATGCTTTATTCAATTAATGAATTTAAGTAGTTCTCGGATTTAAACAATAAATTACTATGAGTCCCTTTTATTTAGAAGTTTTTTGTCAAATGTAGTGACTTACATGAAATATATAGTCATATAAATAAATTATAATAAGTATACATGAAAGTAATCCGTTATATTGTTGTTTGCACGATTTTGTTTTATTCTTGTTCTTCAGAAAAACAACACAATCCTTCTCTATCGAATACCCTAGTTGATTCCTTTGAATCAGCCATGCCACATGGAAAACCTTTGCAAGAAAGTGAACTTTCTGACAATGACAAAATGAAATTAGCTAGAGCAAATGGAATAACAGCTCTAAACCTTCCTTTTGATACTCTACTTCACAAAATTCAAAAAGATACTTCTGGACTTGTCATTTACAATTTTTGGAATTTAGATTGTTCTTCCTGTAAAGTTACAATAGATATCCTCAAAAAATTGCAATATCAAAATTTCAATGAAGGAGATTTTGATGTTCGCCATATCAATACTAAAAGTATATATCCTGAAATGATTAACAGTTTTATCAGAGAGCATGATATTGTGAACCAGGTTTATACTATTTCTACTGATTCTATCCCACATTGGCCCAGTCATTTTCAAAATAATTGGGATGGGCAACTTCCTGCTATTTTGCTCGTTAATAACGAAGATGGAACTCGATTGTTTTATCAAAAAGAGTTTTCACTTGAAGAGTTGCAGACAGTGCTACTTCCTCTAACATTATAATTACTAAGCATTAGGCCATTATTTTGCATGAACAATTGGTCATATTTAGATAATGTGTCCTTTTTGGGACTTTTGCGTCACAGAAAATGATTATATTTGCGAACCTTTTTTAGAAAATCGTGTTTATAAAATAAATTCAATCAATAACTAAATCTGATAAAAATGGCATTTGAATTCACAGATACTAACTTTCAAGAAACAGCTCTAGACAATCAAGGCGTTTCAGTTGTAGACTTTTGGGCAGAATGGTGTGGACCATGTAGAATGATCGGTCCAATCATCGAAGAATTACATACAGAATATGATGGTAAAGCAACAATTGGAAAAGTCAATGTTGATACTAATCCTGAAATTTCTATGAAATACGGAATTAGAAGTATTCCTACTATCCTTATCTTAAAGAATGGAGAAGTAGTTGACAAGCAAGTTGGTGTAACTTCTAAAGCAGCTTTGGAAGCTAAAATACAAGCACATCTTTAATATTTAAGAAAAAGATATTACTTTAATGCCTTCGTTTCTTGTTGAAACGAAGGCATTTCTAGTTTTTGCAACAGTTTAAGCCTTCGTTCCGTTTACATTTTAAAATTAATGCACTATTGTTCTATCTTAAAGCATTGAATATTATAGGATTTAAAGCATAAAATTTAATATTGACCTAAATAATATATAACATGAATCTATTAGATAATTTTGAGGTAAGAGATTTGGGTAATTTAGAACTATTAGCCAAACAGGTAGTTGAAGGTTTTATCATAGGATTACATAAAAGTCCATTTCATGGTTTCTCTGTTGAATTTGCGGAACACCGCATTTATAACCAAGGAGAATCTACCAAAAATATTGACTGGAAGGTATATGCTCGTTCTGACAAAATGTTTGTGAAAAGATATGAAGAAGAAACAAACTTAAGGTGTCAAATCGTTATTGATAGTTCTTCGTCGATGTACTTCCCAGAAGATCCTAAAAAGGGCTCAAAATTATACATCAACAAACTTCGATTTTCATCTCTAGCAGCAGCAGCTTTGATGCATTTGTTGAAAAAGCAAAGAGATGCGTTTGGCTTAAGTATCTTCGATGAATCCATTAAAATTCATAGTCGTTGTAAAGTAAGCACTTCGCATTATCGATTGATGTTGACCCATCTTGAAAAGCTTATAAAGAATCCAGAGAAAAACAAATCTACTTCTGCTGCTGAAGCATTGCATCAAATTGCGGATAGCATTAGTCGCCGTTCTTTGGTCGTTATTTTTAGCGACATGTTTGAACATAATGATAATGTTGAAAATATGTTTTCAGCATTGCAACACCTCAAACACAACAAACATGAAGTCGTACTTTTTCATGTAGTTGATAAATCTAAGGAGATAGATTTTGAATTTGAAAATCGTCCTTATATCTTTATCGATATGGAATCTGGCGAAGAAGTTCGCGTTCAATCTGATCAGGTCAAAGAACATTATGTAGAGCAGATGGCTAAATTTAAAGAACAATTAAAGATCAAATGCCTGCAATATAAAATAGACTTTGTAGAGGCTGATATCAATGAAGGTTTTAAGCCTGTTTTGCAATCCTATTTAGTGAAACGAAGTAAGATGGTATAGTAAAACAAAAACTAATTGAATAGACATTAAAATAATTTAAACCAATATTACACACATACACAAACATGATAAAACTATCCGAAATCCCTACTACTCCACCAGAAGGTTGGACCAAGAAAGAAACTAGAGAAAAAACTAAAGATTTAGCGAACCGAATTGGAGAACTTCAAGAAATAATGCAAGCTCAAAACAAGCATAGTTTGCTTGTTGTACTTCAAGGGATGGACTCTAGTGGTAAAGATGGTGCAACAGCAAATGTATTTAGCAGATGTAGTCCAGCAGGTGTCGGTTTTCAGGCATTTAAAAAACCTTCTGATGAAGAATTTGCACATGATTTCTTATGGCGAGTTCACAAAGCCGCTCCAGCAAAAGGTCAAATTAAAATTTTTAATCGATCCCATTATGAGGATATATTAATTCAACGAGTACATGGTTGGATTGACGAAGAAAGAGTAACGAAAAGGATTAATGCCATCAATGCTTTCGAAGAGCTTTTGGAGTTTGATAATAATACCAAAGTTTTAAAATTCTATATGCACCTTTCACATGAGCGGCAAGGTGAAAAATTACAAGAACGTATCGATGACCCTGATAAAAACTGGAAGCACAATGAAGGCGACTGGGAAGAACGAAAGCTATGGGATAAGTATCGAGAATGTTATGAAGATGCCATCAATCGAAGTTCTATTCCTTGGTCAATCGTTCCTGTTGATTCACGATGGTACAGAGATTATGTCATTGCAAAAAAAGTAGCTGATACCCTTGAAGGATTAAATATGAGCTTTCCTGTTTTAGAAAAGTAATTAGCCATGTTAAAAAAAGTACGAGTAGATAAATGGTTGTGGTCGGTTCGGATTTTTAAAAGCAGATCTCAAGCAACAGATGCCTGTAAATCGGGTAAAGTAAAAATTGAAGAAAGTAATGTAAAACCTTCATATTTATTACAAAGAGATGAGGTAATTCATGTCAAAAAGAATGGGTTTAACATGATTTACAAAGTAGTTGATCTATTAGAGAAACGAGTTTCAGCAACCCTTGCGGAACCTTGTTATGAAAACCATACTCCTGCTGATGAGCTTAACAAATACAATAGTTGGTATATTGGAAAAGCTCGCCCTGAGATGCGTGAAAGAGGAGCTGGACGGCCTACCAAACGAGAAAGGAGAAATATAGAAAGGTTTAAAGGAGACGAGGATTTTGACCAAGAGGATGCTTGAAGAAAAAACGGCTTTAAGTATTCGGTTTTCGGGCACTTCGAATGCCTAATACCGAATACACTTATTAAAATAAGCTATTAGAAGTCATATTAATTACTTTCAAATCTTGATTCTCGGACTGTTCTAAAACAAGAAAACTTCAAACCACCTCATATTATGAAAAAACTAATTACTCTCCTATTTCTAGGTCTATTCTTTACTGCGCATTCTCAAGATCACTTTGAACCGCTAGATGTTTTTGACCTTGAATTTGCAACAGATCCTCAAATTTCTCCTGACGGAAAACAGATTGTCTATGCTCGATCTTTTATGGATGTCATGACCGATCGAAGATTATCAAACCTTTGGACAATTGACTGGAATGGTGAAAACCATAGACCATTGACCACTGGTAATCAAAATGACAGGAATCAAATTTGGTCTCCTGATGGTTCACAAATAGCATATATTTCAAACGAATCTGGGTCAAGTCAAATTCATATCTATTGGATGGATAATGGTCGTTCTACAAAGATCACAAACCTTCAGACAGGCATGGGAAACATGGTTTGGTCTCCCGATGGAAAATGGCTGGCATTTACCATGAGGATTAAGAAAGCTGGTAAAGCTTTTGGAAAAATGCCTCAAAAACCAAAAGGTGCAAAATGGGCTACACCGCCAAAATATTTTGACAAATTAGCCTATCGCTCTGATGGAGCTGGTTATTTGGAAGAAAGCTATTCTCATATTTTTGTATTACCTATTGAAGGTGGAACTCCTAGACAAATTACGGATGGAGATTTCAATCATTCTAGTCCTCAATGGTCTGCGGATGGAAAGATAATTTATTGTTCTGCAAACCGAGCAAAAGATTGGGAATATGATCGTCAGAATTCTGAGATTTTTTCAATAAATATTTCTAATAAAAACATCAAGCAACTGACTTCTCGAATAGGTCCTGATATGCAACCAATGATTTCTCCAGATGGAAAGCAAATAGCATATTTGGGATATGATGATAAAAAAATGGGCTATCATCATACCCATCTTTATGTAATGAATAATGATGGAACAAATACAAAATCTCTTTCTGAAAAACTAGACATTTCAATTGCTAATATTCAATGGAATTCAGATGGTAGTGGCTTGTATTTTCAATATGATGAAAAGGGAAATACTAAGGTTGGATTTATAGATAAAAACGGTAAGATGAAAAACTTAGCCAATAATCTTGGTGGCGCATCTATCGGTAGACCTTATGATGGTGGAGACTATGATGTGCATGGAGGGAGTATCGTTTTTATGCAATCCACTCCTACCCAACCTGCGGACTTAGCGGTTCAAAAATCAACTGGTTCAGCTAAAAAAATTACCTCGCTTAATGATGATATTCTTGCTTATAAAACTTTAGGCAAAGTAGAAGAAATTTGGTACAAGTCGTCTCATGACGGGAAAGATATCCAAGGTTGGATAATGACGCCTCCTGGTTTTGATGCAAATAAAAAGTATCCATTGATTTTAGAAATTCATGGTGGGCCTTTTGCGAATTATGGGGATCGGTTTTCTCCAGAATTGCAACTTATGGCCACACAAGGATATGTAGTTTTGTATACCAACCCAAGAGGAAGTACGAGTTATGGTGCTGAGTTTGCAAACTTGATTCATCACAATTATCCAAGCAATGATCATGATGATTTGATGTCAGGAGTAGATGCGGTTATTGCTAAAGGATATATCGATACCAAACGATTATTTATTACCGGAGGAAGTGGTGGCGGAGTCTTGACCAGTTGGGCAATTGGAAAAACAAATCGTTTTGCTGCGGCTGTAGTTGCCAAGCCAGTTATCAATTGGTACAGCTGGGCCTTGACTGCAGATATTGCTGGAGTTGTAGATTCTTGGTTTCCTGGAAATCCTTGGGATCATACTGCACATTATATGAAACGCTCTCCTATTTCTTTGGTCGGAAATGTAAAAACACCAACGATGTTGCTGACTGGAGAAGAAGATTATCGAACACCTATGTCAGAGTCAGAACAATATTATCAAGCCTTGAAAATGCAGAAGGTTCCAGCTGCTTTGGTTCGCATTCAGGAAGCTTCTCATGGGATTGCATCGAAACCCAGTAATCTATTGGCTAAAGTAGCTTATATCACGTCTTGGTTTGAACTGTATGATGTTAAGTGATTATTTTTTTAATCTTTATAAAACAGATTTATGAACAAGGATTAGTGAATAGCAATTTAAGATGTTGGGTGTAATCTCTAGTTCCAACAAAAAATTATTATCGTTACTCCTTGTTCAAAAATCGAATTTTCTTTTTAATAAACTAATCACTTCAATCAAAAAGAAAAAATGAATAAATATTTCCAAGCATTTAAAAATGAAATAAGTTGGTTCAATTATAAGAATGAGCCTATGGAAGTATTTGAAATTGAAGAATTTAATTTGACAGATCGGTTCAAAGAAATATTTCCAATAACTACTGCTTTAATCAATTTGAGTAAAAAAACAGGAGTGGAATTCAAAGGGAAATCTTTGGTTTTATTCACGTGGGAAATTGAGGAAAAAATTAGTGGTTGGATGTGCCAGTTTGACAAACCAAATATCGACCTAATTGAAGAGCATCAAGTTTTGATTGATAATATTGGAGGAATTATAGAATCATTCAATGGACCAGAATCAGTTGAAATAAATGGAATAGATTATAATTATACATTGACCCTTAATCAAGATTTCATGTTTGTCGGATCATTAAACACAGACAAATTAGATTGGGCCGAATATTATTTAGAAAGTTGTGAAAAACTAAATTTTAAACCAATAGATTTAACTAATAAAGTATTTTTTACCAAAGAAGCGAACGGAGCTAAATACTTTTACAACAAAGAAACAAAAGAGGTGAATTTATTCTCTCATGACCATGCATTTGGATTTGTCGATTTCCTCCCAAATCAACCAAAATACACCATGCACAAAATAAAAGGAGTAAATATTTTTGAAGACTTCGTTGAGTTAATTGCAGAACAATGGAATAAACATTTTGAAATCAAAAGTCGTTAATCCTTGTTCTGATATCGCATTTTTTTATAAACAAAAAGCCCCTGATCATACGATCAAGAGCTTTTATATTTTATCTTAAGAAGATATCTTATTTACCAAAAAGACCACCAGCGATATCGCCAAGTTTGCCTTTCGCAGCATCTTTAAGACTGTCCATCATTCCTCCGCCAGCGTCTCCACCTAGCATTCCTGTGATGTTACCAAGCATTCCACCATCTCCACCACCTAGAACATTCATTAAGCTTGATGCATCGATATCATCAGTATCACCATCAGCTGAAATTTTTCCAGCTAAGTTTCCAATAATACTTCCCATACCAGAACCAGCAACTAAACCAGCAACAGACTCAGGAAGTCCCATACTAGACATTACTTTTGTCATAAACATTTTTTTGATACCACCGAAGATACCATTACTTTCTAATCCACCGCCACTTACACTTTTGAACATGCCTAGAAGGCCATCAACATTACCACCAGTCACTTGTGACATTAATCCTTCTTTAAGGCTTTCCCCAGCTAAAGGCAACATTTCTTTTGCTTGATCAGCAGATACACCTGCTTTTTCAGTAATTGCACTTATAGCATCTCCTCCTACCATTTCCATAATTTTGTCTAACATATTTCTTATTTATTAAAGGGTTTAAAAAATGATTTACTCTCTTTATACGTAAGTTTCTACTTAAAAGTAACGGAGGTTATCAATATAACAAAATATTTACGTAAAAATCTTTGTTTTATGCAGTTTTAACCTTAATTAAGATCTAAACTTATAAAGAGCAAAAGACAGAATACTACCAATATTCATAGGTTGTGTTTTCAACAGTATTACCATCCAGATAAGTTGTAGTCCCAGAAGTGATATACCCAAATTGATTGTATTCATATTCAGTAACATAAGAACTTGATTCGACTATATTACCAGCTATATCTTTTATAGTATATTCAAGAGTATTGCCTTGCTTACTCGTTTGAAATAAATCGGTCAATTTTGAGCTCCCAATGTTTGTATTATCCTTGATAATAATCTCAGAAAATAATAGATCACCTGCCCCATCAAAATAGTCAGTCGAATAACTACAATTTCCATCTATATATTCAATTTCAACAGTTCTAGATATGGTATTGTCAGGGTTAAAAAATTCAATGGTGGTATAACCACAAGAATCATTTGAAAAAGTATAAACCGTATAATTATCGAGAACACCATCAGGCTCAAAGCGATCAACCCTTGCATTTGTATTATTATCTAAATAAGAATATCTAAGTTGTGTAGTATCATTATCAGCATCCATAGAAATGGCTACAATGGTATCATTTAATGAAGAATAATTTTGTAATAAAAATAAGTCGCCATTTGATTGATAAATCGTTTGTGATGTTAAAATACTATCTGATGAATAATTTCTTTCCACGTTTAATATTCCTCCTCTATATATTTTATGAATGAGATATCTTGGTGCATTTTCCATCAGGTTTCCCATTGGAGAATCATCATCAGAGCCATTATTACAACAAATCATGGTCAATGAGAAAAGTAATAAAAAAAGGAAGTATTTCATTTAAGCTTTATTTTTTTGTTTAGAATCTGTAGTTGAAAATTAGAACTATTTAAAATTATCAGCTACGATCCAATCTTTCGTTCCATGTGTATAAGTGTAAAATCCTTCACCGGATTTTCGTCCTAATTTACCAGCTGTCACCATATTCACTAAAAGCGGACATGGTGCATATTTAGGGTTTCCAAAACCATCATATAATACTTTGCAAATAGCTAGAACTACATCAAGGCCAATAAAATCAGCTAACTGTAAAGGTCCCATAGGATGAGCCATTCCCAATTTCATAACCGTATCAATTCCTTCTACCCCAGCAACACCTTCATGTAAGGTATAAATGGCTTCGTTAATCATTGGCATTAAAATACGATTGGCTACAAAACCAGGATAGTCATTTACTTCAACGGGGATTTTGCCTAATTTTTTAGACATCTCCATTATCGTATCCGTTACTTCATTTGTAGTAGCATATCCTCGTATAACTTCTACCAATTTCATCACTGGCACCGGATTCATAAAGTGCATACCAATTACCTGATTTGGGCGTTTAGTAACCGCAGCGATTTTTGTAATGGAAATAGACGAAGTGTTGGTCGCTAAAATCGCAGAGGCTGGTGCATGTTCATCGATTTGTTGAAAAATTTTCAATTTTAAATCAATGTTTTCCGTGGCAGCTTCTACCACTAAATCAGCTTTAGATACTCCACTAGGAAGATCTGAATTAGTCGAAATATTAGCGAGTGTATCAGCTTTGTCAGCTTCAGAAATACGCTCTTTAGCGATCATTCGATCTAAATTTTTAGTAATTGTTGCTATTGCTTTTTCAAGAGCAGTCTCTGAAATATCTACTAAATTGACTTTGTAGCCTTTCATTGCAAAGACGTGAGCAATACCATTTCCCATTGTTCCTGCACCTATTACTGTAACGTTATTCATATTTATCTATTTTAGGTGCGAAAATAGGAAAATTTGTGCAAGATTTGAGGTTCCAAATAAGAGTTTGATTTAATTTTTTGAAGGAATGGCTAATATCAAGTCAAACTTGAATTTTTATAGATCTTTGTATAATTTTAAAATTCAAATATAAAGAATATTCTAACTGAGTAAAATAAACACATGTTAAATAAATTGTATATCTTGTTTCTTATATTCTCTTGCAATGCTGGACTATATGGACAAGACACTTCTGCTCTATTTGAATTAGACTACGATGATTTTGGAGGTGTAGTTTTAATAGATTCCATCGTAGTAAGTGCTTCCAGAACTGGCTTCGATGTAGAGGACTTTATACAAATGGTCCGTGAAGACAAATCTTTTTACCAGGCATTCCGAAACATTCGAACACGCTCCTACTCTGCCGAAAACGAAATCTCTATGTTTTCAAAAAAGAGAAAGGAAAAAGCAAAATACAATAGCCAGACCAGACAAACTTCCGAAGGATTGTGTCGAACAATGGCTGTTCTAAATGAAGATGTAAAAGGTAATTTTTATAAAAGGAAAAAAAGAATCAGATATTATACCGCCAAGATGTTTGATCAGTTATTTTTTACACATGGAAAAGTCTGTCAATCTGCTCAAGCGACGGATGATCCTCCTGCGCCAAGCAAAGGAATGCAAAAGCATATTACAGAACTGAAAAAACTTATCTTCTCTCCTGGTGAAAAAGCAGATGTTCCAATCATTGGTAAAAAGACAGAAATATTTTCTGAAAAAATGGCGAAGTATTATGATTATTCTATTACCTCCCAAGTATATAAAGACGGAGTTGATTGCTATGTTTTTTCCGCGATTGTTAAGCCTGAATATTTAACGCATAAAGAAGACAAAACAGTCATCAAATCATTGAATACTTATTTTGAAAAATCGAACTTTCAAGTTGTAGCAAGAGACTATCAATTGAAATATTATGGAGCGCTGTTTGATTTTGATATAAAGATGAAAATTGAATTAAAAAAACATGGAGATCTGTATGTTCCTGAATATTTAGAATACGATGGTTTTTGGAATGTGCCTATGAAGAAGCCGGAAGTGTCGAAGTTTTATTCGAGGTTTTATAATTATGAATAGTAAAACGAGTATTTCATCCTCAGCGAATTAAAGTCAGGTTAAAGTGAATATACTAGACAACAATACCAAGCATTTAATAGTAAGAGTAAAGTGAACTTGGACTATGGCGAAGTTCTTCACTTTTTAGGTTTAACAAAAAAATATAAAGATGAAAAAATTACTAATTCTATTCCTAGCTATTGGAATATTCAGTTGTGGTGATGATGACGATAACTTTACAGTTGATTGTCTCCCAGCAAATCTTCAAAACGGTGTGATTGCATTTTATCCTTTTAATGGTGGAAGCCTAGATGATGAATCACCCAATTCTAATTCCATTACAAATTCAACAACAGCAAGTCCTACCTCAGACAGAAATGGAAATTCAAATTGTGCTTTTATTTTTGACAATTCTCAAACTAATACTGAGTTTTTGACGACAAGCAATACTGGTTTTTTAAATGGTTTAAATGAATTTTCCATTTCAATTTGGTATGAGCCCAAGAACGATACAAGACCTGGAGGGAGTTTTGAAGTCCTATTAAGCAGAGGGAATGATGGGCATTGTCCTGATCGACAAGGAGAATGGTCTGTTGGTCTTTATGATTGTAGAAGAGCAGTTTTCGGGCATGATAATTCTGTTTGGGCAGAACCTATTACTGATTTTTCAAATGGTTGCCAAGGAGAAGTAACTGCCCTAACCGATAATTGGCATCATGTGGTAGCCGTTAAAAATGGCGCAGATTACAAAATTTATTTCAATGGAACTTTAGATGATTCAGCTACAGGTATTGCGAATTGCTCAACCATTCATACCGCAGCGGATATTGGTGATCTATTTATCGGAACTGATTATACTGGTAAAATTGATGACATTATCATCTACAATAGAGAACTGTCTCAAGTCGAAGTTACAAGTTTGTTCGAACTAGAATCTTGTTGTCAATAGTTCTGAATAAAAATTTGGGCATTGTGTTCTAATGTTGACTTATGTGGTGTTTTTTTTCTAACCATATAAGTCAACATTAGAACACAAAAAGAAATGCTTTTTTTAAATTTAAACTTAGGCAAATCAGAAGTTTTTTTATCATTTTCAAATCCGATTAACAGCTAATTCTACCCTATTCAGATTTTCGATCAAATCGATCTAAATTCAAAATCTCAATTATTCTAATCAATTTCTCCGCATAATATTCGTCTGGACTATAACCTGATTTTTTCAAACCATGAGCCCAGTTTTTATAATCGGATTTACCGATTCCCAGAAGATGCTGGTACCGCTTTTGATGAAGCAATAAACTATGTCCACGAAAACTCGCCCAGGCGTTTTCATACTTTCGATAAAAGTCTTTATGGATATCATCGTTGTGGGTTTTGCAATGTCCTGGTTTACATTTTTTAGAAAAGCATTTGACTCCAAAATGATTGTCAAACTCCTGAGATAATTGATTAGTTCCTACATTACTTTCTAGTAAAGCCTGAGCTAATTTTATACTAGCTGGGATGCCATACTTATGCATTTCAGAAACAGCAACTGGAGCAAAACGATCAATGTATTTTTGACATGCTACTTGTTGCTGACTTAGGAGCGACGGATCGAATGGATGTTCTCCGGAAAGATCATCATGGAAGATAAACGACAAAAAAGAAGGATGACTCTTTCCTTTAATTTTAGATTTAACTGGGACTTGATTTGTTGTTCCATTATCAGATTTTTTTGAGGTAAACAAAAAACTACCTAATCCAAAGCTGTTTTTCTCTAATCTAGGTTTATGTATACGATCTTCGTTACTGCTTAGTTCCCCTAAAACTATTTTTTCTGATTGGTCAAAAATTGAGCTAGTGCTCATTGAAAACTCAAGATTTATATCTTTTTGAGTTGAAAAATGAACAATCGCTCCTAGTAGTAGAATGCTAAACCCGTTTTTAACAAAAAATATTGTCGCCTCTTTCCACAATACCCTGCTGAAGGTTTTGAAAGTGAATTTTATGTTTTCCATATTTTAAAAGGTTTATTTAGACGACTTAATTTCATGATCAGCTATTTACTTGATTTCTCTTTCTTCAAAATCAGGTTCACAATTATAAACACAAATTAAAACAATTTGTTTTATAAAATCAAACATTTTGTCTTTTACTTAAAACATTAAGTTCTATTTCCTTATAACCAACTGATTAAAAGTCTTTTAAGCCTTATTACATTATCCATTATTTTGAGTATCTTTTAAGAATAAAAGGCGTTTTAAGATAAAAAGGGATATTTTTTAATTCGTTTTCATATAATTTCAAACAAAAATCATTACTTAGTGTATTTTTTACACTACATTTGACTTAAACAATTAAATTCATCTTATGATCTTTATAGCTGATGGCGGTTCCACTAAAGCAGACTGGAGAATTGTTGACAAAGAAGGCAAACAATCGGACTATGCAACGATTGGTTTTAATCCATTTTTTTATGACGAATCTATGGTGATTGAGGAATTACAAAAATCCTTTGTCAAAGAAACACCAGTTGAGCAAGCTGAGAAAGTATTTTTCTATGGCTCAGGATGTTCTGATTCTTATAGAAAAGATATTTTAAAAAATGCCTTCCAAGTAGTTTTTCCAAATGCGGATATCATTGTTGATCATGATCTATTAGCCAGTGCGAAAGCAACTTGCGGTGATCAACCAGGGATTGCCTGTATTATGGGGACCGGATCGAATACCTGTCTATACGATGGAAATAAGATCATTGATAACGTCACAAATCTTGGTTATCTTTTAGGAGATGAAGGTAGTGGAACTCATCTTGCGAAAAAGCTTATTCGAGCTTATTATTACAGAGAGCTTCCTGCTCACCTTGAAGTTCAATTTGATAAAACATACAATATTAGCAAGAGAGAACTTCTAAATAAATTGTATACTGGTGAAAGAGCGAATGTATACCTAGCTTCATTTTCCCGATTCCTTTTTGATTGCAAGGATGATATTTTTATTCAACAAATGGTTCATCGCTCTTTTGGTGAATTTATTGATCGCCATGTTGTAAAATATGAAGGACATGAAAACCTTCCTATTCACTTTGTTGGTTCTATTGCTTATTATTTTTCTTTCATTTTAGAATCGTTATTATCAGAAAGAAATTTAAATTTGGGGACGATAATGAAAAAACCGATTGATGCACTGGTAGATTATCATATTGAACATGAGAAAGCTTATTTTAAAAAATAGTTATCTTAACGTTGGATATTCAAAAACTGAAAACACTTAAATCACCTTTCCCATAAATAACCAATGGCTAAAGACATAAAAAGACTTGCTGTTTTTTCTTCAGGTGGAGATGCTCCTGGAATGAATGCTGCCATCAGAGCAGTTGTACGTACTGCTACCTATCACGATTTACACATTTACGGAATTTATCGCGGATATGATGGAATGATCAAAGGTAACATCAAACGATTAGAGACGAGTGATGTAGGTAATATTATGCATCGTGGCGGAACGATATTAAAAACAGCTAGAAGTATGGAGTTTATGACCAAAGAAGGTCGTCAGCTTGCTTACGAATCTCTAGTTGCAAATGATATTGATGCTTGTATTGCGATTGGTGGAAATGGTACTTTTACAGGAGCCCATATTTTTTCAAAAGAGTTTGACATTCCTTTTATAGGAATTCCGGGAACCATTGACAATGATCTTTATGGAACAGATTATACCATAGGCTTTGATACGGCAATCAATACTGCCGTTGATGCGGTGGATAAAATTCGAGATACTGCTGATTCTCATAACCGATTGTTTTTTGTTGAAGTGATGGGACGAAATAGTGGATTCATTGCACTAAATACTGGTATCGGATCTGGTGCAAGTAATGTGATGATTCCTGAAACTGATACCACGATTGATGACTTGATTAAGCAACTTAAGAAAGGTGCAAAGCGTCAAAAATTATTTAGTTTGGTTATCGTAGCGGAAGGAAATAAAAATGGTGGTGCTCAGGAAATTGCAGATAAAGTAAAAGCGAAATTTGATTACTATGACACCAAAGTAACCATCATTGGTCATCTTCAAAGAGGAGGCTCTCCTACTTGTATGGATCGAGTTTTGGCAAGTCGCTTAGGACACTCTGCCGTTGAATCCTTAATTAAGGGAGAAGCTAATAAAATGGTTGGCTTGGTAAATAATAAAGTTAAACTTACCTCATTTAAGGATGCGATATCTAAAGATAAAAGACTACAAGAGGATTTGATTACAATGGCTGAGATCCTTGCTTTGTAAGATTCTTATTTTCTTCTCTATCATGACAGTTTGAAGACATACGTCTTTGAATTAAGCTTGGACTAGAATCATAGTCAAGATCATTTCTATCTTTAGGGAAACATCCCTAATTATGAAAAATATACTAATACTATTTCTCCTTTTTATAAGCTTATCTATTTTTGGACAGACTCGGATTGATGGCGATTTTGCTTTTCAAAGTGATCCTGCTAAAAAGTATTCTTTATACATTCCTTCCGCTTATCAAGCGGGTACCCCGCATCGTTTGATGCTTGCGCTCCATCCACTGAATACCAATCGATGGGATGCAGAAAGCTGGTGTGATACACTCATCGTTTTTGCGGAAACTAATAATCTAATTTTAGCTTGTCCTGACGGAGGTGTCGATGGTGCCATTGATGATCCAATCGACACTGCTTTTACAAGTGTATTGTTAGATTCTGTAGCAATTTGGTATGATGTAGATCCTGAGAAAACTTATGCTATGGGTTTTTCATGGGGAGGAAAAACAGTTTATACTTATGGCTTAAATCATATTGATCGATTTCGAGGTTTTATGCCGATTGGTGCTGCTGTTAATTTTAGTGAAGTGTCTAGTGTGATTCAAAATGCAGTTGGAAAACCTTATTATTTAGTTCATGGAGGAAATGATTCTCCGAATGTTCGATTCACTCCGCTACTCAATGGTTTAAATGATAATGATGCTATTACCAATTCAATGCTCATGCCAGGAATTGGTCATACTATAGATTTTCCGAATAGAAATCAGATTTTAACGGATGCATTTATTTGGCTGGATTCGGTGAATTGTGCAGCATCAACTACTCCAATTTTAGAAATAGAACAAGTCTCTCAGATTGCTATTTTTCCAAACCCTGTGAATAGTGGAAATGCTTTTACTTTTTCAATTAAAGGAAATTTATCGGGTGAGGCAGAGCTGGTTATTTTTGATCAAAAAGGATCGAAAGTTTTTTCTAAAAAAGAAGATTTAAATATTGGAAATTCTAATAAACTGAATGTTGATCTGACGAAAGGAATTTACTTTTTAAGTGTTTCGCAAAATGGAAGAGTTGTTGCTTCTGAGAAATTGCTGGTTATTTGATTTTATCTTAGCTTTTCTTATTTCCTCTACGGTTTGTATTCTTACCTTAGAGTTAGTTCATTCTCTCTCATTCTTAATCCAAAGATACAATACTGCTGGGACCATGAAATGCGGGACTCGATAAATGGTTTCATGCATCCATTGCTTCATCGTTTGCATAAAATAATCTATTTCGACATAAGACCACACTCGTGCAATCGTTGTGAAAAAACCCCAAACTATAGCATACAGAATTATCCATTTCGCGATGCGATTTGGTAAAAATAGTATTAGGCAAATACCGAAATCTAAGACACCAGCAACTTTCAATAATTGAATCGCTGTCCCCTCCTCTACTCCCAAGATATTCATCGTCATTTCAGTAAAATATCCTGGCCTTGGGTAGTACCCAATCGCATATAATCCATGGCAGATAAAAGTCAAGGCAATGGCCAGTTTCATATAGAAAAGCAAACGTGGTTTTGAAAATCGATCTTTTACAGCAAAGTATAAAAATAATGGTGAAGAGAACTGCAAAGTGTATTCTAGAAATTGACCAATACTATAAAATCGTTCTTTACAATACAACATCGCTAATATGATTAAGCTGATACTCCCTAGCCACATAAAAACTCCAGCAATTCTATTTAACTTTTTTATAAAAACTGCCATGATTGCACATAGCAAATAGAACCATCCAAAACCTTTGATTACTCCTTGAGTTTGCTCATCTGTTCTTGGGCTAGTTATGTATTCTTCCCAGGAAGTAGAGCCTATACTTTCTACCAATCCCTTCATTAGTTCCTCATCCCAAAGCAATGTTCGAAAAGGAGCATCCCAGGCCAAATGTTGCCATGCTCTACCTAAAAACAAGCAGACGGTTGCAATTTGGAGTAAGAGGATTAACTTATTTTTTAATGCATCATTATTCATTGTCTCAGGTTCTTGCTATCTTCCAAATAAAAAAATGAGTTTCATAATCGTATACGTAACAAATGCTGATGAGGTTTCTGCAACAAAGTTATCGAATTACCTCGTCGAAAATAAATATGTTGCTTGTGGAAATTTATTTCCTATTAAAAGTGCGTATTGGTGGAAAGGAGCAATAGAATCTGGAGACGAGTATGTTTCTATTTTTAAAACAATACCCGAGAATTGGGAACGATTAAAAAATATGATCGAAGAAATTCATCCCTATGATGTACCCTGTATTATGAAAATTGAGGTTGAAGCAAATGAAGCTTATGAAAAATGGATTGAGAATTCAGTAGATCGAAAACGATAAATATTAAGAAAGACTTTAGCAATACATTGAAAACAATTCATTAATTAATTATTTCATCCTATTATGTTAGATCGAAGAAAATTTGTAAAAAACATCGCCACTGCTACAGCGACAGTAGGCCTAAGTTCACTTGCTCTTTCCAGCTGCTTTTCTCAAAATAAAAAAGAAAAAATCGGAGTTGCTTTAGTTGGTCTCGGATATTATGCTACTGATCTCTTGGCTCCAGCACTACAACTAACGGAACATTGTTATCTCGCCGGTATTGTCACTGGTTCTCCAGCTAAAGCTGAAAAATGGAAAACAAAACATAATATCCCAGATAAAAATATTTACAATTACGAGAACTTTGACAGCATAGCTAATAATGATGACATCGATGTGATTTATATAGTTCTTCCTCCTTTTATGCATAAAGAATTTGTGGTTCGAGCAGCAAATGCAGGTAAGCATGTTTGGTGTGAAAAGCCAATGGCAATGACTGCGGAGGAATGTGAAATAATGATTAAAGCTTGCGAAAAAAACAAAAGAAAATTAGCGATTGGATATCGAATGCAACATGAACCGAATACGCAGGAAGTCATTCGTTTTGGTCGAGAAAAAACATATGGTGACATTCAAATGATATCGGCTGCAGCTGGGTTTAGAGGTGGGTGGGAGAAATGGACGGATCATTGGAAAATGGAACAAGACAAAGGTGGCGGAGCGATGTATGACATGGGCGTTTATTGTTTAAATGCTGCTCGCTATGTTACCGGCCAAGAACCAATTGCGGTATTTGCTCAGGAATTTAATAACAATCCTGAACTTTATCAAAAGGCAGATATGACGACTAATTTTCAGTTAGAATTCCCCGGAGGAGTGGTTGCAAATTGTACGACCAGTATCGGGATGAATGTCAATTATTTAAACGTAACTACAACAAATGGTTTTTATAATCTTTCGCCTTTTCAAGCATATAATGGCATAAAAGGAGTAACCAGTGATGGTGTTTTAGATCAAGTAATTCCAAATCAACAAGCTAAGCAAATGGATGATGATGCTTTGTCGATTATGAATGATACACCAATGCTTGTGCCTGGTGAGGAAGGGATGAAAGATATTCGGGTAGTGGAAGCTATTCAAAAATCTGCTAGAGAAGGATGCCGGATTGTGTTGGGATGAGTTAATTTATAGAACAAAAGAAACCATAGAGGAAAA
>CAKZTD010000144.1 GCA_937921595.1 uncultured Saprospiraceae bacterium
TTTGCAAAACAAGCGACTCTCGGATATGCTTCATCGGATTTACAATCAAGTTCCTTTTTATAAAACGATTTTTGATAAAAATAGTATACACCCTCAAGATATTAAAAGCGTAGAAGATTTATCGAAACTTCCTTTTACAAAAAAATCTGACCTTCGGGATTATTATCCTTTTGGAATGTTTGCAGAACCCATGAATAGCATCCGGCGAATCCATGCTTCTAGCGGAACGACGGGTAAACCTACGGTCGTTGGTTATACGAAAAATGACCTGGATATTTTTGATGAAGTAGTTGCTCGTTCGCTAGTTTGCGGAGGTGCAAAGCCTGGGATGAAATTGCATAATGCTTATGGTTATGGATTATTTACCGGAGGTTTAGGAATGCATGGCGGAGCAACGAAATTGGGAATGGCTGTGATTCCTGTGTCAGGTGGAATGACCGATCGGCAATTGACTATCCTTCAGGATTTTGAACCTGAAGTAATTTGTTGTACCCCTTCTTATGCGCAGACATTGGCTACCGAATGTAAGAAAAGAGGCATCGATACCGAAGCCCTAAATATAAAATATGCGATCCTCGGAGCAGAGCCGTGGACGGAAGCAATCAGGACGCAAGTAGAACAAGGACTCCATGTTACTGCAACGAACATTTATGGTTTGAGTGAAATTATTGGCCCTGGTGTTTCGCAAGAAGATTTTGAAGAAAGAGGAACAGGAAGCTATGTTTGGGAAGATCATTTTTATCCGGAGATAGTGGATCGGGATACTGGAGAAGTATTACCTTATGGCGAGGAAGGTGTACTTGTTTTTACAACCTTGACCAAAGAAGCATTTCCACTTTTGCGTTATTGGACCAATGACATTTGTTCCATTAATTATGATAAAAATGCCAAACGGACGCATATCAAAATGTCTTCGATCAAAGGTCGGGCGGATGATATGTTGATCATTCGAGGAGTCAATCTTTTTTATACGCAGGTGGAGGAAGTGATCCAGGAAATGGACTTTCTCGTTCCTAATTATCAACTGGTAGTCAGCCGAGTAGGCACGATGGACAAAGTCAAAGTTCGGGTGGAAGTAAAAAGTGGAGTTGACCCACTTAACGAGGATTTTAAAAATCAACTATTAAGCAAGATCAAAAATACGATTGGTCTTTCTATGGAAATCCAACTAGAAGCTCCAGAGAGTATTCCGGGTAGTGAGGGCGGAAAATTGAAGAGAGTGATTGATCAGCGGGTTTTGTAAAAAACCTGATTTAAGAACAAGGATTAACGAATAGTGATTTGAGATGTGGCCTTACGTTTAGCAAAATCTAAAATCGTTGATCCTTGTTCGTAAATCAAACGAATATCTAGCAGTATGTTTTATTGTAAATATAAATACTCTGAGAAACTTTATCAACACATAAAATAGCATCTATCCATTCTTACCAAATCCGCTTCAGATTCGTCATCGTACCTTTTATCAATTCTGCATTTTCTTTCCCTCCTATGATTTCTATATTAGAATAAGGAGTCGAAGGAAAAACAATCTCTGTCATTACACATTGGCCTTGGTCTCCAAAAAGTTCAACCGAAGCGTGATCCAAATAGATGATCATATCAACCGTTGAACTTTCATAATCAATCTCACCAAGGTGAACTCCCGGAAAGTTTTCATTAAATGAAATCGTTCCTGATTTAGTTCGATCAATATAATAATGATTACCTACTCCTGAAAATTTCACATCGGTATATTCTCCTTTATCATTTGAAAAACGAACACCTAAATCACCGCTCGATGGTTTTTTAAAGGTCAATTCCAATTTATACAAATGATCCTTAGATATTTTTGAAATCAAGTTTTCTCCTTTAAAAACCTTAGCGGGAATTTCTACTTTTTCATCTTCGATATTCGCCAACTCTTTCACAGGCATCGATCTCATTCGGTAATCATTTCCATGTTTATGCAAAGTCAAAACCCTTGGTAAAGTCATCGCACTTCGCCATTTTTCAGAAGGAACAATTTGTGCATATTGCCAATTACTCATCCAGCCCAAAGCTAACCTCCGACCATCTGAAGATGGCACATCCGACCAGGTGACCATTGCATAATTATCTTTTCCATAATCCGCCCAGTATTGCTTTTTATGATCTCCTTTAAAAGTTTTTCCATCAAAGTCTCCAACAAAATAACTGGTTGCGGTTCCACCATTCGGTCCTTCTTTTTGAATACTAGTAATCAAAACCCATTTCGTTTCATCACTGCCTTCCACCTGCATTGGAAATAAATCCGGACATTCCCAAAGTCGCTTATCTCCAGGGATTCCAAACTCAGAAGTAAAGGTCCAATCCTTTAGATCTGGAGAATTATAAATCCGAACTTTATCATAAGCAGCAAAGACCATCACCCATTTCTGGCTCTCTTCATGCCAGATTACTTTTGGGTCTCGAAAATCTTTTATTCCTGGATTTGATACGACTGGATTGCCTTCATATTTTGTCCAACTTCTCCCTCGATCATTGGAATAAGCAATAGACTGATATTGATACTGATTCCCTCCAGCCTTTTCGCCAGCCATAAGATGGTGTGTAAAAATAGCAATCAAAGGCGCTTTTCCATCTTTCCCAAAACCACTGGTATTCTGATGATCAACAACTGCAGAACCGGAAAAAATAAGTCCTAGAGAATCCGGATACAAAGCAATTGGCAAGTGCTCCCAATGCACCATATCGGGGCTCACCGCATGTGCCCAGTGCATTGGGCCCCAAACGGTAGAGTCTGGATAATATTGATAAAACAAATGGTACTCTCCATCATAATAAACCATTCCGTTTGGATCATTCATCCAATTTGCTTCTGGAGAAAAATGAAATTGATTCCGATATTGTTCGGTATAATAATCAGATTTTTCAGTATTCACCTCTACCGCTTTTTTATCGTTCTCAGAATCAGCATCTTTACTGCAAGTTGAAAATATCAGCGCAAAAGCAATTAGAGTAATTGTAGTTATACGTTCTAAAACAAAAACGAAATTTGACCGATGGCCAAATTCCATTTTTTGTATATTTCTTATTTTAAAAAAGTGTTTGATTTGCATATTTAGAATTTTAGAATCTAAATCTACAATATTTTTCAAACATATCCTTTCTTACTGTTTCACCAATCGTTTTCTAAACCTCAAATCATCACCCGCCAATTCCATAAAATACAATCCTGCCGATAAATGACTTAGATCAATCGAGTTATTTGAGTCAGCAGAAAGTGAACCTCGATAAACAATTCTACCTGCAGTATCATAGATCAGAACTTTACTTAAAGAAGAATTTTCCATCAAACTTCCAGAAAGAATAACTTGCACATTTCCATTAAAAGGATTTGGTCCAATTTCAATCTCATTAGAATCATCTACTGATTGAACGGCACTTGGTTCTCCCACATCAACAGAAGCTTCTATCGTACAACCTTCGTCATCTGTCACCGTCACGGTATATGTTCCATCAGGCAAACCTGAAGCGGTTGAAGTTGTTTGTACTGGATCCGTATTCCACTCGTAAGTAAAAGGAAAAGTGCCGCTTGAAACATTAGCCATTGCCGCGCCATCTGGATTGCCTCCCGTAGGATCTGTTACATTAAAAGTAACTATGATCTCAGGGTTTTCAACTAAGGTAAAAGTCAGCACTTCGAAATCACCGATAAAATTAGTTACCGTCAATTCATATTCGCCAGCGACTAAATTAGTTGGATTTGGCCCTTGAATACTAGGGTCGCTCCATGCATAAGTAAACGGTGGATAGTTTTCCAAACTAACAGAAGCAGAGCCAAAATCTTCTCCAAAACAAAGTACGTGATCAATATCAGAAATTAGCGGAAGATGATATTCCAATGCACCAAGATCAACCGTCGCATCAACAATTCGAGCAATATATCCAGTATGATCATGCACTCCTTGGACAGATGCATTATTACCGATATTGATCGCTGGAGAAGTGGCATTTAGATTAAAATCAAATTCTGAAACATCTACAAATTCTGGATTTACATTATATTGAATTCCTCCAAGGTCAATTGAGCCATTAGCATCGTTCATGAAGTCCGCCCAATTGTTATACTCAATAATCGTATTACTAATGGTAAAATCAGTCGATCCATTTCCTAGAAGTGGTCTAGCTCCATTGCCAAAGAATATACAGTTTTCTAAATTTACATTTTCTGATCCAAAATCATTATAACTATGGATTACAGAAGCTCCATTCGTTGCTGATGTTGTATTTTTATAGAAGGTACAATTCCGATAAAAAGAAGCTACACTTACATCTTCGAAAGTTGCTCCGCCACTTGATGCGCGGTTTTCGCTAAAGATGCAATTATCATAACTTGCATGAACTTCAATATCATGAGTTGTTGCTCCTCCTCTACTACTCGAAAAATTTTGATGAAACAAAACATTAACATATTCTGCAAAAGTAATTCCTCCACCTGTTGCCCATACTACTGCGCCTTTCGAACCAAAACCTGTACATGAATTATGAACTGCTGTAACATTCTCTAAACGAAAATTCAAGATCTCATTGTCACTTGCTCCCAATCTGATCGCCCCTGCTGTTCCAGATGCAAGGTTATCTCTAAGGATGCAATTTCTGACAACCACCGTCAATTCAACATCAGGAGAAAACAATAATCCAGCTCCTGAAGTAAATGAATTTCCACCAGAAACTGTGAATCCATCAAGAACTATTGAGCCAGCTACATTAGAAGCTGTAAGTATTCGTCTTGCATTGTCGACATAGTTATTATAAGATATACTCAGTGGATCGGTGTTGACACTAACAACATCGTTGTTGTTATAATCTCCACTCAAAGTCGTAAGATTTTCTTCAACATCACGTTCGTCTAAGCTAGTTTCAGTACCCGCAAATCCGCCGTACAGTGCGATACTCTGAGTCAAAGCGAAAGTCGCTTCTACATTACCCGTCGTAGAAGGAAGATAAGCGCCTGCTGCTACCCAAACTTCTGCTCCTGATGAAGCATTTTGAATGGCATCCTGAAGATCAGTATAAGCATTAGCCCAAGAGGTTCCATCGTTGGATCCATTAGCATTTTGATCAACAAAAATTTGTGCATTTGATAATAAGGGTAAAAGGAAAAAGATTAAGGTTAAAAGTTTCATATTATTTTTTATTGAATGGTTAAAAGGTAAACAAACAAAAGATACTTGCAACTATTTATACCCTCAACATTAAGAATATAACTAGTTAATTAGATTTTTTTAAAAAAAATTAAGCACAAGTAAAAAATGGTAAGTTAATTAGTTTTCAAACTTGTTATAAATATAAAGAAAATCATTATAAATTCTATCGCTTTTACCTACGTTTTCGATGGTTTAACTTTGTTTATTCTTAAAGAGTAAGTAAAAAATACGGTTTATTTAAAGGCGTATTCAATCATAATCACAGTCTCATCTTCCTTGTTATAACATTATTTACTACATATTGATATAGTTATGGATTTACCATACTTATTTATCAACCATTGCAAGCTTTTGTAGTTTTAACAAAACATGCTTTTAGGTATAGAATTTGTTGTTATATGTAATACTCGCATAATGAAAACTAACAAACACCTAAAACATGAGTCCCTCATTGCTTAAAATACTATACTTCCTGCTTTTCTTTTCTTTGCATGGTGTTCCCCTTTTAGCTGGCAGCACAAAAAGTCAAATAAGATTTAATACTATAACAACCTCCGATGGCTTGTCTAACAATAACGTCAACAGCATTGTAAAAGATAACATGGGCTTTATTTGGGTAGCAACTAATGATGGCCTATGTAGATATGATGCCCATCAAAATTTCAAAGTTTATAAGCCTGACCCTGCTATTCCAAATGGTTTACAATCTAGCGATATCAGGACCTTACATATTGATCATAATAATATCATCTGGATAGGAACGAGACTTGGAGGATTGACACGATTTGACCCAGCTAAAGGAATTTGGAAAACATACAATCATAATAAAAACGATAAAAACAGTTTAAGTAATAATGAAATTCTTTCCATTCTCGAAGACAGTAAAAGTCGTCTTTGGATTGGAACAGAAAACGGACTTAATTTATTCAATCCAGAAACAGAAACATTTACCCATTTCCATGCGGACAAAGAGGATTCAAATAGTTTACAATCAAAAGCTATTCTTTCTATTATGGAAGATAACAAAGGTTGGATTTGGGTAGGGACCTGGGCTGGTGGACTTCATCTCATGATAGAATCTGAAGATGGAGACATCGCTAAAAATACTTTCAAAAATTTCCTCCCTTCTGATCAAAAACCTTCTCATAATGTCTGGGATATTTACCAAGATCATTCAGACAGGTATTGGTTAGGCACTCACGGTGGTGGTTTATTTCTAATGGAACTTCCTGAAGAAACCAAAGGCAATTCAGATAAAAAAACATTGCAAGCTACTTTTTTTAATTACAAGCATAATTCAAAAGTAGCAAAAAGCATTTCCGACAATGTTGTGAGAAATATGTTCGAAGATAAACAAGGTAGATTATGGATTGCTACAATAAATGGACTATGCCTTATTGACCTAAACCAGTTATCTCCCCGAACAAAAGGAAATCAGAAACCAAAAATTAATTTCACACAACATTTCTTTGATCCATCAAACCCTCTTTCTTTGTCTCACAACGACATCAATCAAATCTATGAAGATTCTCAAGGAATAATCTGGGTTGGAACATTAGGAGGAATCAGTATCTATAATTGGCATTCTAGTCAATTCGAGGTGTACGAATTATTCACCCAAATGTCCCGAACACCAAATTGTGAAAACTTATACATTGATAAAAACGGTATTGGATGGTTTGGGGTAGGCCAAAAAGGATTAATCAAATATGATTTCAAAAATGATATTGCTTCTCTATTTGATAACAATAATAGATTACTAAAGGATGGTTTTGCTTCTGCACTTTATAGTCCAGACCATTTAAATTTATATATTGGAACTAGAGACGGGGTTTCTGTTTTGAATCTAGAAACTCAAAAAGTAAAACACTACCCAGTTCCAAAATCAATTCTTGAAAAGCTTACAAATTTTGTCGTTCTAAATATCTATACTGATAAAAAAGGTAAAATATGGCTTGGTACGGAGCATGGTTTGTTTATCATCAATGAAAAAGATGGTAGTTATACTTCTTATTATCATGACACAAAGGATAAAAATTCCATCAGTGATAATTCAGTCAATGGATTCTTCGAAGACTCCAATGGTTTTTTATGGATTTCGACCTTTAATGGTCTAAACAAAACGATAATTAACGAAGCTGGAGAAATCAGCTTTATCACCTTCAAACACGATGCTCAAAAACCAGATAAAAGTATCTCTTCCAATCGAATTACATCAATCGAAGAGATTAATGGTATCCTGTATTTAGGCACTAACAGTGGCCTTTCTAGATATGATTTAGACAAAGAAGAATTCTTTCCTTTTAGCAAAGGAAAAAATAAATTTAGATTTCAATCTCTCGAAGTTTCAAATGATGGAAATCTTTGGGGAAGTACACTCGAGGGGCTTTTTTATTTTAATCCAAAAACCAAGGCTTTCAATATTTTCGAAAAGGAAGATGGTTTAGGAGATATTACTTTCCGACTAAGTTCAAGCTATAAAGATCAAGAAGGCAATTTATACTTTGGAAGTAGAAAAGGAATCACCAGAGTACGGCCAGAAAGTATTATAAAAAACGAAACTTCTCCTTCTGTTTTCATAACAGACCTAAGAATAATGAATCCTGATGGTCAAACTAATCTCTCCGGAATTCAACAAAAACCGATAGAGCTTAAACATGATGACTATTATTTATCCATCAATTTTGTCGGATTAAATTATAATCGAATTGAGAAGAATCAATTCGCATATAAACTCGAAGGTTTCGATGAATCTTGGATTTACACCAATTCATCGGCTCCCATTGTCTATACGAATCTCGATCATGGAACCTATACCTTCAAGGTCAAAGCTGCTAATAACGACGGTTTGTGGAATGAGACAGGAAGTGAATTATCGATTATTAAAAAGCCTGCTTTTTGGCAAACTTGGTGGTTTATATTAGGATGCATTTTAGCCGTAGCAAGTACCGTTTTATTGATCCTCTATTCTTATACAAAAACGGTAAGAATTCGAAACCTTGCTCTTCGCAGATACAATGAAAACTTAAGTAAAGAAATCAATGAAAGAAAGCGTTTTGAAATCGCTTTGAAGGAACGTGAAAGATTCCTTTTACTACTTATGAATAATATTCCTCAGCATATTTATTGGGTAGATAAAGAACATAAAATTCAAGGTGCAAACGATATGTTCCTTCAAACATTGAACCTTGAAAAAGAAGAACTTTTAAAAGGAAAAATACTTGAAGATTTTTATGCTCCATCTAATTTTACAAGAACTCAAAAAAGATTGGAAGCTCATGTACTACAATCTGAAAAAGCCGTCTATAATGACATCCTCGAAATTCCAGCTAATAACTTCCACTCAAATCTATGGATGGAACAACATTATATTCCACTCCGTGATGAGTCCGACAAGGTAATTGGTGTTTTAATTTCTGCTCAAGATATCACTGCAAAAGTAGCCGCTGAAGAAGTTCTAAAAACCCAATCCAAAAACCTAGAAACCATGGTGGAACAGAGAACCCATGAACTTGCTATAAAAAATAAAGAAGTTAAATCACTTTTACAAAATATCAAAAGTCGAAACGAAGAATTGGAAGCTATCGTAGAAAAACGTACTCAAAAACTAAGCGAGTCCAACAAGGAACTTATGCGTTCGAACAATGATCTCGAACAGTTTGCTTATATCGCCTCGCATGATTTGAAAGAGCCTTTGAGAATGATCGGAAACTTTGTGGGGCTACTAAGTCGTCGATATAAAAACCAATTAGATCAGAATGCTTTCGAATATATTGACTTCGTTGAAGATGGTGTTTTTAGAATGTCTGGATTGATCAACAGTCTCCTCACCTACTCTAGAGTTGGCCGTAAGGAGACGGAGTTTAATGAAGTAAATCTCGGGAATACTATTGAAGTAAAATTATTCGATTTATCAGCTTTGATAAAGGACCGAAAGGTAGATATTCAAATCGATCCGATGCCCTTCATTTATTGTGAAAAGAATCAACTCGGAATGGTTTTTTACAACCTAATCAATAATGCGATCAAGTTTAATAAAAGCGAAAATCCTGTTATCAAAATCACCAATCATCAAAATCCTCCAGAAGGTTTTTGGCAATTTTCAGTGAGTGATAATGGCATCGGTATTGCTCCGGAATACAAAGATCAAATCTTTGAAATTTTTCGCCGACTACATACCAAGCAGGAATACGAAGGCACAGGTATTGGTCTTGCGCTTTGCCATAAGATCATTGATCGACATGGTGGAAAAATTTGGATTGAATCAAGCCTCGGAGAAGGTACTACATTTTATTTAACGATCGCAAAAAATCTTAAAGAGGTCTCATTAGAGAGAACAACGATTACGGAAGACTCAATAGGCCTTCCATTGAATTGATTTCTTATTTAAATGAAATTCATCGATTTTCATAAAAAAAAGATCGAAGACTTTCACCATTTAAATCATACTGATTGCCTTTTATTTGATGGCAGCAATATACCGAGTGTATTAAACCCTAACAATAGGTAAAAAGGTAACATCCCATCTTCTCCCATATATTCTTCTTTTAAAAAATAAAATCCAATTCCGCTTATTAACAAGCAAACCACAGCAGCAGTTTTAGACTTTCCATTCCTAAAAAAGAAACGGTAAGTGTAATAAAATGCAGCAATATTAAAACACCACAAAAAGAAGAATGGAATAGAAAGCATCACACCATAAAAACCACCCATCACTTTACTTTCAGGACTACCTCCACTATTTGAAAAATCATTAAAAAATGCATTGATGCTATAAAACGCAAGGAAAATCAAACTGATGAAAATTATTATAGGAAGGTATTTTTTCATTTTCTCTTTTCCTTAAAGTTAAAATATTTTCCAAAACATTTCTTAAATAACTAAGTTCAAACTTGGAACTTCCTTCGAACATCATTACTTTGTTATTGTTCTACTTTTTTAAAACAAAGCCATGAAAGAACCAATCGAAAAATACAAACTGGAATTAAAAAACATACAAAAAGAATCTTCAGGTTTTAAAAAAATATCTTGTCCTTCTTGTCATCAAGAAACACTTGCTGCGGATATCAACATTCAGGATAAGATTGCAAAATGTAGTACCTGTAATGTCGTTTTTTCTATCGAACCAAAGATCAGCAACCTACTATCAAAATCTACCATCAAACAAGAGGTCATTCGACCAGAAGGAATTGACATTTTTTATTTTCAAAACGACCTGGATATTACGATTCAACAACCGCCTTTAGCATTCGATATTGTAGCGGGCATCCTTCTTCCATTTGCGGCAATCATTGCAACTTTAATCTATTTCTTTCCAGAAGGTCGCGATCCCTCTATACTATTTCCTATTATACTTTGGCTTTTCAGCCTATATCCTCTAGTGAATCTTTTCAACCGTAAAAAGCACAAAATGCATATTGTAGTTGAAGACGAAACACTTTCTCTTTATCGAAAGCCAAGAAGATTTATAAAAGACAAACATATTGATACTCGAGAAATTGATCAACTTTATGTAAAAAAGAATCAACACATTTATTCTATTTTCATGATTGTCAATGGAGTGAATGGACAGAAGCACATTAGCTTGATAAACAATTTGGATAGCCTTTCTAAAGCTAGATTTTTGGAACAAGAGATTGAAAGACATTTAAATATAGAGGACCGAAAAATACCGGACGAGGCTGGGTAAAAAAGGGAATATTGGGTGGAGCCTTAATTTCTTGGCTTGTTTTTTTTTTACATTTAGGGGAATATTCACTCATTTAATAAATTCACTCATTCGCTCATTTCTAGTGGTATTATTAAAAGTGTACAGTAGTATAAATCAATTTGAGAAATTAATCAGGCATAAAGCAATGAAAGAACCAATCAGAAAACATAAATTAGAATTAAAAAACATAAAGGAGGTCTCTTCAGATTTCAACAAAATCTCTTGCCCTTCTTGCCAGCAGCAGATACCAGGTATTGACATCAACATCAATGATAAAATTGCAAAGTGTAACAGCTGTAGTGTTGTTTTTTCTATCGAGCCAAAGATCAGCAATCTACTGACAAAATCTACGATCAAACAAGAAGTCATTCGTCCAGAAGGAATTGATATTTTTTATTTTAAAAATGATCTGGACATTACGATTCAACAACCGCAGAATGTTTTGGAGATTCTACTTGCCTTCTTTCTTTCAATTTTTGCAGCACTAACTACATTATTGTATTTTTTAAATCCCGATGACAAACCACCTTTTTTCGTCCCTATTATTTTTGCGGTGGCTGCGCTACCTTTTGTCATAAGTCTACTTAAGCGCAAAAAACATAAAATCCATATTGTAGTCGATGATCAAGAACTTTCTATTTTTCGACGTCCCCGAAAATTCGTAAAAGATCAACACTTCGCATCTAGAGAAATCGATCAATTATATGTCAAAAAAGTCAATCATTTATATTCTATCGTTATGATTGTAAATGGGACAGAAGGACAGAAACACATCAACCTGATCAATAATTTAGACAGTATTTCAAAAGCTCAATTTTTAGAGCAAGAAATTGAAAATCATTTAGATATTGAGGATCGAAAAATACCAGAGGAGATGAGGTAGTTCACTCCTTCGACAATAGTGAGGAGTGAAGAAATCTTGCTTATTTTTCAGCTAAAAAACTAAAACATGAGATACCAAAAAGTAATGCTCAGAATATTTCTATTTTCTATCAGTTTATTATTATTAAATAGCTGTAGCATTTCTAAAACTACTAGAGTAATTGAGAGTGGAAGCATTCGAAAAAACGACTTTTACAAAGAAGTAGATTTTAATTTCACAAAAGGTCTTTTGATCGTCGATATTGAAATCAATGGCAAAATTTATCCATTCATTTTTGACACAGGAGCATCCGTTAGCGTTATCGAAGAAGACCTAGCGAAAGAACTGAATTGCAAAAAAATACTCACTAAAAATATTGGCGACTCGGCAGGTAAAAAGAAAAAATACGATTTTGTAACCATACCTACATTCGAAATAGAATCGCTTCAGTTTCAAGATTTTTCTGCAGCAGTAAGTGACTTTTCTGATATAGCAAATTTCTTTGCTTGTGATACAAAAGTATATGGAATATTAGGAAATAATATTTTTCGAAAAGCTTATTGGAGGATTGATTATCAAAAAGAAAAAATTTGGTTTGGTAATAATATCGCGGATTTCTCGGGAATCGAAAAGGATACAAAAATTAAATTATCCCTAGGAAGAATAGGTAATGCTTATATTGAAACGACCTTAGATAGTATCACTGCAAAATTTACTTTTGATACTGGAAAAAGAGGAAAGATAAAAGGCAATGGGAACATTTTCAAAAAAGTATTAGAGAAAAACAAAGGTTTGGAATACACTCCAAACAAAGGCTTAACGGGCATTTCGCTTAATGACAAAAACTATGGAATCGTTAACCATACACTTATTAAAAAAGTAAGCTTTGGAGGAATAGAATTAAATGATCAAATCATTGAACTAGATGAGAGTCCTGCTGCCAGTCGTTTATTGGGTAATGAAATTTGGGAAAATTATATTCTAACGATAGATTGGACCGAAGGATATCTTTACCTCAGACCAAATCAGGAAATGATTCAAGAACCTTTCGAAAAATTTGAACATTTGGTTCTAGCCGACTATAAAACTAAAAGCTTAAAACTATCGAATAAATGGCTTGAGCACCCAACTGCCTTCGATATTGATCCAGACAATAAAATCGTTTCGATAGAAGGCATCGATGTAAAAAATCTGAACGAATCAGCTTATTGTGAATTTGTAAATAATGGCTTGCCCGAGATACAAAAGAAACAGCAAATTGAACTTAAAGTCTTAGAGAAAGGTCAAGTCAAAAACATTACATTGAGGAAGGCAAAATTAATATCTATCAAGTGAGTGAGTGAGTGAGTGTATTTCATGATTTAAAACCTGTGTCGCCATTCACTCATTAGCTTCTACCCTACTCTACATTCCGCCATCGTTCATAAAAATATCCGAGTCCAACAAAAAACACAAAGCACAGAATACTATACAGCTCCACATTCGTCAACCATCCGTTCCAAATTCCTTTGGTATGTTCTAATTTAAACATTCCATAATCCTTGACCACCATAGAGTAAGAATAAGGAACATAAAGAGTGATTTTAGTATTGATCGTTGTTAGGATAAAAGCAAGGATAAAACCTATGATTCCAATACTTATAGGAATTAGAAAATTCTTAAACCAAAGGCTTAAAAAATACTGTATACCGATAACTCCTAATAAAGCAATTACCCCATGTGTTATGTTTTTCAAATTCGTATAAACTGGTGCTTGATAATAAGCAAATTCTAGTTCTGGTAGAAATTGATCTAAAACATACCCTGCTCCTACTAGTGCAAAAACCAACAAGAATGAAGTTGCAAATACGGTCAGAATAATTATGGTCAATTTCGAAAAATAGATACTCCCACGAGTGACGGGCATGGTGTATAACAGCTTCCAGGCATTAGCTCTTTGTTCAACAAAAGTAACCGCTGTCACCAATAACACCACAAAAGGTACGGTCACAAAAAAGGAATAAATTCCAATTCCAGCAGAAAAGCAACGCCTCCAAGGATCAGCACCTAGAACGACACTATTGCGATCTAATGAATGTGCAATCATAACGATTGAAAGAACAAAAGCGCAACAAAAAACAATCAGATAAATAATCGGAGTGGATTTTAATTTTCGAATTTCTGCGGATAAATGATTGATAAAATTAGTTTTCATAGCTCGTTTATTCATTGGTTATACTGATAAACATTTTTTCAAGATCGCTTTTCGTTCGACTGATCTCATAAAGATCAACACCTCCATCGACCAGCTTTTTTATAATAATCGGAATTTCCGTTTTACTCGAAATATCAACTTGTATGCTTTGTTGATTTGGATTAATAATTTTATAATTGGATAATATTTCTTTCGTCTTAGCAAGATCATTGCTTTTAATTTCTAGAGACTGCTGAGCAGATTTTAGCTCATCTAATTCTGGCAATGTTCCTTCAAAAACCATCTCTCCATTTTTAATAATGCCTACCTGGGTTGCAATCTTTTCAATCTCTGACAGTAAGTGACTAGAAAGCATGATGGTCTTCCCTTCTTCTCTTAACTGTAAAATAATATTCCGAATTTCTGTAATTCCATTAGGATCTAAACCATTGGTTGGTTCATCTAGGATAAGTAATTCAGGATCATGAATCAAAGCCATTGCTAAACCTAAACGTTGTTTCATCCCTGTAGAAAATTGCTTGACTTTCTTTTTCCGATGTTGCAACAAGTTTACCTTTTCCAAAACCGATTCAATTTTCGTATTAGAAACCCCTCGGTATTTACAAACAATTTTCAAATTGTCTACCGCATGCAAATGCGGATACAAAGAAGGTGATTCGATCAGTGATCCAACTTGTTGAAAGATTCGAGGTTTAGATTTATTAATTTCCTTTTCAAAAAGATTAATACTTCCAGATTGTGGTTTTAGTAATCCTAAGACATTTCGAATCGTGGTACTTTTTCCCGCTCCATTAGTTCCTAAAAAACCATAGATGCTTCCAACGGGAACTTCCATATTCAGCTGCTTTAAAATCGGCAAGCTCTTTTTGTAACCAAAATTTAGATTCTTAATGGATATAATAGACATGTAATTAGATTTGAATAATAAATGAATTGTGAATACGAAGACTTAGATGATAAAATTATTCGCTCATTCTTTCTTAGACAAATTGTCCACTACCAAAATCGTCTTCTTCATCAATCGCTCCCTTTGACCATGCGTATAATTAATCGAGATTGTACAATTCAATTCTGGAATATGCAAAAGTTGAGTGCCCCAAATACCGTTATGCATATACCCTTTTTTACCATAAACATCAACCGCTACAAGTCCTTGTCTATAATCTTTAAACCGTCTAAAATCATCTGCTTCCTGAACTCCAACATATTCTCGTTTTTGCAACATCAAATCCAAAGTTTCCTTTTTTTCAAAAATTTTATGATTAAAAAGGTTTTGCAAAAAGATACTTAAATCCTCTGTAATCGAAACCAATCCTCCACCTCCATACAAATCAACTGAAGGATCCCAATCAGTATAATCAATACCCCTGAGATATCGATGCACTTCAGCTTTCATCCCATTCGGTGCTGGTTCTAAAGTCTCCAGCCAAGTCGAATTCATCTTCAATTTATCAAACCCCAACAAACTTCTCAAACCCCAAGACAAGGTACTATCTGTCATCGTTTCTATAGTCTCTCCCAATAAAATATACCCCGTATCACAATAACTATATCGTTCGCCAGGATTTCCTTTTCGGTTCCCAGACTCCATTGCCAAACGTAATTGCTCTGTTCGGGTCCAGCGTTTTTTAGCGTCTTTTGCGGCTAATTCCAAATAACTTCCTCCCCCTAAAGCATAATCGTATAAGCCACTCGTATGATTCAAACAATGATGTAAAGTGATACTATCTGGCGCATAACCTCCTTTTTTTAAAAGCTGAATATGCTCTGGAGAAATGTATTTTTCAATGGGGTCTTCAATCGAAAGTTTGCCCATTTCATGCAAGCGAAGGATTGCTGCGGCAACAAAAGTTTTGGTTACACTTGCAATCCTAAATGGTTGTTGAGCAGTCAAAGTATCCTCTTTTGCTTTGCTATCATAGCCCGAAGCACCTGTCCAATTTATTCCCAAATTTGGCGCTTTTACAGTCATTGAAACTCCAGGCACCGACTCGAAAGAGGAATAAATACATTCTTCCAATAGTTTTTGAAAAGTAGCTTCTGCATCCGCTCTACTTGGGTTTGTACCTACATTCTTACTACAAGAAAAAATACACAGTAGGCAGAAAAAAATAAGGACGTGTGTTTTAGCTTTTTGCATAAATCGTTGTTTGTTGTTCAACTTTTGATATCCAGGATTGTTTAAAATCTATGATCTACGCTCCAAAATCGAAATGCGAAAATCCTATCTTCTCGACAAAGATAAATCAAAGTAAAAAAAATCCATTGTAAAAATTCATCACAAATTTTCAGGTCGAAAACTAATGAGGCCAGGAGTGGCCAGTAATTGAGCAGGGGTAAAAGTAGTATAGCGTTTAATATCTTTTATAAAATGGCTCTGATC
>CAKZTD010000145.1 GCA_937921595.1 uncultured Saprospiraceae bacterium
GCTGCTGGTCGGACGAATGTGTCTGACCAAGCAGTTACTTTAAAAACGCTAGAATACTTTTGAAAAAAATAGGCTCTGCAAAGAGTAAAGAATAATGGGTGTTCTCATAGTGTGTGGGCTGCTGGTCGGACGAATGTGTCTGACCAAGCAGTTACTTTAAAAACGCTAGAATACTTTTGAAAAAAATAGGCTCTGCAAAGAGTAAAGAATAATGGGTGTTCTCATAGTGTGTGGGCTGCTGTCAGACGAATGTGTCTGACGCAGCTTAATTTAAAAACGCTGGAATACTTTTGAAAAAATAGACTCTGGAAGGAGTGAAGAATAATGGGTGTTCTCATAGTGTGTGGGCTGCCCGTCAGACAATTTGTTTGACGAGGCAGTTTTTTTATGTCTTTTTTGAAAATATTTTCGATCAAAAGAGAGACAGAAGAAGAGAATTATTTCTTGTAATATTCCTGAATAATTTCAAGGGCAGGTTTATCTTGAATAGAGAAAGTCGTATTGTTTTCGCTAGGTGGTTTGTGGAACCATTGCCAGCAGAATCCTCCAGCGACCCAAGGCTGATCCCAGAAGGTTTTGAAAAAGGCTTTATATAGATTGGTTTGAGCCTGATTGTTCGGTGATTTATTATCTTGTCGATCATGTGTCCAAGGACGTTTACCTGCAAAATTTACATTTCTATATCCGAACTCTGTGAGGAGGATTTTCTTATTTTCTTTTTTACTAAATTTCTTTAATTTTCTTTTTATAGATCTCCAATTTCGTATGGTCTTTCTAATCTTAGGAGTTTTTTTCCAGCTAATAGGGAAGTAAGTATTGACCGAAATATAGTCAAGCTCTTTCCAAAGCGGGAAGTTTTGATATTCATCCCAGTTTGCGGAATAGGTGATGGGACCATCATAGATAGCTCTGACTTTATGAATCAGGTTTTTCCAGAATATTGGACGATTTGTAGTGGAGTTTTTTAACTCAGTTCCGATACAAAAAAGATTTACGTTTAAAGAATCAGCGATATGAGCGAGACGGATAATATAGGTTTCATAACTGGTTTCAAAAGTTTCCCAATCATTTTCCTTTCTTAAATTTAAATCTCCTCTCCATTCTGCTCCTTTGGTTTTATCTCTTGTATTTTCTGCATTTTGAACGGAAGCTAATGAGCCATGTCCATTAGAGGATGGTTTAGATTTTTCTGGAATTTCACCGAGGATAATATGAGGTTTGAGTAATATTTTAAAGCCTAAATTTTTGGCAATTTGAATACCTTGGATATTAGCTTCGATTGTTTCACTCCAGAAATCATTTTCTTTATCAGGAATGAGCGTAAGAGTGCTTCGATTTAAAGTGGATTCAGGAATGAATGCAAGCCATTCGGCATTGGAGGTTTTTATGTTTTGAACTTTGCTGGTGTCATAAACCGGATCATAAGGACCTCGAAAACTCATTCCTTTAATCTTAGCATTTTTAGATGGAGTGGAAATTTGGGCAAATGAATTTAAAGGATTCCAAAGCAATAACAACAGCAAGCTAAGTTGACAGATTTTTAAAGCATCATAATTTATATGTTGAATCGAGAAAGTCATTTTTATTTATAATAAAATTCTTTTGTCATGCGAGTCAGGGTTTAAAATACGATTAGGTTTTATTTGCTACAATCTAAAAACCTAATGCCGTTTAAACTCAAATGTCTTTTAAAAGTATTGTCCTAAGCCTAGAACCAAGCCTCGTTGTCTTGGATTATAAATATCAATGCCATAATCTACTCGAAGTACAGCACCGTAAATTTTCTGATAAATAATTCGAAACCCTCCACCAACAAAATGGCGAAATTGATCAGGATCTATTAAATCATCGAGTTGTCCCCCAGGGTTTCGCCAGGTTCCGATATCAGAAAAGGCGACTAATTGAGCACCCCAATTTGAGGATTCATAAACTCCATGGCGGTATTCAATATTTAAAACCGCTTGTGCAGTACCACGATCGATTCTATTTCCAACACCTCTTAAATTGACATGACTGTCTACTACAAAAGGTGCAAAAGGCGTTTCATTATTTGTCGAAATAGCTAATTTTAATCGCGTTGCTAGATTTCCTCTATTTCCAATTCTAGTAAAATGTCGTCCTTGAAACTGTAAACTATGAAACCAAGATTTATCTAAAGTATTATAAACATCCTGCAAACTGATTCGCCATTCTAAACCCTTAAGATAAAATAGATGATAGTCGAGGAAGTTTTCGTTGTATTCTATTTTAGTAAGGAATTTAGGTTGTCTTAATGACTCTGGGCCAGGAGTATTGTCGAGAAATTGCTGTGTACTTTTGCTATATTTTTCGATAAAATACGTGCCACCAAATTCAAGACTTCTTTGTAAACCAAAACGGCGAATCGCTGTTGCTCCAATGCTGTTATTGTCATAATCATAATTCACAACACCTTCCTCAAAGTATAAAGGTTCTCTTGATGCCCATTTTGAAATGCTGACAGAATATCCCCATTGGCTTTTTTTCAAAAAAGGAACTCTAAAATAAATTTGTCCAGAATGGCGCTGATCATTGTTTTGGTAATGAGCACTTAGGAATTGTCCTTTTCCTTGCCAGTTGAAATCTAGAAACCCTAATTGGAACCAAAAATTATCTTTGATTCCTCCAAAGTTGACAATGGGTAATAGGGTTTTTACTTCTTGAATTTCAAAAATTAATATTGTTTGATTTTCGCCTTTTTGAATACGGTGTTTTACATTTCCAATTCCGGCAATGTTTTTTAGTTTTTGTATGTCTTTTTGAATTTGGTCTTCTGAACACTCCACACCTGGAGTAGTTTCTATAAATTGTTCTAAAAAAGAGGCTTGCGTTTTTTTTAAACCTTCAAACTTAATATCAGTTATGGTCAGATCCTCACTTGATGTTTGAGCAAACAAAAGACAAGAGGGGAGTAGACAAATGAAAAAAAATATTTTAATAGTTTTGAAGTACATTAAATGGTGTAAATTTTAGACTTTGTATTTAAAGTCCAAAGTTAAGTTTATTATTATAAATTGAATCTAAAACCAACATTATAAGTCGCCGCTTTTCCACCTGTGTCGCTTAAAAATTTATTTGTAAAGCCTGTGTATAATAATTCTAGCTCTAAGTTTGGTGTAAACTGATATTTTGCTCCAAATCCTCCCTGCAGAAAATAATCAAACTCACTTTGCCAGTAAGGAGAAAAACCACCTAAAGCATATAAGACTGTTTTTGTGTTTGGACTATAACTCAAAATAGTGGTAACTGGAGTCGAAAAACGATTGATATGATTATTCTTCGAACTTCCGATGTCCTCCAATATAAAATCTAATTCCGTGAAAAGTGAAAAACTATTTCCGATAGAAAAGTCATTAAAAAGTTGAGTAGTCCAGGTCGATCCATTCCAATCGATATAAGGCTGCGTGTTACTGCCAGCTAAATCTTCTCCAATTGGAAATACGAAAGAACTTTGAATAGAAAAGTTCTCCCAAGCTTTTACTGGAGCATATCTTATCTGAGGACCAATTGCGGTAAACCCTGATCTATTGCTTATACCTTCGCCAGTACTGGAACCAAAAACAGCAGTTGCATTGGACGGAAGATTATCATTTCGTACTCTTCGGTATCGAGTGACAAAACCTGCATTAAAACGATTGTTTACACCATATAAAAAACTGAGTGCAGTAGTGAAAAAAGTAGAACGATCTACTAAATCACCTTCGTTTCCAACAGTTCTTTGAGTGTAAAGATTATTAAAAATTTTTACCTCTACTCCTCCTTCGGGAATGGTAGAAGAAACGATATATCTAGCAGCATTAGCACCTTCTATAGAAGTGTTATTAGCACCTCCAGTATCTACATCATTTAATGACCAATCATATTCATAATAACTGACCTTAGCACTTTCAGAGATGCTTTTTATTCTATACTTATTTATAAAAGTAAGTATCGCATTTTTGCTTCCACCAAAGTCACTTGCATACCATTTAAAAATCTGAGATAATTCGACACCTTTATTATTTACTTTGATAAATTTTGGATTATTTAAAGCTAGGGTTGTTTGTTTTTCTAATTGTAATTCCAATTGATCCGGTTGGTAAGCATAATCTGTTATTGGAGGGCATCCCAAAGCACCACAGACTAAGACAAAATGTAATCGAGCATCACCATAAGGGTTTAATAAATTTTGCTTTTCTAAATTATTTAAAGTTGAGCTTTTACCAGCCACTTTTACTTTCATTCTATCAAAAAATCCCCCGCCTGATTGGACTGAATTTGTTGGATACAGCTTAGTTGCTGAGTTGATTACATGGATGTTATATGCGTTTATGTAGAAAGCTTTTTTAGTAGCATCTGACACATTATCTAGGTTTGCATTTTCAATGGTAGTGATTAGACTTGCTAATTGGGAATCATTTTTAAGGTTTGCGTAATCTACTCTTCCATAGTCTACGTTTTTCTTAAAAAATGCATCTGCTTGATTAAAGAATTCCTGATTGATGTTTTGCGCATTTATGGTCGCAAAAGAAAAGAACATAATGAATAAGAAACTGATTTGATTTTTCATGATTGAATTTTTTAATGGGGATATTTATATATCGCCGTGTGAATTTAAGTTATTGTTAAGTTAAGTGATTGCCAAAACGGCTTTTATATTATTGAAATGTCTCTAAGTTTAAATTTTCGAGTGCCTGTTCCAGTTTGTATTGTGCGACAATACCTCCAAAAACAGCTTTGATTTCTCCATTTTTGATTAATAATAAAACCGGATTTTTTGAGATCATTAATTCCTGTTTGATTACTTCTGATGCTTCACTTGGTAGTTTTTCAAAACCAAGTTTTTTACCGTAATCTGCTTGAAGATTGCTGATGACCTGATCCATAAGAAAGTTATCATTACCGCACCTTGAACAGAGATTGATGAACATTGGTTTGCTTTGATTTTTAAGTGTTCCAAGAAGTTCAGTAAGATTTTTAATGCTATTTAAATTTTTCATGTCGCTATGTTTGCTCTATATAGTTCAAGGGGTATGCCAAGTGCCAGAAAACGTGGGTTGTGTTTTTTAAATGATTGATAGTCAGTTATTTAAAAATAATGCCTATTGCCATGTGAAATTGAATTACGATAAATAATTACGATATATCGTAATTGTACGAAATAGTGAGTACCTTTATTCTATGGATTTTAACGCTCTCTTTGACTTTTGTTTTTATAAGCTACTTTATACTTTTGAATACCAATAAAGAAATGAGCGTATGAGTGAATTGATAAATGAGTGAATCTCTTCAAAAGGTAAAAGACAAGCTTTGGACTTAGGTCTTTTCCTAATATTCACTCATTTGTTCATCCAGTCATTCGGATAAGTAATATTGAGTAGGAAACTAAAATTTAAAGCTTACAAGAAAAGAGTTTAACAAATTCTTGTTTTTATAAAATAATATAGAGATGTCAACAAAGTCAATTTTAAATTTAGCAGAGATATCATTGAGCGCTTTGAACGAATTACCAGAGGCAGTTTTTTGGTTTGATGAAAAAGGTCGGTTTATTGAAGTCAATGAGACCGCTTGTAAGAAATGGGGATATACCAGAGCTGAGTTTTTGAAATTGAATATTTTTGATGTCAACCCGAATATGAGTCCGGATATTTGGGCTGCTCATTGGGAAGCTAAACAAAAAGATAGCTCTACTTTTGAAAGCAGTCATAAAGGAAAAGATGGGATTGAATTTCCAGTTGATATCACGAATAATTTTGTAGAATTTGAAGGAAAGATTTATAGTTGTTCGATCGTAAGAAATATTTCAAAAAGAAAGGAAGCGAATCGATTGGCAAGACTTTCAGAATTTACTGTCCAAAAAGCGGGAGATGCGATTTTTTGGTTGTGTCCAAAAGGATTTATAAAAAATGTAAACGAAGAATCTATAAAAAGGTATGGTTATTCAGAAGAGGAGTTTTTTGAAATGAATATTTTGAACATTTCTAAAAACATGACCCCTGAGTTTTTTCTAGATTTTTGGAAGCAACTAAAAAAAGATAAGAAAGTTGTTTTTGAAGGAGCGCATTTTAGTAAAGAAGGGAAAAAGATCGACGTAGAAATTAGTGCAAATTTCATTCATTTTGAAAATATGGAATACACTTGTTCTATCGTAAGAGATATTACAGATCGTAAAAGAAAGGAAGCTGCTTTACGAGGAGCACTTTTAGAAATTCGAGAATTAAAAGAAAAACTCGAAGCTGAAAATAATTACCTCCAAGAAGAAATTGAAGTCAATAATAATTTTGGAGAGATCGTCAGTAATAGTAAAGATTTTAAAAAAGTATTAAAACAAATTGAGCAAGTCGCAGATACTTCTTCAACTGTTTTGATCTCTGGTGAAAGTGGAACTGGAAAAGAATTAATTGCGAGAGCTTTGCATCAGTTGAGTCGTCGGAGTAATCGTCCAATGATCAAAGTAAATTGTGCTGCGCTGCCTGCTAATCTAATTGAAAGCGAATTGTTTGGTCATGAGAAAGGAGCATTTACTGGAGCACTGAATAAAAAGATTGGGAAATTTGAATTGGCTGACGGAGGGACTTTATTTTTAGATGAAATAGGAGAGATGCCGATAGAATTGCAGCCAAAACTATTGAGAGCAATTCAGGAAGGTGAAATCGAAAGGGTTGGAGGCATTGAAACGAAGATGGTCGATGTAAGAATTATCACAGCGACGAATAGGGATTTACCTAAGGAAATTGAAGCTGGAACTTTTAGAGAGGATTTATATTATCGATTGAATGTATTTCCAATTCATAGTATTCCTTTAAGAGAGCGTCGAGAAGATATTCCGCTTTTGACGACTTTCTTTTGTGAGAAATTGGGTTCTAAATTGGGGAGAAAAATATCAGATATTCCTCAAAAAGTGATTGATAAATTAGTGTCTTATGATTTTCCTGGAAATGTGAGAGAACTTGAAAATTTGATCGAACGAGGAATTATCATGTCGAAAGGCGGGAAATTGAGTCTTGGGGATTGGTTTAATCCTAAGAAAAAGCGATTAAAACGGGAGGCTTTTGATTCGCTAGAGGAGGCGCAAAGAAAGCATATCGTTGAGGTTTTGCAGCATACGTCTTGGAAAGTAAGTGGTGCGAATGGAGCAGCGGAATTATTGGGTTTGAGGCCGACGACTTTGTATTCTAAAATTGATAAACTGGGGATTCGACGGAGTAATGAGACGGCTTAGGTTCAAAGTCGCGGAGCTCCTTTGAAGGGATAGATCATCTTCGATGATGGTGAAGGAGACAAAATATTGAAAACCGAAAAAAATACTTAATTTCGCGAAGTATGATCTGTACAAATTGTAAAATTTTATTGGAAGAAGATGCTCACTTTTGCAAAAATTGCGGAACGGAGGTTCTTTTGTTGGAGACTTTGACAGAGCCTTATACTGCTAAGTATCCTTTGGATTATCGGGAAGCTTTGACGCTTGGCGCTCAGGTGAGGGCTCATTTTTTTAAAGAATTGGAGCAAGTAGTGGCTGCGGAATTTGGGGAGAATGAGTATCGGAAATATTTTGATCAGTTTTATAAAAGTGATTTTTATAAGAGTTTTGATGTGCGGACGCAACAATTAGCGGAGGAGGCATATTCAATTCACTCAGGGCCGTCTAAGCAGGTGAGTCAACAAGTGGATGAATTGCTGGAGCGAAATTTTTTCGGGTTTATTGATCATTTTTTAGTCTTGCATTGTGAGGGCTTACATGAGTTAAAAATTCCAGAGGCTATTTTGAAATATGCGAATGCGACTAAGGAGTCGGTTAACCTTAGAGAGATGATTTTGGATTATATGAGTTTTGATGATGAGCCAGATAAGGTGTATACTGACCTGATTACGATCCCTCCGTTGAAAGTTAAAAATGCGATTCAGTCATTTTTATTTACACAGTCTAAAGAGAAGATATTTTTTATTTGTGATCAGACGGTCTTTGGATCTTGTCGGGAAGGTTTTGCGATGACGGAACAGGCTCTTCATTGGAAATCGCATTTCAATCCAGCGCATTCTGTGTTTTTTGATGACCTTGGAGAGATTAAAAAAGAGGCAGAATGGATTAGTGTGAATGGTTTGTTTTTTAATGTAAATAAGTCGATGAATTATAAAATGATGAAGTTGTTGAAGAAATTGAAGACTTTGTATTCTGATTGATGTAGAATAATGAATTGAGGTAGAGGGCAGTCATTTATGGCAAGTTAGAAATTTGCCATTATACTCACTTTTAAGTTGCAGCCTACTACGTCGACTTAAACTTAAAAGAGTGCTCCTTTTGTTTTTCAGTTTATAACCAAAATTAATAAAATTCAAAATATGAAATTCAGAACACTTGGAAGAACCGGATATAAAATTTCAGAAATCAGTCTTGGAACCTGGCAGGTTGGTGGAAAATGGGGGAGTGGTTTTGATGATAAACTAGCGGATGAAATTTTAAATACTGCTGTAGATCAGGGAATTAATTTTATTGATACTGCCGATGTTTATGAAGCAGGAATGAGCGAGGCAGCGGTTGGCAGGTTGATAAAATCGAGATCAGAAAAAATATATGTTGCCACTAAATGTGGTCGACAAATCAATCCGCATATTAACGAGAATTATACACCACAGGTTTTGCGAAATTATGTGGAAGCCAGTCTTAAAAATATTGGAGTGGAGTGTTTGGATTTGATTCAATTGCATTGCCCTCCGACAGCAGTTTATTATCGGCCAGAGATTTTTGAGGAGTTTGAAAAATTAAAAGAGGAAGGAAAAATAGCTAAACTAGGTGTCAGTGTCGAGAAAGTTGAAGAAGCTTTGAAAGCAATAGAATACGATAATGTCGATACGGTGCAAATCATTTTTAATATTTTTAGACAAAGACCAGCGACTTTGTTTTTTAAAGAAGCTAAACGTCGGAATATTGGAGTTTTGGCTAGAGTTCCTTTGGCTAGTGGTTTGTTGACTGGGAAGTTTTCAAAAGCTAGTACTTTTGATGAAGGTGATCATCGGTTTTTTAATAGAGATGGAGCGGGTTTTGATAAAGGAGAAACTTTTGCTGGTGTTGATTATAACTTAGGATTAGAAACCGTTGCTAAGATTCAAGCAGCTTTCCCAAATTATCCTTTGGCGCAATTGGCTTTAAAGTGGGTCTTGATGTTCGATGCTGTAAGTTGTGTTATTCCGGGAGCATCGAAAGTAGAGCAGGTGATTTCTAATTTAGAAACTCTTAATCATCCGGATTTGAATCCGACACAAATGGATACGCTAAAAGAGATTTATGAGGAGCATGTGAAAGCATCGGTTCATCATTTGTGGTAGGAGCGAGGAGTGGTCTAAATAAAAAACGGTATTAGATAATTGATTTTCGAGAGTCCCGAATTTCTATTATCTAATACCGTTTTTTCATTTTATAAATGGAAAATAATTCTTAGAGGCTTTCGTCAATACCTGTCATCCATTCTATGATTTTGTCAGCAGTTGAGCTATCCAATGCTCCGTCTAAAGTGCCATCTGCTTTTAAGACTAATTGAGCAACTTCATCTCTAGACACCTGACTAACCGGACAATTCAAACAAGCTCCATTTCCAAGTTGTAAATCATAAGCGATAAAATAATAAGAGGTAGCAGCAGTTGGTTCTCCATGACCAAGTTCAAAATCTCCATCAGCTGCAATCCTTGTTTTTTTATAATAATCGACAACTTCGGTTAAATCAATTGTACGATCTGATTCTACTGCTATATCCGTTAATCTTTCGACACGAATTCTTTTGAGAATAGGTTCTGTTACTGAAAATTCTTCAACCGGAATTTCATAAGTATAAACTTTTCCATCCGTAGGAATGATCCAACCCTTGATCATCTGAGTCTCTTCATCCACTTTTGCAAAGTTGAAAAATACATCAGGTGTGTCATAATAATCAATGTATGCCTGTCCTTCTAAATTTTGATAAAAGTCAGATTGTGCAGTAGATTGATCGATTTCTTCATTGCCACAAGAGAAAAAAGTAAGGATAGACAAGGATAGAAATAAGGTTGGTAAGAATATATTTTTCATAAAGCTTATTTTTTGATAAATAGACGTAAAGAATTATGTTTAATCTGTTTGATATTCTGAAATTTTCATAAGCAATTGACTGTAAGGAAATGGTATTGAAAAATTTGGGACATCTTAAAAAAACAGATTTAATATAATTTAGGCCAATAACTTAACCTAAATATAAAGGTTTTGGAGGATAAAAACAGGAAAGATTACAAATTCATAATGACTGGAGTCGGACATCTTTAGAAATACTGAATTTTGGTGTACCGGTTCAAATTATGTGTTTTAATCAAAATCAAAATGGCAATCAAAATCAAAATTCTCTCTTCTACCGCAAAATACAATTTCTTATAAAACTGAAAATCAGTCAATTATAAGGTATAAACTTTCGCATACTTTTGATTGAGTTTTGATTTTTTCAAAGGTTGGCACACTTTATTACAAAGCCAAGATGTTGTTTTTCAAATATTTAAAGCCTAACAAAATATACATCAGTATTATTTCGACGAATATTTTTAGCTTTAAAACAACCCGGTAATGGCATTACTTCTTCTAAATCGAAATGAGTACAATCTTTAGGAAGACCGCTGAAAATCAATGAATAATGTGCTATGGTTCCAGCAGGGACCATCATCCATTCAGGAGCCATAGAAATGTTTTCTACATGAACCAGTTCACTGGTATGATCTGAATTTTGATCAAATAAATAAGTACTTGTCCAAATTCGGATATAGCTATCGTAAAAAGAAGAACCTCCGCTAATACAATGAATGATCACCTGGCCGTCTTCCTGTGTACATTCCTGAAGCTTTTTTAGAATATCGGGAGCTATTTCAACTTTTGGTTTTGTGATTATCATTTTCGAAAAAATGTATTTTTAATTTATAATAATTTCAAGGTGCAATTTAAGCATTCAAAATTAATTTTACCTGCTCTTGGAGTACCGGAATTACATCTTTGTCAAACCAAGGATTTTTTTTCATCCATATTTGATTTCTAGGAGATGGATGAACTAAAGGGAAGAACTCCGGTAGGTATTCTTCAAAATGCATGACTGTTTGGGTCAGGTTCTTTTTTATCTTCTTCTGTAAATAATATTTTTGGGCATATTGGCCGATCAGCAGCGTGAGGCTGAGGTTTGGTAAATAATCCATGATCAATTGATGCCACTCAGGGGCGCATTCTTTTCGAGGTGGAAGATCGCCAGATTTTCCACGACCAGGATAACAAAACCCCATCGGTACAATAGCAATTTTTGACTCATCATAAAACTCCTCATCATTCAATCCCATCCATAATCTTAATCGTTTTCCAGATTGATCATCCCAAGGAATTCCACTATTATGCACTTTCGTACCTGGCGCCTGACCGATGATTAGAATTTTACTCTCTTTTGAAAACGAAACCACTGGTCTTGGACCAAGAGGGAGATGTTTTTCACAAATTGTACAGGCTTTGACTCTTTTCTTTAAAATATCAATATTCATATAACCTTCTTGCGGTAAAAGACGTTTATTAAACATAAGACCGATAAGCAAAACAAGCTACAAACTTTCATATTCTTTTTTGCTATTTTTGTAGTCAAAATAAACCTTAAGTTATGAATTCTAAAAAACAATTAAGCTTTTCTTTTTTGATGTTTTTTTCATTAGTAATCTTTGCTCAATTTCCAAGATTTAATGCTGAGGTTCTAAGCGAAGGCGATAAATTTGATTTCGCTTTTGTTGGTGGATTGATTTCTCCTCAGTTTTCTGAAATTGATTTGAATGATGATGGCACTGAAGACTTGTTCATTTTTGATAAAGCGGGGAATGTTTCGCTTACTTTTATAAATAATGGAACACCAAATGAGGTCGATTATACCTATGCTCCATACTATGAGCGATTTTTTCCAAATATGACAGATTGGGTTTTATTGAGAGATTATGATGGAGATGGTATCAAAGATATTTTTACTTACTCTGATGCTCCGGGGATTGATGGCGTTATAGTTTTCCGAGGAAAATATGTGGGAGGAGCTATTGCGTTTGATCGATATGATTTTACCAATACCATTACAAACAACACCATTCCTTTTCCTGCCGGAAATGGATTCACTCAAATTTATGTGACGGAACAGGATTATCCTGCCATTGACGATATTGATGGAGATGGAGATTTGGATATTTTGACTTTTGCAGTTGGTGGTGGACATGTTTATTTGTTTGACAATCAATCGGTAGAAATGGGTTATGGGAGCGATAGTTTGATTTACATTTTAGGAGATGATTGTTGGGGGCGTTTTTATGAGAGCGGGATTGCGGAGCCACTTTCATTGAGTAATGATATTGATATGTGTTCTAATGGTTTTCATGATGATACTCCAGAGGATGGTGATGCAAGACATGTGGGATCAACTTTGTTAACCTTGGATACCGATGAAGATGGAATTAAAGAATTGATCCTAGGAGATATCTCTTTTAATAATTTATTGTTGGCGAGAAATGAAGGTACAACGGATGTTGCGTTCATGACTACACAGGATACTTTTTTCCCAAGTTATGATGTCTCGGCAGACATTCAGATTTTTCCAGCTTCCTTTTATATGGATGTAAATAATGATGGAGCCAAAGATTTATTTGCTTCTCCGAATGTTTGGAAACCAGGTGAAAACCATGAAGTAGTTTGGTATTATAAAAATAATGGAGCGACAAATAATCCTGACTTTCAATTGATCAAAAAGGATTTCATGGTAGACGAAATGATTGATATTGGAAAAGAAGCTCATCCAACTTTTGTAGATTATAATGGAGACGGTTTGATGGATATGGTTGTTGGAAATAGTACTTTCTATCGTCCTTTTGGAGAAAGAGCTTCAAGAATTTTTCTTTATGAAAATATTGGAACAGCCAATAATCCTAAGTTTGATTTAGTTGATGAAGATTATCTCGACTTTAGTATTTTTGATGATTCTGGAAATAATTCTCCAGTGCCTACTTTCGGGGATTTAGATAACGATGGAGACATGGACATTCTGATTGGTGAAGAAGGTGGTGGATTTTATTATGGTCAAAATATTGCTGGTCCTGGAAACACCATTGACATTCCAAGTATCCAATTTGGGTTTATGGGATTAGATTTAGGAGCTCGGACTGTTCCTCAATTAGTTGATTTGAATAGAGATGGCAAACTGGATATCGTTTCCGGAGTGAAGACAGGAAGATTGGTGTATTTGCAAAATGAAGGGACACCTGAGGTACCTATGTTTATCCCAAATGTCAATACTGATTCTGCGGCAGGTAACAATACGGTTTTCTTAGGTCAGGTAGATACTAGACTTGGAGAGTTTAGCGGATATTCTGCTCCTTTCTTTTATGATTTTGGAGATGATTTTGGTTTGTTTACTGGCTCGAATTTAGGGAACATTTTGAGGTACTCCGACATTGATGGCAACCTTGAAGGAGCTTTTACATTGGAGTCTGAATTGTATGGCGAATCAAGAGCAGGCTTCTTGACTGTTCCTACTTTAATTGATATAAATAATGACGGGCGATTGGAAATGTTTGTCGGAAATTCAAGAGGAGGAGTTACTGCTTATAAAACAAATGTAAACACAGATGGGACCCCGGTTTCAAGTTCAGAACCTTTATTGGCTACAAATGATTTAGTTATATATCCAAATCCGACAAGAGATTTTATCAATTTAGATATCCGAACTATAAACCCTTTTACGAGTGCAAAAATTCGGGTTTTTAATGCAATCGGACAATTGGT
>CAKZTD010000146.1 GCA_937921595.1 uncultured Saprospiraceae bacterium
TTTAATAATTCTTATTCTATTGACCGGAACGTAAAATATATTCTTAAAAAGATAGAAGATACAAATCAATAAATTGATGATTAGTAGTTTGATGTTGGAGGAGGTAGAATATAAAAATAGGGTTAAGGAAAAAGCAAGGAAACTCATGATTTTATATCGATTAATTTTCTTTGCTTCTCTTCTTGTTTTGATCCAGAGCAGTCCGATTTTTACTGCTTTTTCTATCTTGGATAAATTTCGATAAACAATGTTTTTTTGAATGAGTACCAAAATGATTATGCATTGAAAAATAATGATAGTAGTCAATAAATATTTTAGTCCGATAAAACCGACAATGAAAAATAACTGACCACACAGCATAATTCCGAAAAATAATATTCCTTGAAATACTTCGGGGAGCATACGGCAAGCTTCTGTCAAGGTGTCAATTAAAGGAATCATTTTTCTTTTTCCCATTATATTCCGTTTCTTTAAAAACGCTTCAGCTTCAGCTTAGGTTCTGTAGAAAGAAAAAATAAGACTTGATAAATTGATTTGTTAAAGATAAAAAGTAGTAAACATAGGGATTAGTAAAAAGCGCGGGTTGGGAATGGTCAAAAAGGTGGGTGCGGGTGACTGCTGCGTGTAGAGCCTTTTTTTGACCTAGAATTTTTGGATACTTTTTTTCAATGAAAAAAGTTTCAGAAAAAATAACTAGAGTCAAGTTCAAAAGTTAGTTGAGAAAAATAAGAAAATAGGAAGACACATCTTTACTTTTCTAATATTTCTTAGTATATTTAAGACTTCCTGCCTGATTGCTATATCTTTTAATTTTAATAAAAGATATTTAATACACATTTTTTCCGCCTGCATTTTTCAATAAATGAATCCTTTTTCTATGAAAACGAAAACCGGACTAGCTTTGCTTTTCTGCCTTGGCCTATATTTTTCTATTAATGCTCAAGGTATTTCTGGACCCTCCGAACTTTGTATTGGAGAGTGTGGAAATTATATTATCGTCGATGCTGATGGAAACCAAATTTTAGAAGATTTTATTTGGGATGGTGGCGATGGAACTACTTCTGTAGGGCCTAGTTTTGTCTTTTGCCCTTTTGCTCCAGGAGCATATTTTCAAACGGTTTCTGACCAAAATGGAATTATATTCGCAGAATATTTTGTAAGTGTAACGGAGTCTGTGAATCCTGAGATCATTTCCCTCTCAGGAGGTTTCTGTCTCAGTGATAGCCTTTCCAGTTGTGATCGGGTTTGTGAAAATACAACGGTAACTTATGTAACGGAAGTGGATAATCCAGGAACTGTAATAACCTGGACGGTTAGTGGTGCAGAAAATTATATAGAAAATGGAAATGAAATAACAGTAGAATGGGGTGATCCCGGACAAGGACAGGTGAGTGTTGCAACTGGCAGTCCTTCGCAAGCTCCTTTTTTTATTTCTTGTGGATCTTATTTAGACGAAATTGATGGAAATGGTGCTGGAGTTGGAATAATTTATATAGATGGTCCGATTGGAAACTATTCGATTGAAATGGCGAATGGATTTTTTACTTCAAGTTCGGGAAATGAAGTGGTGTATATAGAAAATCTTTCTGCTGGAGTATATTCTGTAATTGTTACTGATGACCTTGGTAATACTTCGACTTGTGATATGAATATCGATAACTCTAATAGCACGGCTTGCCCTGGTTTTGGAGTCTATATTGATGTCACTCAAGGGACTGGTCCTGATTGTTGTGATAACATCATTGAACCAATTATTGTAGGAAATTCAAGTCCACCTTATGCCTATCAATGGTCAACTGGAGAAACTTCCGCTGCTTTAGACGGAGTCTGTACTGGGTATTATTCGCTGACGGTTTTCGATAGTGATGGTTGTGCAATAACTACAACTTTATCCTTTATTGATTGTGCTCAACCCTCCGGCTGCTCGGGTTCCAATTCTCTTTGCGTAGATATTCTTGAAGTGCCTGAGGCTGCATTTGAAACGAATCCTCCAGCCAATAATGGGATCGTAGAAATCTGTGAAGGACAAACCGTATTTTTTAATAACCTAACCAATGGTGGATTTAATTATACCTGGGATTTTGGAACGGGTGTTTCTTCGTCGCAAGTCAATGCGGAACATACTTATCTTTCGGCTGGAACTTATGAAGCTATTCTTATTGCTAGGAACGATTGTTTTTGTGGGGATTCCACTTCGGTAACGATTATTGTCGAAGAAGCAATCACACCGGAGATCGATTGTGCTGGAACGATTTGTCCTGGAGAAGAAATTACTTATACTTCCAATGCCGATTGTTCTACGTTTTATTGGAACATATCTGCGAATGGAACCATCATCAGCGGTGGTAGTACGAGTGACGATTATATCACCGTAGATTGGGGAGCTGGGCCAGAAGGAATTATTCAACTTTCAGTCGATGGCTGTGCCGGTGATTATTGTTTACAAACCTTGTTCGAAAGTATTCCGATTATCGATGACAATGCAGAGATAGAAGGACCAACTCGTGTATGTAAAGGAGCGGAGGTCATCTATTCGATGCCGTCTTTTGCAGGAACAGAATTCGTGTGGACGGTTACTAGTTTTGGAACGATCACAGAAGGGCAGGGGACGAATGAAATTACGGTGCAATGGGCTAATGAAGTGACGCCAATTACTCAACAAATTACAGTTGATTATGAAAGTTGCTATCTGGGTTGCGGTGGTTCAGATGTCTTGGATGTCAATATTTTAAATGAAGTTTTTATTGAAGGTTCTATTCAGGCTTGTCCTGATGATGCTTTTACTTATACTTGCCGAACTCCATTAGGAGTTGTGGTAGCTGCAAATTGGACGGTCTATGATAATGCTGGAGGAGTGATTGAAACTTCTGCTGGTCCGACTGGTGACTATACCGTAAACTGGGCTTTCGGAAGTGGAACATTCACCGTCTTTGCTGAAGTACAAAATCCTACGAATTTTTGTATAGATAACTTCTCCATTTTTGTAGATGTCGTTCCTCCAACTGATTTACCTTTGAGTATTACTGGGCCTTTAGAAATTTGTCCAGGGACAGCTTACGCTTATGCTGGAGTTTCAGGAGCTGGCTCATTTGATTATACCTGGTATGTGACGGATGGGGCATCAAATTATATTTTAAATGGAGAAACGGTAAACATAATCTGGGGCGCAACTGCTCCTTATAATTTGGAATTAACTCAAACAAATCTTGACGGCTATGCTTGTGAGTCGGAACCAATCAATGTTACACCTTCAGCAATTAATGCTGTTTCAATAATTGGAAATCAATTTTTATGTAATGAAGATGTAAGAACTTATACGGCGACTGATTTTGAAAATGTAGAATACGAATGGCAAATTACACCTTCGGATGCAGGTTCTGTAATCTCTGGTGAAGACACTTATGAAGTAGAAATTCAATGGCATGCTCCAGGAACGCATGATCTACAAGTTACAGTTTGTGGCGTTTCAGAAACAATGCCGATTACTGTATATCCAAGACCGAATCCTGTTCCGGTTTTTAATAGTGTATGTCCTGGTCAGACAGGACCAGTGGCGGTGACTTTGCCTTATGCTGCTTACGATTGGCGCAATGAATTTGGAACGACGATTTCTAATAATGCAACACCTAATCTCGGAACTGGTTATTACGAAGTGATCGTTACAGATGATAATGGTTGTACTGAAAACGAGACTTTTTTTATCGGTACTTTCGGTCAACCCGAAGTGACGATCTCTACTCCGGATTTAGGAAATTTCTGTGCCAATGGCGGATCGATGATTCTCTATGCTTTGGAAACCAGTTCCGGGCCTTTGGATTATCAATGGTTTTTAAATGGATCTCCTTTTGGAACTAATAGCTCTTCGCAGGTGATCACCGAAGAAGGAACTTATTACGTCCAAGTGACAGACATCAATGGATGTACGGATGTTTCAAATAGTTTAGGTTTAAGTTGTAGCTCTTTGCCTGGAGTTCCTGTACCTGGATGTACACCTGATGGCTTTCCAGATTTTGAAATTGCTCAAGGTGTTTTTTGTAATGAATCAGTGTACACCAACACTTCTGTCAATGATGTAGCGAATACTTGGAGTTGGGAATTTATAGATATCGTCAGTGGTACTTCTACTTTTTCGACTTTAGAAAATCCGACTCATACTTGGTCCAACGCTGGATTCAGCTTGGTGATTTTTAGAGTTGGGATTCAATCTGTTGATCCAGGAGTGGTTTGCCCAATGGCTACTTTTAGTTTTGATACGATTCCATTGGTTGCGAATTTTGTTTTTGATGGAATTTGTACTGGACAGCCTGTTAGCTTTACGGATATTTCGACCTTTATTCCACAAACCAATATTTCAGGATGGTCTTGGGATTTTGGAGATCCGGCAAGTGGTGCAGCGAATACATCAAGCTTACAAGATCCTCAACATATTTTTAGTAATGCTGGTTTTTATAATGTAACCTTAACGGCGACTGATCAGAGTGGATGTATTTCTGTAAAAACATTAACCGTAGAAATTGTCGCCCCACCATTAGCCTCATTTACAATTCCAACGGCAAGTTGTGAAGGAGCTTCTGTTTTCTTTGAAGCAACTGGAAGTTTTACGGATATCTCTTGGGATTTTGGTGATCCGACAAGTGGTGACGCAAATGCTTCTGCAATTGATGAAACCTATCATGTGTATGCTGATCCTGGTGTTTACACTGTGACGCTTACTGTAGAAAATATTTATGGTTGTATAGAAAGTGTAACGGAGCAAATCACGATTGAACCAAATGGTTTAGCTGGAATTATTACAGCAAATCCGGGAACGGAAGTTTGTGCCGGTGATAGCGTTATTCTGGTAGCACCGATAGCAGATGCATACGAATGGTCAACGGCTGAAGTGACACAATCGATTACGGTTTTAGATGCTGGATCTTATGATGTTACGATCTATGATGTCTTGGGTTGTGGTTATTCTCCACCTTCGATTGTGATTGATTTGATCCCACTTCCGCAAGCTGAAATCACGGCGGTTGAATACAATGAGTATGATCAACCGACAGATTATTTTTATAATAGTTATGAAACTTGTTTTGGTGATAATGTATTTTTAGAAATCACAGATAATCCGGATTACACTTATGAGTGGCCGGATGGAGAAGTCGGAACGGAGGTGTCTTATACGGATGAAAAAGATAATTTATTGTCTATTGGAATTCATGTGATCGAAGTGGAAGTGACTGATGTGACGACAGGTTGTACGAATACCATGGGACCTTTTATCATCACGGTTCACCCGGTACCTGAAAATATAATTATTCAATCTGTACCCTCAATGCCGGTTTGTGAAAACACACCTACAACGATTAGTGTTTTTAATCCTGATCCGACCTATGTTTATATTTGGAATACAGGAGAAATCGGAACTTCGATTAATACTTTTTATGCTGGAACCTATTTTGTGAGAGCGATTAATCAATTTGGTTGTGAAGGAGAAAGTAATACTTTAGAAATAATTGCGGGACCAAACGTAGATTTGATTCCATCGGGTTGTCATGCTCGTTGTAATCCAGATACCATGTGTTTGCCTCCGATCTTAGGAGTTGCTTCTTTTCAATGGTATTTAGATGGTTCGCCGATTCCTCCACCTGATGGAAACGATCCAAATTTTGTAGCAACAGAGAGTGGAGAATATTATGTGGAGATGGTCAATTTTGATGGTTGTATAACCATTTCTGATATTTTGACTTTAGATCTTTATGATGGTTTTGGTTCGGTACAAGGAACGGTTTATTTTGATTTAAATAATAATGGAATTATTGATGCAGTTGATACGCTGATGTCTGGAATTGGAATTATTTTGCAAGAAGCAGGAGTCAATATTGACACCCTCGTTTCCAACCAAATTGGGTCGATTTCTTTTTCAAATATTTTATCTACGGATTATGATTTACTCGTGGACGAATTGAATTTACCAGAAGGGATGACTGCAATCATTAGTCAGGCGCCAGCTTCTTTGGTCGGTTGTGATGATGAGGAAGCGGTTGAATTTTTAATCCAATTTACCTGCCCGGATTTTGTGGATTCTTTGACCTTATATGCTTGTCCGGGAGAAGTCATAGACTTCAATGGTGTAGATTTAAATATTGGAGATACTCAGACTTTTGATTTTGTAACTGGCTTTGGTTGCGACTCAACAGTAACGGTCACG
>CAKZTD010000147.1 GCA_937921595.1 uncultured Saprospiraceae bacterium
AATCTGCAGAAGGAGGGTATTCAAAAGTAAATCCTAAATCTATAAAATTACTAGAAAAGCAAACCCCAAAATTAGAAAAAAAACACGCAAAGCAAATTGCCGCTCTAGACAAAAAAATTGATAAGCAAAACAACAAACTGAGTAAAGAACAAGGGAAAAAAATTACAGACTTGACCAAAAAGCAATCGAAAGAATCTACGACTCTAAATAAACAACAAAACAAAACCATCAAAGATCGGACTAAGGAGAATCAAGCTACGATCAAAAAGGGAGAAAAAAATATTAAAAAAGCAGGAAACAAACAACGAAGACGGAAAGGGCATTAGTTCTTTTCAGCTTAAGGGATAAATTCCGTCTAATGTTGTCAACTTTAAGCTGCCTAAGCGATGACTTTCTGTCATCTCTTAAGTTTGACTCGGAGAAATTCAAGGTTTGACGGGAAGTCAAAGCCTGACTAAGCACTAAAAAAACCTTTAAAACCATATCATAAATATGAAAACCTTCAATTTATTTTCAACATATTTTTATAGTCGAAACATGCTTTTCAGCATGCTTTTCATACTCTCTTTTCAGCAATATTCCATAGCACAAATGGATTGGAATATTGATGCAAATACAGCAGGCAACCTTAGCGCTGGAGTTTATCTTCAGGATTTAGAAAGGGTTCTCTTTATTAGTGGAACAGATCTGTTATTTTATCCAATTAATGGAGCAGAACAAACGACAGGAAACCTAAGCAATTTCGGAGAATTTCCCTCAGACTGGAATGAAATAACCGCCGCAGTTTTATGGAATACCTCCACTGTACTTTTGTTCAATGGCCAAAATTACGTAAGTCTTGACATCAACCAAGCAACACTTTCACCAGCTAAAAAATTTCCTGGACTACCCTCCAACTGGAGCGGACGTCTCGATGCAGCAGTGAGCCTAAACAAGCAAATGATGTTCTTCGCTGGGGGACAATATGTAGTTTACGATAAAAAACAAAAAACATTTACAGAACCAAAATTCATGTCTGATTGGAATGAATGGACAGGCAATTGGAGTGACGGACCTCAGACTATTGTCAACCCCGAAGATGGAAATCTCTATTTCTTTAATACTAATGAGTGCATGGTATTTAATGTGCTTCAAGACAAGTTTGAAGGCCAACCTTTTAGCATCGCTCCAGATCTCCCACCCGGAGAATTAATTGATGACATTGATGATGGCCCACCTTCTGAGGATATCAGTTCTACATCAAGAATTGATACTCCAGAACCCAAAAGATCAAATACCGACAACTGGTGTCTGACCGGAAATCCTCCGGGAAATTCTGATGCCGATCTTTTTGCTGATGTCATCTATATGAAAAATGGAGCAGAGGGAAATGAGATGATTGATGAAACACCTCAAGGTGCACGGCTAGCAGAAATCAGGGTCTGGGGAAAGTGGGTGATCAATGGCATTCAAACGGTATTGGAAACTCCAGACGGAGAACGTATCGAGTTGCCTATTTTAGGTAATAAAAAAGGAGCAACTTCTTCCTTTAAACTCTCCCCCGACGAATGTTTGATCGGGATTAATGGCACTCATATCGGCCCGGATGGTCGATTTATTCATACCCTCCAGTTTGAAACGACAAAAGGGCAATCAAAAGTTTTTGGTTCGACTCGTGGCCGCAGATCATTTACGGTGAACATCCCAAAAAGGACTTCTTTTTTTGGCTTTGCAATACATAGCAAAAACTTCCTGACTTCAATAGGAATAAAATATGTTGGTTATGATGATGGCAGTGTAGTTATGAATACTAAATCATCTACCGACTCTGACTCTGAGGTATCTACTTCAAAAGGTGGACATGAAAAAAAAGATGAACCTACTGATGAATGGAGAGATGATTATACAGATTTTTTAAGCGACTTGATGGATTTATCATGGGGTTCTGCAGACGCAATCAAACAATTACCCGCAAGTGACTGGCTTGGCAAAGGCATCGACATCCTTACCATTGATCCATTGGACATTGGAAAATCTGACACTAAAACACCACCGATTGACTTGACCACTTCCGAAAAAATTGGTGGCCCGACAATGGATAAAGCCCTTCCCATAGGTTCTGATTATACAACAATGGGTGGAGGGAGTGATGAAAATGAAGATAGATGGGTTGAAAAGTATTCAGACTTTACCACACAATACGGTGGTAGTGTAGGAGCAGGTGGTGGATTCGGGCCTATTCAAGGTAGTTTGAGTACAAGTTTTAAAAACATGAATAATACTAAAGTAGGGTCTAAAGAAATATACTTAACCAGGCATGTTACTCGTAAACTTTTCAATGTCGATTTAAAATTATTTTGGAGACAGACAGATTTTGGAAAGGCAAGGCAAAAATTAAATCTGGATTTCAGAGCATTGGTAGATAAACTCGAAGTCCCTTCTAGTATTCCGAACAGGTCTTTTGCAAACATGAAAAAAGGTAAACCCTTGCCCTCGAACATTGAACGCATTCGAGATCAGTACCAGGAAATTATAGATAACTTTGGAACCCACTTCGTAAAAAAAGCAATCTTTGGAGGCAAGTATGTCAGTTCTACAATTATTACTAAAAAAGAATATGAAAATTCCCGGGAAAATGAACAGGGATTTAAAGCTTCTATTCAGGCTGCAGTCGGTCCAGCAACTCTGGGTACAAACGCTGAATTTAATTATAAAACTAAAACTAAAACCGGACTCAATTCTGGAACACTCAAATCCAAGGTATACGCACAAGGTGCCGCAGCTTCAACAAAATTTGAAACTTGGGATGCGGGACTCGAGAAAAGTCCGGCAGTCATAGAAGTAGAACTTTTAGAAACGTATCAATTGCTTACTAAAATATTTTTCCCCAATGATCCAGACATTAAAAAGAAGATGAAAATTTTAAAAATGGTGACGGAACAATACGCAATTGATAATGGCTTACCTCCAAGTCAGCCAGATGGTAAGTTTTTCACGGAGCCAAAACCTATTGAATATAAGTATACCGTTACCATTAGCTCAATTCATAATCCCGGCTCTGAAACATTCCATTATTATGGTGATATCAGTTGTGATTTTATTGGAGATAATATTTTAGGACAGAGCATGTGGATGAAACCAGAACATGATGCAGTAGAAGTTTTAAAGAATGGTGACACTCCTATTATGGAAGATTATTCAATAAAACTAAAAGAAGGAGCAAAAGGATATTTCACAGTCAAAGGAAATTTATCTGAACGAGGTTGGTGGCCAGATTATAGTATCCCGATAGGGGATAATTTAAAAAAAATTGAGCTTTCAGAAATCCCAGATGAAGGAAAGGACTTTTCTATTCACGGTTTTTCAACAGGTGGCAAAAATGCGGAAATAAAATTTAGAATTGATAAACAATTGATTTATTAAAAATCAACATTCATACACTCTAAATATTCCTAAAAAAGTTGAAAATACAATAATTTTAACTTGAGTGTAAACGGTATTAGATGCTCGGCATTAGAAGAGTCCGAATATCTAATACCGTTTTTTCATGCCTTAGAGTAAAAAAACCTAACATTCATACACCTTGCATAAACCTCAACATTAATAGTTCGTAGGATTTGAATTTTAATTTCCTATGGATCTATTCATCCTTTCTCTTCCCTCCCACAACCTACTCATACTTTAATTTAGATATCGTTTTGCACTTTATTGGCAGCTGTATTGTTTTTGTTTATCCAATCCAAAACAAATGGATAAATTTCATTTTTTGCATTTCTTGAATGTAGGATTCTACTATGATTGTAGTTTTCTAAAAAACCTTCTGCTATTGAACAAAGTAAAGATTTATTTGAAGTATTCTCAAATGCAGATAAATACCTTTTACATCCAATAGGTGGCGCTATTAATTTATCTCCAGCACCATAAATAGACAATATTGGTATTTTGATAGTTTTCATTTTCTCTTTATAGTCAATTCCTGATTTCCCTTTAAACTCTCCTTTTAAATTCCAATTAAACCATTGTTTCATTAAGTAATAGGTTTCATTTTCTTCTCCTCCAATTTTTTGTGCTGGAACTTGTCCAATAAATTTACTTATATACTTTCCAATAAAAATTTGCGCTAAATTCTTTTTCGAGTAAGCAGCTCCAAATGCTTGACAAGCAAACATAGACACACTGTTTATTTTCTTTTGATATTCAGATTGGGTAATCAATGCTATTGTAAGGCAAATTCCTCCACCACTATGAGTTATGCAATCAATTTTCTCTAATTTACATTCTTCAAATAAAAAGTTGAAAACAATTTGAAAGTCTTTATGACCAATACTTTCAAAATCAAATTTCTCATTTGATTTTGAACTACCACCATGGTTTCTCCATTCAAAAACCCAACAGTTAAAGTCATTATTAACAAAATATTCCGTAATTCCTCTTAATACTTTTCGATTAGAAAATGTTCCGTGAGTGAGTAGTATATTTCTATTATCGCTACATTTTTCTGAATAGAACTTCCAAAGGGCTATGTGCCCATCTTCATTATGTTTTAATTTTATTAGCTGCTCTTTCATTTGTAATTAATTAGCTCAATTCATAAATCTATGTAAAGTATTGTATTAAGGAAAATATTTCACCAGGTAATAAATTTGTTTTATTGCTGCCAACTTATCATCTGTACGAATTTGGGATTTCCTTCATTGACGACAAGGCCTTGATAGCGTGGAGTCTTTGCTTAACTTTGGCTCCTATTACTACTCAATCCAAAAGAGTTATTTTTATTCCTAGGTTAGGACACATAGTTTCCTTATTTTTGGAGTCCTTTAAAAATTCACTTCTTTAGGAGTCAGCAAATAATAAGATGCTGATTTCAGGCTAGAGGTTTTGTTGTCTGCGTAGATTGATAATCCGTAGTAATGTCCCTTATTACAAGGATTCTATAACGACGGCAGGCGACAAAAAATCAGCATCAAATTGGAAGGTTATTATTTACTGAGTCCTTTATATACACATGGCTAAGAGAAAAAGTAAGAAAGCAGAAAGTAACGGTAATTTCAACAACGATTATATCCAAGTCATCGGAGCACGGGTTCATAATCTAAAAAATGTCGACGTCACCATTCCCCGAAATAAAATGGTCGTGATCACTGGAATCAGTGGAAGTGGAAAATCTTCTCTGGCTTTTGATACGATCTATGCAGAAGGTCAACGGCGGTACATGGAAACATTTAGCGCTTATGCTCGACAGTTTATTGGAGAAATGGAACGCCCTGATGTTGAAAAAATCACCGGCCTAAGCCCAGTTATCAGTATCGAGCAAAAGACAACAGGTAGAAACCCTCGATCAACAGTTGGTACGATCACTGAGGTCTACGATTTTATGCGGCTTTTATACGCTCGGGTTGGAGAAGCTTATTCTCATGCAACCGGCAAAAAAATGGTTCGATACAATGAGGAACAGATGATCGATCACATTTTTAAAAATTTTAAAAGTAAAAAGATTCTTTTACTGGCTCCTTTAGTTCGGGCACGTAAAGGACATTATAGAGAGCTCTTCGATCAAATTCGAAAACAAGGTTACACTAAAGTTCGTGTTGATGAAAAAATCTTGGACCTCAAACCGGGTATGCAAGTTGATCGATATAAAACACACGATATCGAAGTTGTGGTTGACCGAATGACGGTTGCGAAAGATCGAAAATTACGACTAACCGCTTCCTTGCAAACGGCCCTTCGCTCAGGTAACGGACTCATCATGATCATGCTTCATGACAGCGGAGAAGTCTTTCCTTATTCCAAACACTTGATGGATGCGGAGACTGGACTGTCTTACGAAGAGCCATCACCAAATGCTTTCTCTTTCAACTCTCCTTATGGCGCTTGCTCTGAATGTAAAGGTCTTGGAAAGGTGCCTAAAGTTGACATGGGAAAAGTAATCCCTGACGACACCAAAAGCATCAATGATATTGGAATTGTACCATTTGGCGAAGTTCGAGACAATATGACTTTTAAGCAATTACGTGCGATTGCTAAAAAACATAAATTCTCTTTTTCGACACCAATAAAAGATATTCCAAAAAAAGCATTCGAAGCGATTATTCATGGTGGTGATGAAACGTACCAAGTAAAAATAAACACCAAGAACGACTATGTTTATGACCTTGCTCACGAGGGAATTTACAACATGCTTCAACGATGGTATCGAGAATCTAGCTCTGATAAAATTCGAAAATGGTCAGAAGAATTCATGTCCATTGACACTTGCGATACTTGTAATGGGCTTAGATTAAAAAAGGAATCGCTGCATTTCAAACTTGGCGGGAAAAATATATCAGAATTAGCCTTAATGGACATCGGGGATCTTGGGGATTGGATGAACAATCTAGACAAACACCTCAAAGAAAGACAGGCTGCGATTGCTAAAGATATTTTAAAAGAAATCCGATTACGTATTGGATTCTTACTGCATGTTGGTTTAGATTATTTGACATTGGATCGACCTGCCAGAACACTATCTGGTGGTGAAGCACAACGCATCCGACTAGCGACTCAGATCGGATCTCAATTAACTGGAATCACCTACATCCTAGATGAGCCAAGTATTGGTTTACATCAAAGAGATAATCAGCGACTAATCGAAGCTTTAAAAGATTTGGCGGAAATTGGTAACACCGTTATAGTTGTCGAACACGACAAAGACATCATGATGGCTTCTGATTATTTACTGGATTTAGGACCAGGTGCTGGAAAGCTTGGAGGCGAGTTAGTTGGAGAAGGTGTTCCAAAAGATTTTTTAAAAAAGAAAACCATCACTTCGCTCTTTTTACAAAACAAGAAGATGATCGAAATCCCTAAAACACGTAGAAAAGGGAATGGTAATTTTTTAGAATTAAAAGGAGCTATTGGCAACAATCTTAAGAAGGTAGACATCAAAATTCCTCTTGGTATTTTATGCTGTGTAACCGGCGTTTCAGGAAGTGGAAAATCTACTTTAATCAATGATACTTTATACCCAATTCTTAGACAGCATTTTTATAAAAGTCGTCAAAAACCTTTGACTTATGGTTCTCTCAAAGGAATAGAACATGTGGACAAAGTCATCGAGATTGATCAGTCACCAATTGGACGAACCCCTCGTTCAAATCCGGCAACATACACTGGCCTTTTTACTGACATCAGAAAAATATTTTCAGAGCTTCCGGAATCAAAAATTCGAGGTTATAAACCAGGCCGTTTTTCATTCAATGTAAAAGGAGGAAGATGCGATGTTTGCGAAGGTGCCGGAAGAAGAATCATCGAAATGAACTTCTTACCCGACGTAGCTGTCGATTGTGAAAACTGTATGGGCCGTCGTTATAATCGTGAAACACTAGAAGTCCTTTTTAAAGGAAAATCTATCAACGATGTACTCAACATGACTGTCGAAGAAGCGGTTGACTTTTTTGATAAAATTCCGAATATTCATAGAAAAACAAAAACCCTCAGAGATGTAGGTTTGGGTTATATTACATTAGGCCAACAAGCCACTACACTCTCCGGTGGAGAAGCTCAACGGGTAAAACTTTCAGAAGAACTTTCTAAAAGAGATACTGGGAATACCATGTATATTCTGGATGAACCAACAACCGGATTGCATTTTGAAGATATTCAGCAATTTCTAAACGTGATCTACAAGTTAGTCGAAAAAGGGAATACCGTTTTGATCATCGAACATAATATGGACGTGATCAAAGTTGCCGATTACATTATCGATATGGGCCCAGAAGGTGGTCACAGAGGTGGAACTGTGGTTGCACAGGGAACGCCCGAGAAGGTAGCGAAGAATAAAAAAAGTTATACGGGACAATTTCTAGTGGATGAATTGAAGCAAATTATCCAATAAAATAAGCTAGTAAGCAAACAGGGGACAAGTTAATTAGAACCCTATTTCACTACTTTATTGATCACTTATTCGCTTCTTAAATTTAGCAATCACTAAAACAAATAAAAATTTAACACTGAATTCGTATAATAAAGTTTAAAATACCCGTTTTAGTGCATATTTTTGTGGTTGAGAATTGCACACTCTCAGCCTAAACAAACTTAAACTAATAGAAATGCTACCTTTAAACGGCATTTTTTGTTATTTTTAGAAAACGAATACTCTAAACAACCTATGAGATCCATCGTAAATAGCGCATTCAATTGGTACTATAAAAAAAGGTACAAAGAGATTGAGCACATCATCGAAAACCCGCATGAAGCTCAGCTTCAGGTTTTTAATGATCTGATTGAGAATGCGCGTTACACAGAATGGGGAAAAAAGCACAATTTCCAATCTATTCGCTCTCCTCAGGATTATCAGAAAAATGT
>CAKZTD010000148.1 GCA_937921595.1 uncultured Saprospiraceae bacterium
ATTGGTGCTATGTACGGTCATCCAGTTACTATATATATGCCAGATTGGATGAGTAAAGAAAGGATTGCACTTATTAAAAGTTACGGAGCTAAGATTAACTTGATTAGTAAAGCAGATGGTGGGTTTTTGAAGTGTATAGAATTAACCAAGAAACTCAAAGCAGAAAATAAAAATGTCTTTCTTCCTGCACAATTTGATAATACACTCAATGTGGAAGCACATTACGAAACTACTGGGCCTGAGATTTACAATCAATTGAGGAGCTTAAATCAAAGACTCGATGCATTTGTGGCTGGAGTGGGTACAGGAGGAACAATCATGGGCGTAGCACAATACCTCAAAGAACAAGATACATCCATCAAGGTGCATCCATTAGAGCCTTCAAATTCTCCAATCCTTACCAAAGGATATAAGTCTGGTAGTCATAGGATACAAGGGATTTCTGATGATTTCATACCAGATATAGTAGAATTGGATCAATTGGACAATATAATAAGTGTAGATGATGGAGACTCTATCATCATGGCTCAGAAAATAGCAAAAGACTTGGGCTTAGGCGTAGGGATATCATCAGGAGCTAACTTTATAGGATCTATCAAGGCTAAGCAATCTTTAGGAATTAAGGCAAATGTAGTTACCATATTCTGTGATTGCAGTAAGAAGTACCTAAGTACCGATTTGGCAAAAGATGAGCCTGTTAAAGAAGGTTTTATAAGTTCAGATGTCGTCTTACAAGGGTTTGAATTTATTTAAGAGTAATTTTTGGTGTACTTCTTTTCTATAGTAAGATTGAAATGTCATCTTGTGATTTGAAAATAGCGCATTATGGAATCGATAAGTATCTTTGATATATTTAAAATAGGTGTTGGGCCATCAAGTTCACATACTTTAGGTCCGTGGAAAGCATCTCAAGATTTTGCTGAGAAGCTTATACGTCTCGATTTTGATAAAATACAAATACACTTGTATGGCTCATTATCCAAAACTGGAAAAGGACATGCAACTGATATAGCCGTAATGTTGGGTTTGGCGGGTTACGATCCAGTCACTATTGATCCTAACGAAATTTCGCCAATAGAGAAAAGTATAGAAGATCAGAGCCTGCTTGTTATTAATGGAAAAGAAATCATATTCATACCCAAGCAAGATGTTATATTCGAAAAGACGACTCATAAGAGGCACCCTAATACATTGATTTACAAGGCATATTTTCAAGGTAAGTTAGTAATAGAAGAATTGTATGCTTCTGTAGGCGGAGGATTCATTGAAAGAGAGTTAGAAGAGATGAACAGTAGTAATGGTGGAATACAATTACCTTATCCTATAAATTCTGGGAAGGATCTTCAAAATCACTGTAATAAAATCAAAGGCTCCGTATCGGATGTAGTGATCCTGAACGAAATGTACTTTGGTGATGCGGAGATGATCCATGATAAAATAGATGATCTTCTATCTACTATGCTCGATTGCGTATACCGTGGATGTACGACAGAAGGTATATTGCCTGGAGGACTAAATGTCAAAAGAAGGGCTAGTGCGTTGAGCAAAAAGCTAACGAATAATGCTGAGTACAATACTTTAAATGAATGGATAGATGCCGTGAAAACATCGCCACGTGATTTTAATTCTATTAACAAATGGATAAGCTGTTTTGCATTGGCGGTAAATGAAGAAAATGCATCACTCAGTAGGGTGGTGACCTCTCCAACCAATGGCGCTGCAGGAGTGATTCCTGCCGTAATGCTTTACTTCTTTTTCTTTTGTGATTACGAAGGATTGGAGATGGGACGAAGGTATGTGTTGACGGCCGGTGAGATTGGTTGCTTGTTTAAAAAGAACGCTACAATTTCTGCTGCAGTAGGTGGATGTCAAGCCGAAATAGGTGTGTCATCTGCAATGGCGGCGGCTGGATTGACAGAAGTTCTTGGGGGGACACCAGAACAGGTAATGATGGCTGCAGAGATTGCTATGGAACATCACCTTGGTTTAACTTGTGACCCTATTGGTGGCTTAGTACAAATCCCTTGCATCGAAAGAAATGCAATGGGCGCAATGAAAGCCATAACGGCTAGTAATTTGGCGCTGACTGGTGATCCAAGTACTGCAATAGTAAACCTTGATACCGTGATCAAAACTATGTGGGATACCGCTCAAGATATGAATGGTAAGTACAAGGAAACTTCCGAAGGAGGACTAGCTTTTAACCTTCCTTTGGTTATGGCTAATTGTTAATAATGTAATGTCTTCGAATTGCGAAAATTGAGGAATACATAAAATGAAAATCTGACAACAATATGGTTGCCAGACCTTCATTTATTCATATGTATTACAATAAGTGCAGAAGCACTTGAATTGAAATCAAAACTGGTATTACTAATTACTAGTGTAAATGAAGTCGAGTAAGCTGACAACAAAAAAAACACTAAAGAAATAAATTATTCATTCCTATACATCCAACTTGGTTGGTGGTCTTTTAGTGGGTTATATTTTCTATCGAATTTTTTAGATTTAATTTTACTTCCTATGAATTTAATTATACTGGATATATTTTTTTTATTTTTCATTGCGAATGGTTTTAAAAGATGTTAAGAAGTGGGTCTATAATAAGTAAGCGATTTATTTATAGTTCTGTATAAAAATCAGGAAAGTGAATCGCTGAAATAGATGTAATTATAATAATCTAGCTCGTTTCTCTTTATCCTGCTCTCTTTATTTTTTTTGAAGGTGCTCTTTATACTATTAGAGTATTTCACTTTAAAAATTCTTTTTATAATCCGAATGAGTAGAGACTCCGAAGAATCTTTTTTAATTGAATTTTTCATGGTATTAAGTTTATACTTACAAAGTTCAAAAGCGAAATTATTAATCTCTTAATACAAATATGGACTTTTTGTTCTATATATTGTATTATATAATTTTTATGGTTGTCATAAAATATTTTTATAGTAGTAAATTTATTTATATCTTGTTGAATGTATTTGTACTTAAGGTGTATGGTTTCCGTTTGTCGATAATTCATCTAATGGACGATTCAAATTCTTAACTAAAATTCCAATATCATGAATTTTACTTTTCATCAATTAAAAATTTTCTTAGAAGTAATTCGACATCAGAATATCACAAAAGCCGCTGAAGAAATGTATATGACTCAGCCAGCACTTTCTATTCAATTAAAGAATTTTCAAAAGCAGTTCGACATTCCTTTAATTGAAAGAGTAGGAAAGAAGATTAAGTTGACAGACTTTGGAGAATCAATTGCTCAGATAGCTAAAAATATATTGATCGAGGCAGAAGAACTAAAATATAAAACCAAACAATATGAAGGACT
>CAKZTD010000149.1 GCA_937921595.1 uncultured Saprospiraceae bacterium
CACTTGGACAATGCACTACTGTCATACGACAAGGAGTCTACCCTATTAAGGAAACAGACAATTATTATGAAGTGATATTTTGACCTAGTTTTATTACAGAAACAACAAAAAAGCTATGTAACATTTACTCTATGTTGTCGAATATTAGCAAACAATAATTCGATATACAAAGCAATATTTATCAAACTAAAATCAATTCTTCCACTATCGGATTGGCTCATCGCCAAGCACTATTCTAATGCTTAAAAGTAAGTATTGGATGGTATCAAATTAATTAATTATCAAAAAATTTAAAATTATGAAAACGAATATTTTAATGTTAAAAGTAAAATCCTCAAAGTATTTTGGATACTTATGCTTAATGTTCATCATTTCTTTATTAAGCTATCAAAATGTAATTGCTCAAAAATCCAGAGACGGATTTATAGGTGCAGAAGATTTAAAGTATAATAATATTCAAGTATCAAATGGGATATTAGTTTTCCAAAATCAAGAAGCATTTAATGCTGTGTATAGGGATTTAGAAGAAAAAACTAGATTAGACTTACGTGATGAATCAAATTTTGATATCCCAGAATTTGAAGATGATCCAGTCTTAAATGTATTCGAGCAGCAATTCCCTGGATATACTTCATTAAGAAAAGATCAATTATTAAAAGAAGAAACCTTTTTAAGCAGAGGTGGTGACCCTAAAAACTTCATAGCTGATGATTTGACTATTGATAGTGAATATTCTGCATTAATCAATAAAGATCGACTCATTAAAATGGGCAACTCAATCTTTTTCTTTCCTAAAAATACCGGTTCAGTATACCAAGTCACAGACGGCGATATGCGAACAATAGGTCTTTTAAAAGAAGGAAAAAACCCATACTTACTTACAAATGTAATTATAATTGAAGACCCAAGTGCTGATGATGACTGCTCTGCTAGCTTCGGAGTAAATGGAGCGACCATAGGGCTCGAGCATAGTTTTACATTCACAGGTAAACCGACAGCACTCTCTCACCCAGGAGCCACTATTAAATATCATTGGACATTTGGTGACGGTTCTTCCTCAGAAGAAATGAACCCTTCCCACACTTACTCAAAATCTGGAGATTACGCAGTATGTGTAATCGTTGAGATGCTAAAAAAAGATTCCACTTACTGTACAGATAAATTATGTCAAGTCATAAAAGTCCAAGAAGAACAAGTTCAAGATACAACTCCTTTTTGCCAAGGCGCAGCCTTATTTCTTTGGAATGAAACAGGCAATCCAGGAGAAGTTTGCTTTACTCCAGTTGGAGGAAATTATTATGGAAACATAATCAGTTATACATGGACTTTTGGCGATGGAAGTACACCTAGTAACGATCAAAACCCATGTAATACTTATCAATGTGACCTTGACAATGTCTTGGTAAGTTTAACTGTCACTTTAGATAATGGATGTACAGATACAAAAACAGAACCTGTCAATATTACTTCTCATTCTTGTTGTGAACGTAGTGCAAAATCTTCTGGGGAACAATTCTATGGATCCAATAAAAAGTTCTCATGGATTCAAAAAACGAAACATTTACTCGGGGGATTTAATAAAGTATATGTAAAAATGATAAACTACAAACACAATGGAAATAGATGGAAAAGAGATAAAGGACATTTAAAAGTAACCACTTACGGATATGTCTTTACAGAATCAGCTGCTGGCTGCGGTTGCAAAAACCCTTATAACGTTGCTGCTACTGAGGTAGAGCCAAATGCAAAGAAACTTGTACTCAAAAAAGATACCTCCAAAAAGAATAAAACTAAAAAAGGAGATGAATGGGGTGCAAAATATTTTATCAGTAATAGTAAAAAGCTTGATACTACAACTAGTGTCGCTTGTGATTAATGTAAATAATATATCAAGTAATTAAGTGATTTTTTCATTTTCGTTTTTTTTGGTTGATAAAAGAACGAGATAAACTTATCTGATTTAATCACTTAATTACTTTTCATTAATCTGAATAAATGCTTGAATAAAGAACGGAACTATCCATCTGTTTTTAAGCCAATATAATTTCTTCATTTAAAATTTTAAAATCATGAAACCGAATTTCATTCTACAGATTACTGCCGTATTATTTATGTTCTCTCTAAACAGTTTTACCATAACAAACACAGCTGACCCTCCTTTCGAACAAGAAAAATGTGAGGTTAGTGTGCAAAACAAAGTACGCTTTGGCTTTCAAAGAAAAATGGTTGATGGAACCGCATTTTCAAAAGAAATTTCAAATACCAAAAGTACTAACATCAAACAACTAACCAAAGGGATGGTAGACATTTGTATTAGATCTCAAGGAGGTTGTAAATGGAATTTCCTAGCCAATGAATCCAACGAAGAACAAAATGTCTCCGTTGAAATCTCTGGACTAGAGGAAGTTGTAAAAGCCTTAAAACTTTCCTCTAATCAGCTACCTGCAAGCACAGATGGGTTCATCAAAATTGCAAAAGACAAAGGTGCTAAAATTACAGATTTAGGTAACGGAACTTTGAGTATAAGAAAAGAAGACGGTCGTACAAAACTAACTACGGTTACTATTGTCGATACCAAACGAAAAGTAATTCTAGGCAGTAGTGTATACGGTGCCGGCAATCAACTCAAATCAAAAATCATTTGCAAGTACAAAGGTGTTTTCACCCAACTTCAATTACACACTGTTAGCCTGCTCGTTTTCGAACATGACATGGGTGACAAATCAGGATGGATGACAGAAATTATTGCTTGTTATTAATTTCCAAACCGTTTCCCCTTTTACAACAATTTAATTTTAAAACTATGATTTATGAAAACTAACATTAAAATATATAGCCTGAGTTTTCTAATACTTTTTTTATCTCTATTAGCAAAAGCTGAACGAGTCTCTAACGGGAATCCAATTGATAATTTTTGCATTGACTTCGAATTCGAAATGACAACAGCGCAGTATGAATATGCTAATACTTATCGCCAATTAGTTTTAGAAATCAAAGAAGTTAACAACTTGCTGATCCGACAATCAGGAAAGAGTAGAAAGAAATTCCGGAAGACTCTTGATCGAAAGTTTGATTTGGAAAATAAATTATCCATCAGTAAAAGATACTATGAAGTTACAACGCTCGAAATCAGATACAAGAAAGGCATTGATCTTATTAAGTTACTTTATGAAAAGATCCTTGGGCTTGAACATCATTTCACAGGTATGCAGGTTTATCAAAACGTTGCCATGTTATCGAATCCGAACGCTTACCCTGAATTTAAAAGAGCCAAAGAAGTCTTAAGTCAAAAACGCCAAAAGCGATACGCCTTAGACATGCCTTCGCTTCTCCAGTCTAACCCTTTTATGTCTGCCACCTTTACTTTGGTTTCTACTTTTTTAAGTAATGGAAACAGAGATCAAAGACAAAAAGACTTTGATGAAATTGCTTGTATCCTCGACTTCACAGTTCGAATGAATGCAGACCTTAATACGATTCGGCATGAAGTTGAATTTCTGAAAAAGGCAAACGAAAATCTCAAATCAGAATGTGAAAATCTATTTACAGAATACACAAAAGTCATTGGCTATATGGTCCCTCTTGAAACCTGTAGGCAGGAAGATGATTGGGAAAGCTTGTATGAAAAACTAAACACTTTCATATCGACTATGAAAGAGGTTACACAAGGAGAACAAATGATGATGTTACCTACACCAAACAAAAATCAGGTAAACCTAGAATTCGCAACCCGTAGAGTTTCAGACTTTATCATCAAGTATAGTGATTTTACCAATAGAGGAATTCAATACTATCAAAAATTTGACAACATCGTATCCACCTACGAAAATGAAAATACTTGTCAGGAAGTTATTCCGAGGCAGTTTACTGAATTAAAATTCGATATAAAAAGTACCATCGAAAAATTTAGTAACACTTATAATCTTCCAGAGATTCAGGGATCTCGACTAAAGGACTTAATGTTTGGACAAGTACAATAGTCAAAAAATTAAAAAGCATTTATTTATTCATTAACAACGAAGTTGAATTAAAATCATCTTCAAAAAAAGTAAACAGTTATGAAAACTTTAATCAACACTTTATTTTTAAATCATCCTTCTTATCAACATCATGTATGGTATCAAAATATTCAAACAGCAAAAGCATTTTTAAACGCTTTGATTTTATTAATAGTACCAATGGTTTCGATGGCACAGGAAGCCCCCAAAGCGCTTCAAGAAAGTAATCTGGAAATAAGAACACTTACCGAAAGAGTAGACCCGAATGGATGGCTTTTCTTTAGTGGAGAAACAAGACTTGAAGAAGGAGATCTTTTTTCAAAATACACGGAAGCAATGGGCCTTGGTAGAGATGACAAAATGGTAGTAACCAGCGATATTACAGACGAACTCGGCCTCACTCATGTAAAATATAAACAAGAATACAAAGGTATTCCTGTTGATGGTGGTGAATATATTGTACACATAAAAGGTTGTGAAGAATATTTAGCAAGTGGAGAAATTGTTGAAAATTTACAATTAGAACCCAATCCTCGAATATCAAAATCTCAAGCATTAATTTTAGCTCTAGAAGCTACAAATTCTCGATCATTTGCATGGGAAAACGAAGAATGGGAAACAGAATTGAAAGAAGAGGAAGAAAATTCTAAAGCGACTTATTTACCAGAACCTACAATGGTAATCACAGCACCATTAGCATCAGAAAGAGGAGAAAGAATTTATAATCTTGCTTATAGATATTTAATCCAACTAGTAAATCCAAACCAAGTTCTCCAAGTTGACATCAACGCTCTTGATGGTCAAACGATTAATGTTATTAATACTACAATTGAATGTTTCAAATCTCACAAGCATTCCTCTACTTGTAGTCATAACCATGACTCGAATAAGATGGACGTAGAAAATTCAAATGGAAATTATGCGACTGGAACTGCTACGACTTCCTATTATGGAAACAGACAAATCCAAACTCAGAAAAGAGGATTTCCACGTAACGATTATATTTTAAATGATAAGACAAGAGGAAAAGGTATTACGACCAAAGACAATTGTTGTTCTGGTAACATTAAAGACAAAGATAATATCTGGCTTCCTAACCAAAGTAAATTTACTCAAGCTCACTGGACCATCGGTAGATCTTGGGATTATTTTAAAAACGTACATGGCAGAAATGGTACTGATGGAAATGGAAGAAAATTAAAAGTAAAAGCTAATTTGGATAATAGCAATGCTTATTATTCAGAAAATTTATTTGGTCAAACCATTACTGTTGGTCATTTCACTGGCAATCCATTATCGACCATGGATATTATGGCTCATGAATATACACATGGTATAACCAGAGCAACTGCAGGTTTAAAATACCAAGGAGAATCTGGAGCGCTCAACGAATCATTTTCAGATATTTTCGGAACAATGGCAGAAAGTTATTCTGGTGCAGGTTCATTTGATTGGACAATGGGAGAAGATGCATCATGGACAATCCGTAATCTTTCAAACCCTCAACAATTCAATCAACCTGACACCTACAAAGGACAAGACTGGGTCTCTACTTCTTCTTCAAGTGATCATGGAGGTGTTCACACTAATTCAGGTGTTCAGAACAAATGGTTTGTTTTACTTGCTGATGGTGGTACACACAATGGTATAAATGTTCAGGGAATTGGTAAAACTAAAGCTGCTAAAATTGCTTATAGAAACCTTTCTGTATATTTAAATAGTGGTTCCAATTATATGAGTGCTCGTATTGGAGCAATCAATTCTGCTAAAGATTTGTACGGCCCTTGTTCTGCCGAATTAATCGCTACCACAAATGCCTGGGCAGCTGTCAAAGTAGGAAATCCATTCGAAGGAAATTGTGTAAAAATCATTGGCGTAACCAACATTTGTATTGATCTAAATATGTTACCTCGTACTTTTACTGCACAAGGACTAACTGGTTCAACATTCACCTGGTCGCAAATTCCTTCTAACTGGACGTACACTATTGGAGGGCAAGGCAATAACAAACTGACTCTTAAAAGTGTGAATACAAATGGAGTGAATCTTCCAAAAACTTATAACATAAAAGTTACCTCAAATCAAGGAGGTAGCGATAATCACTTTGTCACTATTAGAAAATGTTTTATAGATCCACCTTGTGGAGATATTGAATAGAAAATATATTTTTACAGGCAGAAGTAATATTACTTCTGCCTTCCTTTTCGGGTCAGTAAAAATACAAGCTTTCCATTCTCCGGTTTTATTATTTTCTTCTCGCTTAATTTATGTTTTTTTTAAATTTACTATCATGAAAAATCTATTCATCTTATTATTTCTTAGTACTCTTCTTTTAAGTACTTGTCAACAGAAAACAAAGAGAACGATTTATGTTCTAAATGAAGAAGTGAATATCAAATTTAATAAAACCATCTCTTTAAAGAATGAAGATCTTAAAATCACTTTTATAGAAATTACGGATTCTCGATGTCCAAAAAACACTCAATGCGTTTGGGAAGGAGAAGGCTTAATTAGACTTCAGATTCAAAAAGAAAATCAATCGAAAGTAGTAGGAACTAAAGTCAAAGGTCTATGCTTTGATAAAAATGGAGACTGTGGTGAATCCCTTAAAGTTTTTGGATATCAAATAAAAATCCTATCTCTATCTCCTTATCCAAAATCAAATTATCCTGTAAAAGGCAAATATCAAATCACCTTTCTTATTTCTAAAAAATAAATTTCTTTTAAAATTTTTCAAAAAAAGATCCCCATCATCAGTTACCTTTTAATAACTCAGGTTATTAA
>CAKZTD010000150.1 GCA_937921595.1 uncultured Saprospiraceae bacterium
TTTTTTGTTTACTTTTTAAACAAACGCCCCTTTAATACAGCTATAAAAAGCTCGAATTTTGTGATATCGTGTTGTTGTTCCCTTTTCAGGAAAACCTTTTTTAGTTAGAATTTGTACATAATCCTCTCGTTTACCATCTCCTTTGTGATAAACATCTACTTGCCCTTTAGAAACACAGATTCTAACAGATAAAACTTCTTCGGCTCTTAATAACATATCATAAATGTAATTAGCTTTAAAACTGTACCTGCTTAGATTGTCTATTCGAATAATTTCTTTTTTCATTTTATTTGTTGTTTTTATTAAAATTGTCCAGATGCTTCGATACACTATTCCGTTTTAACTCTTAAAAATAATTACACTATAAAATTGTGAGTTCCCCATATCGCAAATACTGATTCAAGTCATCTTGTACAGGTGATTTATATCATTCATTGAAGCTTATCTTCAAGCTTCCTGAATAAAATCTAATTTTTTGGAACTTCCTTTTCAATAATTTTCATCTATTCTATTCTAGATTTTAGTATCTTTCAGCAAACAAAAAACATTACAAAATATTGAGTAAGCACAACACTCCCGACGATAATTCAGATGAATCAAGAAGACTCACTGCAATCTTTCAAGATTCTCATGATGGGATCATTACCATAAATAAAATGGGGATTATTGAAAGTATTAATCCAGCTGCAGCAAAGCTTTTTGGCTATACACCAAAAGAAGTAATAGACCAGAACGTCAAAATGCTGATGCCAGAACCTTATCACTCAAGCCATGATGGTTATCTCCGAAATTATCAAGAAACCAGAAAAAAGAAAATCATTGGTATCGGCCGAGAAGTTCAAGGCAAACGAAAGAATAATAGCGTCTTTCCATTTTTCCTCAGCGTAAGTGAGGTAAACTTAGGTGATCGGAAAATCTATACTGGATTCGTGCATGACATTTCCGAATTAAAAGAAAAAGAGATCCAATTAGAGGAAAGTCGTAATCGGCTCAACGCGATTTTTGAAACAGCCATTGATGGAATTATCATTATCAACAATAGAGGTATTGTTCAGGAAACCAATCCTGCTGTTTCGAAATTATTTGGCTACAAAAAAGAGGAGATCATTGGCAATAATATCAAAATGTTAATGCCCCAACCGCATCGTGCTGATCATGATCAATATCTTGTAAATTATCAAACGACTAGTGTTCCAAAAGTAATCGGCATTGGTAGAGAAGTCGAAGGAAAGCGAAAAGATGGAACCACCTTTCCGTTCAATCTTGGTGTCAGTGAAGTAAGAATCGGAGAAGATATTATTTATACAGGGATCATTCACGATCTTACTTCATATAAAAAGAAAGAAACCGAAATACAGGAACTTAATCGAGAACTTGAACAAAAAGTAGTAGACCGAACAGAAGAACTTTCACAAACCGTGAATAAACTTTTAGGCTCTAATAAAAAACTAGAGTTTGAAATCAATCAAAGAAAAAAAGTAGAACAAGCGCTTCGGGAAACAGAAATAGAAATCCTCCATGCTCTAAATAAAGAAAAAGAACTCGGTGAATTAAAATCCCGTTTCGTCTCCATGGCCTCCCACGAATTCCGGACACCGCTCAGCACCATTCTTTCCTCCGCTTCTCTTATTGGTCGATATACCGAAACAGAACAACAAGACAAACGAGATAAACACGTTGATCGAATCAAATCTGCTGTAAATAATTTGACGAACATCCTCAATGATTTTTTATCTCTAAGTAAGTTGGAAGAAGGGGTTATTAAAAACAATCCAACAACTTTTGATTTAAATTTATTCAGTAATGAAGTTATAGCAGAAGTCGAAGGAATGCTCAAACCTGGACAGCAAATTCTTTATAAAGAAATTGACCAGGATCATACGATCACCTTGGATAAAAATCTTTTAAAAAATATATTCTTAAACCTCTTATCAAACGCAATCAAATATTCTTCTGATAATCAAACGATTCATTTTTCTAACACACTTCTCGATCAAACCATCCAGATCGAGATTAAAGATGAAGGAATTGGAATCCCTCTTGTAGATCAAGAACATTTATTTAGCCGATTTTTTAGAGCCAATAATGTTTCAAATATCCAAGGAACAGGCTTGGGTTTAAATATTGTGAAAAAATATGTGGAACTAATGAATGGTAGTATTACCTTTAAAAGTGAAGAACAAAAAGGAACAACATTCACTATTCTTATTCCTTTAAGAGCTGTATAAAAAAACATTTATGAAAAAAATACTAGTCATTGAAGATAACCTTGAGGTCAGAGAAAATCTTGCAGAAATCTTAGAGTTAGATGGCTATAATGTAGTCACTGCCGAAAATGGAAAAATTGGTGTTCAGAAAGCATTAACTGAAAAACCTGACCTGATTTTATGTGATGTCATGATGCCGGAATTAGATGGCTTTGGCGTACTTCATATCCTAGATAAAAAACCGGCAACAACAAATATTCCTTTTCTTTTTCTAACGGCTAAAGCAGAAAAAACAGACTTCCGAAAAGGGATGAATCTCGGTGCAGATGATTACATCACCAAACCTTTTGATGATGTAGAATTGCTCGATGCCATTCAAATGCGATTGAAGAAAAGCGAACGGATTAATTCAGCATTCGACGGGACAGATAAAGGATTAAGTACTTTTATCAATGAAGCAAAAGGACAAGAAGAATTTGATAAATTATCAGAATCCAGAGAACTTAAAAAATTCTCAAAGAAAGAATTCATCTTTCATGAAGGTGATAATCCAAAGCGTCTTTATTTCATAGCAACGGGAAAAATAAAAACTTTCCGAACGAATGAAATGGGGAAGGAGTACATCACTAAGGTTTATGTCGCTGGCGAATTCCTTGGTTATAATGCCTTGCTTACCGATGCACCTTATCAGGAATCTGCGATGACTATTGAAAACTCTGAAGTGAGCTTTATTCCTAAAAGTGACTTCTTTGCACTACTTCATAACAACCGTGATTTTTCTGCTCGATTTGTAAAGATGCTCGCTAATAATGTTGATGAAAAAGAAGAACAATTACTGAGCCTTGCCTACAACTCTATTCGCAAACGAGTAGCCGAAGCTTTGGTCTCTCTTTATAATGGTTACAAATCTAATGATCAAACTTCAATCACTATTCTCCGAGATGATCTTGCAGCTATGGTCGGCACTGCCAAAGAATCTGTCATCAGAACACTAACAGATTTCAAAAAAGAAGGACTTATTGAAGTTAATGGCGGTTCTATTACAATCCTCGAAAAAGACCGCTTGAATGATTTACCTAATTGATTGGATCGTATTGTCACGTAGGTTATATCAATTAGAGTTTAGAATAATATTAGTCATTAAATTTACTCTAGGCTAAGAAAAAACGGTATTAGGTATTAGGCTTTTGGGCTCTCCTAATGCCGAACACCTAATACCGTTTTTTCTAAACTTAAAAGTAAAGGTAAAGGCAATATGACTACATGACGATATAACCATATTACTCATCCCTCCCGATAATTCCTAGAAACCAACCGATACTCAGAAATATTCTTTCTTTTTAGAAAAAGGACCTATATTAAAGTAAAGCATCTTAGACAAAGCAATTAAAAGAAAACGAAGAATCAGGATAGTTGATGCATTTCTTAAAAATTTTCTGTGTTTACTGGATTTTACTATTAGGAACATCCTTCTTAATGGCACAATCTTCTATGCCTGAAACGCAAGTTTACCAACATCAACTCTTCGACCAAAAGGATGCATGGAGAGCTTCTTCTGATTTTGTAAACGACATCATCGTTGCTCAAAATGGAATGCTCTGGATTGCAAAAGAAAACAGTCTGGTTAGATGGGATGGTAACAAAAAATTGCGCTACGATCAAAGGCTTTATAACCCTTTCCAATTACAAGCAAAAAAAGTTCTTAAAATTTTTGAACTTCCAAACCAAGACCTAGTCTTGTCTACTCAACAAGAAGCATTACAAGTAGAATTAATAAAAAAAGGGAATTTTGTTTCAAAAATAATTTCAACAGACGAATCAGGTAATAAAATCAAGGGGTATCTGGCAGATATTATTTTATCAAAAGATAAAACTATTTATGCTGCTTTCAATGAAGGTTCTCAACTAAACATTTATCAGTTAAAGGAAAACCATTTTAGCCTCAGTCACCGTTTTTCTTTTGGCACCGATATCGATCAGCGGAAAATAAAAATCGCACACTTCAACAATGCCCTTTGGGCCACTGTAAAAGGCCTCGGGGTTTGGAGCTGCAAAGAGGATCTTCAAAAACAAGTAATGGCCTTTGACTCTTTTCCAGATTCTAAAAACATAAGCCCTAACTTTATACTCGCAGATCGTCAGGATCGCTTATGGCTTGGACTAGAAGGAATTGATGAAAATGTTTTCTTATGGAATGGCAATCAATTTTCTAATTTCCAAACACCACTACAACATCCAATAGATAAAATCAAGGAAGACAATTTTGGTCAATTACTTTTTATTGCTGGGGCTTATCCAAAATTCATAAAAGAAGTTTATTTTTTTCAGCAATCAATCTGGCAAAATTATTCTGAACATTTAGGGCCGAAAATACTTGCCCTTTATCCATCAAAAGATGCCAGTAAACTTATTTTCGGTTCAACGACTGATAATATTTCAGTCATCGAATTTCGTCCAAAAAAAATAAAAAACTATCTCAAAAAATCTGATAAAAAAAGAAACTGGGGAAACATCATCAAAGGAATCAATGAGGACTCAAATCAAGATATTTATTTTTTAAACGAGATTAAGAAATTCCATAAACTTGATATAGAGAATGATTCTGTATCGGAGATTCCCGTTAAAGATAAAAACGGAAAGCTCTTAGATTTCAAATGTGGCGGTGCTATTCACAAAGACCAATCCGGTATATTCTGGTTCAAAGTCTGCGATGGAAATGCTAAAGGGATTTTAGTAAAATACAATCCTATATCTCAGGACTTTTCATTTTTTCAGCATTCGGAAACCATTCGGGATATCGCCATTGATAGCAACAATAAAATCTGGATAGTCCATCATTCTATAAAAGATAGAAAAGGGAGATTGAGTTATTTTGATCCTACATCTGAAAAATTCACCCTTGTCAATTTGGGTTTATCTTTTCCTGAGCCGCGATATTGTTATGCTCAAAATGATTCAACAATTTGGATTGGTACACTCAAGGGATTAATCCAGGTCAATACAAAGCAAACCTCCGCGTTATTATACACTAGCGAAAACAGTTCACTTGACAACGATCGTATTATTGTCATTGAACAAGGCCCCGATCATAGTCTTATGATCGGGAGCTACGGTGGTGGGTTTCAAATTTTTGATCCCAAAAAACAAAATCGATTTAGTTTTAATCAAAAAAATGGATTGAGCAATGATTACGTTTGCGGAATCATTCCAATCGATGAAGATCATTACTGGCTCAGTACTTTTGATGGACTTTCTTATTTTGATTATAAAAATAAAACCTTTGATGACTTCGGAATTGAAGATGGAATAAGTCATCAGGAATTTAACCGTTTTGCTTTCCATAAAGCAACTGACAATACCATTTATCTCGGAACGGTAAACGGTGCGAATGCTTTCCGAACGGAAGACATGAAACCTCAGCGATCTGACATATCGATTGGCCTTTCAGGAATCAATAAATATTATGGAAAAAACGATACGCTGATTAATCTTAAAAACAATCTTGAACAAATCAAAAAAATCTCAATTTCAGATGAACTGACTTATATTGAGTTTGATTTTTACTCGACAGATTTTATAGAACAAAGTCGTCAAAAAATATTAACTCGACTCACCCCTTATGATGATGAATGGGTTTACGCAGAAGACCAAAGTGTTCGATATCGTTTTTTACCCAAAGGAGAATATACCTTAGAAGTCAAAGGAACCCATAGCTCTGAAATTTTAAAAATCGATATAATTTCTACAGCCCCTTTTTATAAAACTTTGGCTTTTGGAATTTTCGCAGCGGCCCTTGGTATCGCCATTATTATAGGATTCATCATTTCCCAAACCAGAATCAAACTTAAAAAAGAACAGGAAAAACAAGAGATTGCTCGTAAGTTTGCCAAGCTCGAACTCAAAGCTTTACAAGCCCAACTTAACCCGCATTTCGTTTTCAATGCCTTGGGTGCCATCCAATATTACATACAGGTTAACGAAGTGGAAGCCGCTGATAATTACCTTACTCGTTTTGCCAGACTCATGCGGAAGTATTTAGATAGTTCGAAAGAAAAAGTAATATCGCTCAAAGATGAGATTGAGTTGCTAACTATTTATACTGATCTTGAAAAACTCAGGTTTGAAGATCTTTTCAATGTTTCCATCAAAGTAAACAATGACTTAATCATCGAAGAGACATTTCTTCCATCTATGATGATTCAACCTTTTTTAGAAAATGCCATCAATCATGGTCTCAATGAACGAAGAGACGGAGCAGGAATTTTAAGTATTTACTTTTTCAAAAAAGACGAAATACTTTGTTGCGAAATTTCAGATAATGGAATAGGCAGAACCAATGCTCAAAAAAATAAAAGGAAAGGACATAAATCTAGAGGAATGACGATCATCAATGAAAAGGTTCAGACACTAAGAAAATCAGGGCTGATGGATATAACGATACATACAGAAGATCTGAATCCTAAAGATGAAAAATTCCCCGGAACTCTTATTTCACTGACCATAAAAAACCTTGAAGATGAAGACTTATAATGCGATAATCATAGATGATGAACCTAAGTTAAGAAAGGTTTTACAAATCAAATTAGAGCAATACTGTAAAGCAATAAAAGTGGTCGCTACTGCGGGGAATGCAGAGGAAGGTTTTCAAAAAATAAACGAATTAAATCCTCAACTTATTTTTCTTGACATTTCAATGCCTGGAGGATCTGGATTCGATCTTTTAAGTCAATTTAAAACCATCAATTTTGAAGTCATTTTCGTTACCGGATTCAATGACTATGTCCTTGATGCATTGAAGGTAAGCGCCGTGGATTATCTGCTCAAACCAGTCGTGACGGAAGACTTAACCAATGCAGTAGAAAAAGCAATTTCCAGAATAGAAGATCGACAAAAAATCGAGCTTTATCATATCCTTCAACACAATCTCAATCATATTGGAGAACAAGAGACCAAGGTTGCCATTCCAGGTACAAGTGCTTATGACTTTGTAAAAATCAATAATATTGTTCGATGCGAAGGCTGGCAAAAGTATACAAGAATCTATTTAATGGACGGTAGTTGCATTGTTAGCTCTTATAATGTCGGCATATTTAAAGACATGTTCAAAAGTTATGGTTTCTTTAGCACCCATAAGTCACACCTCATCAACACTTCTATGATCACCAAATACCACAAAGAAGGGACCGTTGAACTAGCTGATGGCTCTAGTGTTCCAGTAGCTCGCCGCAAGAAAGAAGAGTTCTCAGAACGCGTTTTAAAGGATTTCTTGCTAAAATAGTTGCCTATAATCTTATGAAAATGACCGTTCGTTCCTTTTTTCAGTCCAATATTAGAAAGATCCCTTATGTTTGCATTGATTAAAAAAATCTCCCTTTAGAAGTATTTAATAGACTCTCAATAAATACTTTAACCCCGAGAAACCAATCTAAAGGATGAAAGAAATAAGAAAGAAATTTTAGCATTAACCCAAGTATGGGAACTTTAGTCTTCTGTGATAAAATCATTAGCGTTACTCCCTTAAGGATTTTACCACATTTTAACTTGTCGCCTGACGGTTAATCAACAAAGTAATCAGGACCTGCTCTCTCTCTAGGAAATGATTCGCTAAAATGGAAAACTTATTTTCTTTCATTCCTTTTTTATCTAGTCTCTTACTTTTTTCCGATCCTATTTTAATACTTTTACCACCACAATCTTTTTTTATTTTGAGAAAGACCTATGGCAATACTTGGTGGGGTAAGCAATGGCTTAATGCATTGGCGAATATAGATTTCTCCAATCGCCTTCCTCGTGGTAGAACTTATGCAAATAAAGGGCTCGTTTCTGATATCCTTTTTCAGAAGAATCGCATTACCGCCGATGTACAAGGCAGCCAAAGATATCCTTATAAAGTAGAGTTGCATATCCCAAAGTTTACAGCTAGTCAAAAAGCAGTGATTTTAGAAATCGTCACTTCCAATCCTCTCTATCTTTCCAAATTACTCAACCGGGATTTACCAGTCGAATTGAGTCATCTTTGCGAGCGAAAAAGCATTGATCTATTTCCTAATTCCTGGTATGATTTACAAGGTCGTTGTTCTTGCCCGGATTCAGCAATCCCATGTAAACATATTGCTGCTGTGCTCTATCTAATTGCTAATGAGATTGATAAAAATCCTTTCCTTGTTTTCCAATTGCATGATTTTGATTTATTTAAAGAATTAGAAACCGTTGGCTACACAGTACAAGGACAACAAGAAGTTCCTGTTCTTTCCTTGGAAAATTTACAACAGGCTTATACTGATGATAAAATAATCAACGATTGGGATGATGATATTTTTCAGCAATTAGATTTTTCTAGAATTCCAGATTGCAAAGAAAACCTTTTGACCATCCTTTCTAAAAATCCGACCTTTTATCCAAGAGGAGATTTTAAAAAATTATTGTCGATGGCTTACTCAGCTGTCAGCAAAAAAACATCGAAGCTCACAAAATTAGAGGAAGAAAAAAACACGGTAACTGTCGATCAGATAGAACACATCGAAATACTTCTCGACGAAGAGCAAGATTTTTTGATTGCTACTTTTAGAGACGGAAAAGAAAAAGAAATTTTAGCTTTCAAAAAAGAAACTGATTTAAATATTTGGTTATCCAATCTTCCACTTTCTGGGTTTTCCAATTTTTCTTCAGCATTAAAAAGTTTGATCTTAGCTTATCAGTTTGCTAAAAAACTAGCTATTCAATCTGCATGTATTCCCCAATTAATTCGAACAGGACCTCATCAGTTTAAAATTCGTTGGATTCCCGCTTTACTCAATCCAGTAGTTCGTAGTATTTCTTATGGTATAAAAGCGATCCTTCGTACTGATTTACTTTTTTATAAAAATGGGGCAGCCGTAAAAGAACCTATAGATGAAGATAAGCTCACGGCTTTAATTTCCTTTTTTTTAAATGCCTTTATAAAAGAACACCATGGTCTAGACCAGCGGTTTGCAGAACACGAAATTGGTCATTTATTTTTCAATAACGCTTTCCTTCAATTCCAAACTTACGAAACCAAAACATATCCAACGATGATTCAACTTTGGTTGAATAAATTTTTCATCGCCGAAAAGGATTTTGTTCCAGTGATTAAAATCAACGAGGAAAAAGACGCTGGATTTTTGCTCAACATTGCCATTCAAAAAAAATCAATTCCACCTTCAACACCAATCAAACTGAGTTCTGTTTTAAAACAAAAAAAATACACCAAGCTCCGAATAGAAGTACTTCGCGATTTAGCCATGCTTTCCGATTACTTCCCGCAGATCAACGACATTGTACTTTCCCAAGGCAAAGAAGATTTGTTTTTTGATCCAGAAGAATTTGTCGATATCCTATTCAAGATATTGCCAACCATGGAATTATTCGGGATTAAAATATTGCTTCCAAAGGCTTTGAAAAAATTATTCAAACCGCAACTATCTCTAGCATTACAAGGCAATGAAGAATCCGGAACGATCAAGAAAAAGTCGATTATCAATCTCGACAACATGCTCGACTTTCATTGGCAGATTGCACTTGGTGATCAGATGATTTCGGAAGCTGATTTTTTAAAAATGGTTCAAAAAGTTTCTGGCATTGTTCGAATCAACAATCAATATGTTTACCTCGGCGAAGAAGAAATAAGAAACTTAATCCATCAATTAGCGAACCCTCCAGTTATTGATGCAAGCGAATTGTTACAAGTTGCTTTAACCGAATCGTTTAACGGAGCTAAGGTCAGCTTAGATAAAAAAACGCAAAAACTGATGCAGCAATTACTGAAAGGGAAGGACGTTGACGTTCCCAAAGGATTGCAGGCAACCTTGCGGCCTTACCAGTTGAGTGGTTATAAATGGTTGTATAAAAATTCGCGAATTGGCTTTGGAAGTTTGATCGCAGATGATATGGGTTTAGGAAAAACATTACAGGTCATCACCACTTTGCTCAAATTAAAAGAAGATGGAGAATTAGGAAAACAAAAAGCTTTGATCATTGTTCCGACAACGCTGCTCACCAACTGGACCAAAGAGATTCATAAATTTGCTCCGGCACTAAACACTTTCGTTTATCACGGTAGCAATCGAAAACTAGAACCACTTAAAGACGCTGATATCCTTATCACGACTTATGGTGTCGCCCGAAGTGAGACCGATACTTTTGTAAAAAAGAAATGGTTGTTACTAGCCATCGATGAAGCGCAAGCGATCAAAAACCCAGGCACCGCTCAAACCAAAGCAATCAAAAAAATAAAAGCGAATATTATCATCGCGATGAGTGGAACACCTGTTGAAAATAGACTAAGCGAATATTGGAGTCTTTTCGATTTTACAAACAAAGGCTATTTAAATTCTCTAGCAAGTTTCAAAAAAGAATTTGCGCAACCCATCGAAGCAGAACGCAACAACATAAAACTGGAACAGTTTCGAAAAATCACGGCACCGTTTATTCTACGTCGTTTAAAATCTGATAAATCCATCATCAAAGATTTGCCAGAAAAAATAGAAAAAGATCAATTCTGTCAACTTACTGTAGAACAAACAGCGCTTTACCAAAAAGTGGTTGATACGACTTTAAAGGATGTCGAAAAGGCGGAAGGAATCGATCGAAAAGGATTGATTTTAAAACTCCTTACTGGACTCAAACAAATCTGTAATCATCCGAGACAATTTCTAAAACGTGGCTCGTCCGCTCCTGAACTCTCTGGTAAAACGATTATGCTTTTCAATCTCATTCGACAGATTCAGGAGAATGGAGAGAAGACTTTAATTTTTACGCAGTATCGAGAAATGGGCGAATTGATGGTGCAATTATTAGAAAAAGAATTCAACCTTATGATCCCTTTTTTACATGGTGGTGTCAGTCGAAAAGGTCGGGATGCAATGGTTGATGATTTTCAAAATAACCGAGCGACAAGAATTTTAATTCTATCTCTAAAAGCAGGTGGCACTGGCTTGAATTTAACTGAGGCCAGCAATGTTATCCATTATGATCTTTGGTGGAATCCTGCGGTTGAAGCACAGGCGACGGATCGGGCTTATCGGATTGGCCAGCAACGCAATGTTATGGTTCATCGATTTATTACTCAAAATACTTTTGAAGAAAAAATAAACGAATTGCTTCAGCAGAAAAAAGAGTTGGCTAATTTAACGGTGTCGACAGGGGAGAAGTGGATTGGGGATTTGTCCAATGCGGAATTGCGGGAGGTGGTGAGACTGGAGTGATGCCTAAAAATAAGTGAATTTATAAATGAACAAATATCCTCCTATTATGTAAAGCAAAACTCAACATTCACTCATTCACTCATTCACTCATTCACTCATCCGGACAAGACATATCTAGTAGAAGGCTAAAAATTAAAATTTTATCCGTAATTTAATGGTCCTTATAAAACTCCATCCATGCAAGACCTCACCCGCCACCTGCAAGAAGCCATAGAGATCAACACCGATCGTATGCCTCGCTACGCAAAATTAAGCGATGGACAGTCTATTCCATTTTCGAAAAAGTTAATCCGTTATGAAAAAATGGCACTTTGGGGCGCTTGGATTTTTGATCGAGTCGGAGACAAACTTCAAGCTCAAGGCATTCCATATATGAAGTCAGAGTTTATCGAGATGTCATTGACGCCAGATTTTTCTCCGACATATCCTAAAGAGATTGACTTCAATAGACCCTTAAAAAGAGTAGATATTTCTCCTTACTCGAAAGATATCAAAAGACTAATCAGCAAAGGCGATATTGAAGGTATTGTTCAATCTAGTAATGAAATTCTTCATGATTTGGAAGAACAAAAACACGTCTATTGTATGCTTCGACATATCATTGAATCCCTTCGGAGAATTGCTTTTCTCATTCCGATCCATGAAGTCAAATGCGAAAAACTCCAAATCAAAGCACCTTCCTCTTATTCTTATTTTTTATTAAAAATGCATCGCTGGACTTTAAATCAATCCATGAGTATTGATGAAGCGATTGCTCCGATTCAAGTGAGTGGCGTTCCGATTCTGTTTCAGGATTTACCGCATATTGATCTCGATATAGAATAATGAATTACCCAAGATGAGCATCATCACAAAAAGGGCCAGCCTTCGTCAGTTTACAATTACAAAGCCGAGCTGGGCCGGTTCGTTTCGCTTCAAAAAGTAATGGTTTATGTTTTGAACCGTGATGAGAACCATCACAAAAAGGTTGGTTTTTACTTTTTCCACATTGACACCAAAGGTATTTTTCACCTTGCTTTAAATCAACCATTTGCGGAGACATGGTAATCGTATTTTTCTTTTTATACCCACGAGATATTTCACTATTTGGATTATCAGAAGCAAGTATCGGATACAAGTATGCCGCCGTCCAATGTTCTTTGGGGTCGTTTTCAAGACCAAGGTCTGTCGGATATTTCCTAGTAAAAACAGCACTTCCAAAAAATTGATCCCAGATTGAAAACATGTTTCCAAAATTACCATTGGGATCAGAAATGCTGTCTTTTTTGGATTTGCCATGGTGCGCATAGTGAAAGGCTGGTGTTACGATTATCCTTTCTAAAAAAGTCATCACTGGATTCAAGGCTTTTATTTTATATAGCGGCGCATCCCACTTCAAGGTACTGTGAGATCCAATGATAATGAGTTGTTTTAAAATCAAACCAATAGCAACTGCTTTTCCTCCCCCAAGAAAAACAAATGTTCCAACCCACCAAATATTGGGCATCAATAAATAGTACAATGCTGCGTTTCGATAGGAAATAAAAAAGCCCATTTCTTCTGCTTGATGATGTGGGCGATGAAGTTTCCAAAGAAACTCATACTCGTGTGCTGAACGGTGATACCAATATTGCAAAACATCATCAATCAACAAATAAAAAGGCAAGGTTAACCAAAGGCTCCGACCAGAAAGCATCAAACCAGTCTCACTCCATAGGCTTGTTCCAATTGTAAAAACGGCAAATACAATTAACGGTTTTATCATTACAGAAAGGACCAACATACTTCCGACTTCTTGAATCCAGTCACTCGCAGTTCTATTGCTTCGTTTTAATTGTCCTGAGATAACTTCTAACAATCCAAAGACAATTAGAATCCCCATGACGACATAAACATCTAAATTTTCTATCCCAAATAATGTGTTCTCCATGTTATAAAAGATTTGCCAGCTTTAGTTTTAAAAGTACAAAATCTTTTAATCGAAAAATAAATAATTGCTTTAGAAAATAATGTTCTTGCTATGTAAAGTATTGTCGATAAATTTTCCCTCGCGGCGCAAAGCCCAAATAGATCGCGGGGTACATCGCCAACGTCATCAAGCGATTACTCGCCTTAAAGGTAATATCATCAACAATAAGAGAAGTGTCTTCGGTAATTTTTCGAACGATGTGTTTATGCTGCCAATATTTTAATGGAAAAGGAAGCACTCCTCCTTCATCCACAAAATAAGCCTCCTTTTCATTCACCTCATCTTCCGTAATATAGCTGATCCATTCTGCTTTGACAGGGCTTTTAAAACGAATATGCACTCGGTCTCCTTTTTTAGACCCCGTAAATTCGACGACTTCCATTTCTCCATACTTAGGTTTTAAAGCTTCAAAAAGCTTGAGGTCAAACCCTTTCATCACCTTTTGATAATTCCCTCTTACTTTCGTTTCGAATTTAATATTCATCTGTTTTTTTATTATAAAAACGGAACAGCAATAAGTTCATTTTGTTTTAAAATAATCGCCCTAGACAAAACAATAGTGGTTTCCCATAGATAATTCACCTTGGAAAATCCACCATGTTCTAACCTTCGCTGCCCTTACCATTCACATCAAAATTCCACCATCCAAATCTCCGTACGTCGATTCAATTGGTAGTCTTATTCGGAGCAATCATCGCAATTAATTCTCGGCTTACATTCACCGAGTCCCTTACTTAGAATGCGATCAGCGTTTACTCCGTTTTGTAAAATATAAGCTCTAGCGCTTTTGCTCTCTTTTCAGAAAGCTCAACGCTAGAGCCGGCCCTACCTCTCACATCAGAGTGCGCCTCTATGACAATTTTTATACTTGGAAATTGCTTCCTCGATTTCTAATTCTATCGTAAAACATTTAAAATTTTATTCTACAACATCCAAATCAAAAGTAGCATCGTTACGTAATTTTTCCGTAGTAACATATCTTTTCAAAGGCTTATAACCTTCCTTCTCAATCTCAAAAAGGTAAGTCATATTTCGTTTAGCTAAGAAGTTAAAATTATCATCTTCTCCAGTAACCAAAAAAGATTCTACATGAGAAACATTGGTATGTGACTTTGACAATTTTTCAATAACTTTCACATTAATTCCAGACAAAGGAAAATCCAATCCTTTTTCAAAAACCGATATATCGATCTTATAAAAACCACGATCAAAAGGCCACTCTCCATTGACTTTTAAAGTATAAATATTATCTCTTCCCCCTCCATCCCCTCGATTAGACGAGATATATCCTTTCTCCTTTTCTTTATCAATATAAAACCCAAAATCATCTTTAGAAGAATTAATTGGGCTGCCCAAATGTTCGGGTTTCTGCCAAATCTCCCCCTCTATTTTCGACATAAAAACATCTAAACCTCCTAGACCTTTGTGTCCATCTGACGAATAATAAAGCACCCCATCCTCAGCAATAAAGGGAAATATTTCATTGCCAGAACTATTCACTTCTGCTCCTAGATTCTTAGCATCTCCCCACTGTCCATTTATATATTCTGAAACATATAAATCAAAACCTCCTAGACCTCCCGGACGGTTAGATGAAAAATATATTTTAGAATTATCTTGAGAAAGGCTTCCATGACAGGAAGAATATTCGCTACTATTAAAAGTCATTTTTTTAGCATTAAACCAATAATCATCAGGTCCTTTTCTTGCAATAAAAACCTGTAGATTCTTTTTTCCTTTTTTATCGTTTCGGGTAAAAATCATCTTTGACCCTGTCTTATCAAAAGATGCAACGCCATCATGGGTTTTGGTATTTATATTACCTTTAATTAATTGAGGTTTCTTAAATCCTCCATCAGCATCTAGTTCTGCATAAAACAAATCAGTAAATGGTTTATTCGTCCAAAAATCCTTTGTTTTAAAAGGGCGTTTCATTTCTCTACTTGAAGTGAAGACGACTCCTTCTTTATAAGGCATTGCGCAAAAATCCAACGATTCTGAATTTAAACCTTTCGCAAGTTCAATTTCAATTTTATTATACTTTTTAAAAAATTGAATTTCCGAACAATCATTTATCGCTTCAACATCTAGTGTCTCATTGACCATCGTTTTATATTTATTAAACCAAATTGCTGCAGCCTTACAATTCCCATTACTTTTTAAAACTTCTGCATATTGAAGGTAATATTCAGGTTTTTGAGTAAGGTGAATAAACCGAGAATACCAATACTCTGCTTGGTCTGTTATTCCATTCAATCGATAACTATTTGCAATATTAGCCAAGAGATTTATCTCCTGAGATTCCTCATCAATTAAGTGTTGATAAATATCGGCCGAAGCCATATACCCTAACTTATTGTAAAATTTATTTGCTCTATTTTGTACACCTTGCTTGATTCTTTTTTCAGGATTTTCACACGAGGTTTCAACCGCATCTTCATAACTTATTTCCGATGTACTCATTTCTATCTCAACATCTTTTTCCTCTTGCGCAAACACAAGTCCAACAACCAACATCATCAAAATAAAGGCTTTTATTTTTTTCATTTTTAGAACTTATTTCTTTGTTAAAAAAAGTACCTAATGTTAGGTGTAGAACCACTAGTCTTTATCATTCGGTATTCCATCATTACTTCAAAACTTCCCGGTGTATCCTGTCTAAGGTCACTTATCCCAATATCAATTGCCGCAGCAATTTTCACCTGTTCTGACACTTTATATTGAATCATCGAATTAATAGAATTCTGAAGGCGATAGGATACGCCCATCATCAATCGCTTATAAAAAGTAAAGTTCATGGAGACATCCATTTCAACAGGAGCATTAGGTATATAGCTCAATAAAAAACTTGGTTGAAAAGAAACATTCGCATTGATTCCATGCTCTGAACCAGCCATTGCATAATAGCTTTTCAACTTCCTCAGTCCTTTATATTCATCGTATGCAGTCGTTCTAAAAAGACGAGGAATAGAAGCTCCGAGATAATATTTTTTTGTTTGATAATAAATTCCAAATCCCAAATTAGATTGCAATTTATCTTTGCTCATTTCAGAAATTTCTACATCGCCTTGACCTAAAGGATTCGTTTTTTTTCTAGCGATCCGACAATATTGAATCTGTCCAGATATTCCAATACTCAGGGTTTGTTCATCTCCAGTTTTGACTCGATAAGCATAAGAGAGTTCTGTGTTATATACATTTAGAATTCCAATCTTATCTGCAACGACTGACAATCCTGCTCCTACTTTATGTTCAAAAAACGGTGCGTGCGCAGAGAACGTAAAAGTCTTTGGAGCACTTTTTAGTCCAGTCCATTGATTTCGATAATGTCCAGAAAATATTGCAACTTCTTCCCCTCCGGCAAAAGCTGGATTGATAACAATTTTATTAAAACTATACAAACTATATCGGGTTGCATTTTGCGCTTGAAGTTCATAAGAACCCATAACAGCAACAAAAGGCATCAGTAGTCTTATTAAATTATATTTCACTGCTTTTATTTTAAACAGAGAAAATAATTTACGCTTCCTCTTTTCCAATTGGACATAGCTAGCTCCAAAATCTTTTTTTATGTTGTTAAGTGTATTCATTTGTTGGGACAATAGTTTACATAAATTCATAGCCTTGAAAGCATGCACCTACACACTGACAATAACAAAACAACCATTAGACAAAACGCTAGTCTAAAGGTCAATCCAAACTACTGAATATACCAGAGGTACATTCATTTTAGATTTACAAAAACGGAAAGTTGATTCTGAAATGTTTCGATTTGTGAAGCTGGAAAAGTAAAAAGAAAGGTCTTTTTAGCTTTCGGGAAAATTACATTATTGATAAGTCAAAGACCATACCATTTATTAAGACTTTTTACAATCTATGACAGCATTTTTGTTTATAAAAAATAATCCTTAACCTGTTCAAGAGTAATTAAATTTCGCTGATATTTAAATCCGGTTTAGCATAAGAAAGGCGGGCAATTTTTCGAGTAGAATAATAAGCATCTAAACCAGAACAGGTAATACTTCCTGCTTTTTCAATATCAATAAAACCATCATCGAGTAGACAATTTTCAGGAATAAAAATTTCCTGAATTTCTCCAATCATCATAACAGTACCATTTAACTTAACGTCTATCTGTTCTTTAAATGCTAAACCTATTTGTACAGGACTTTCTGAAACAAATGGAGCTGGAAATTCTTTTTTAAAAACTGCATTTAAATCGACAGCATCGAATTCGGAAACCTCGGCTGGATACCTTGCAGAAGTTTGATGGGCTTGTTTAAATATATCTGAAGTAATGCTATTAAAAGTATAAAATCCTGTTTCTTTAATATTCAAAAAAGTATCTCTGGTCACCGTAATTGGTCGCATGACAAATCCCATCAAAGCAGGATTCGCTCCAAGATGAAAAACAGAACTTACGATAGATAAATTCGGATTTCCTTTTCCATCAACGGTACCTACCAGATTTACACTTTTAAAGCCTCCAATCGAATTAATCATTCGAGCTCGAAAACGTTGGTCCATTTCCTGGATATCCGCTTTGTTAAAATTTTTCATCCTATTTTTTTACTAGAAATAATTACAAATAAAACCCTGCTTACACTCGCAAAGTAGACAAACCACCATCTGCACCAATCACCTGTCCAGTAATCCAAGATGCTTTACCTGATAATAAAAATAAAGCAAGAGAAGCAATTTCTTCCGCATCTCCAATTTTCTTCAAAGGATGACGATTTGCAGAAGCTTCGATTTTATCCGGCGAAGATAGTATACGTTCGGCAAGTGGCGTTTGCGTCAAAGATGGAGCGATACAATTGACACGAACCTTAGGTGCCCACTCTGCAGCTAAAGACCGAGTCAAGCCCTCTACCGCACCTTTTGCTGCTGCAATCGACGCATGAAAAGGCATCCCCTGTCGAACAGCTACGGTACTAAATAAAACAACCGCTGGTTTTTCACCTTTCTTCAAACGATTCTGTGTAGCATGTAAAACTCTTACTGCTCCAAGTAAATTGACTTCTAAGTCATTTTGAAACTGGGCAGCCTTGAGCGAACGAAAAGATTTGAGATTGATACTTCCTGGGCAATAAGCAATCCCTTCCAAACGATCCGGTAATCCTTCGACATTAAGATCATCTTGGGTCACATCGCCTTCAATATGTTCAACATTTGAAAAATTTTCAAGGTTCTTATTTGTTCTTGAAAGCACAAACACCTTGGCTCCTACTTCAACTAATTGCTTGACCATTTCTAATCCAATTCCGGAAGTACCTCCAACTACTAGATAATTCTTATTCTGCATTTCATATAATTTTATAAAAGACAAACAGGATTAAAAATTAAAAGTTTAAACTCCTTCCTTATTTCTTTTACATTTAAAAATCCTATTTTCATCCTATGAATATTCAGTCCAAACTTCCTAACGTCGGTACTACCATTTTTTCAGTGATGTCTGCACTTGCCAATAAACATAATGCAATCAACCTTTCACAAGGTTTCCCTAATTTCGATTGTCCAGAAGCTTTAAAACAAATGGTCAACAAACATCTTCAAGAAGGCAAAAACCAGTACGTACCAATGGCTGGAGTACCTGCTCTTCGGCAAAGACTGGTAGACAAAATCGATCGAATGACTGGTCATTCCATCAATCCAGATACAGAGATCACCATTACAGCTGGAGCAACTCAGGCACTTTTTACAGCCATTGCAACTTTCGTCAGTGCTGGTGATGAAGTCATTTTGATAGAACCAGCTTACGATTGTTACCGTCCCGCGATTGAAGTGGTCGGAGGGATTCCTATAGCTTATGAATTAGTTGCTCCCGATTATACGATCAATTGGCAGGAGATCAAAAATCTCGTAACAGAGAAAACAAAAATGATCATCATCAACACGCCACACAATCCAATTGGCAAAACGTTAAAAGCTTCAGATTTAAAAGCCCTGGAGGACTTGACCAAAGGAACAGATATTTTAGTTTTAAGTGATGAAGTTTACGAACACCTCATCTACGATGGAGCAAACCACCAAAGCGTTTTGAGATATCCAGAATTATTCAAACGAAGTCTTGCTGTTTATTCTTTTGGAAAAACATTTCATAATACAGGATGGAAAATAGGCTACATTGTAGCACCGGACTACCTCATGAAAGAATTTCGAAAAGTCCATCAATTCAATGTCTTCTCCGTCAACTCCTTTGTGCAATATGGAATTGCAGATTTCCTGGAAGATCCAGAATCTTATCTTACGCTTCCAAATTTTTATCAACAAAAAAGAGACTTCTTTGGTAAAACAATGGAAGGCTCCCGCCTCCAACCGTCTTCTTCCGAAGGAACATATTTTCAGCTATTTGATTACTCTAATATTAGTGACGAAGCAGATACTGACTTTGCCAAACGACTCACTATTGAACATGGCGTAGCATCCATTCCCGTTTCCGTTTTCTACACCAGTGGTAGACAAGATAAAATGATTCGTCTATGTTTTGCAAAAACAGAAGACCTTCTTGAATCAGCTGGAAAATTGCTCCGAGAAATCTAATCGTTTTGTTTCCAAGCTATTTAGAATCATGAGCATTAACAAGTTAACATCTTGTTAACCTAGCAAATTCCTTTTTGGTATTGTTCTTGAATTATGTACTCGATAACACACTATCGAGAACATATCCATTCTTTTGAAAACACCATGTTATTTTATTTATCGACCATTGAAAAATTAAGCCATGCTTTATCAATTCATGCATAAGTCGGGGAAATCAGTTTTGTTATTAGCATTTACACTTTTGTTAATGCAATCTTGTATTTCACATAAAGATTTGGTGACCCTTAACGGGAATGAAAGTCTTCCTGATGATTTCCGTTCTGACAAATTAATGCATACCACTCAAGTCCAAAATTATAGTGAATATAAAGTCCAGTGCTATGATCAGTTAATGATCAAAGTAAATGCTTTTGAAGGAAGCACCGAGGAATTTTTAAATAGAGAATTTGAAGGGAATAGCACCTCACAACAACCAAATTTTGATCCAGCTTCTTTGTATTTCAATAGCTATACCATCGACAAAGAAGGGTATATAGATCTTCCTATCGTCGAAAAAATCAAGGTAAAAGGTCTTTCCATTTCTAAAATCAAAGAAGCACTAAATGAGGCCTATAAACCTTATCTGAAATTTGCTTCTACCTCTGTAAAATTAGCCAATAGCCGAATCACCATCATGGGTGAAGTCAATAACCCAGGAATCCATTATTTGTATAATGATCAAAACACGATCCTAGATGCGATCAGTATGGCTGGTGACTTTACCGATTTTGGAAATCGAAAGAAAGTTAAACTCATTCGAAAAACAGAAGAAGGCCTACAAACCATATACCTCAACATGAGTCGCTCAGAATTTCTTTACTCTGAGTACTATTACATCCATCCATACGATGTGGTCTATGTAGAACCGACCAAGAAAAAATCCAGAGATACTGGCGCAAACGCAACAGGAGTCATCCTATCGGGGATATCTGTGGGGGTTTTGATCCTTAATTTGTTCGTCAAATAAAAAACCTGCATTTCTTCTCTTTTTTTGTACCCAAGACACCCATTTTTCAGTATAAGACTATTAGTAACCGATAAGGGATGCCCTTTACGGTTTAATACACATTAATACGACTTTGTCAATTTTATCTGATTAAGCGGCAAAGCTATTTTTATTAAAATGAAAATCATGGATAATTCCAACTCTGGGAGCTTCGGGGAAATCAATATTAAAAACCTCATCAAGAAGATTTACGATAGAAAATTTTATTTCTTAGTTAGCTTAATCGCTTGTCTAGGACTAGCCTATGCTTATATCAAAACGACGACTCCGAGTTACGAAGTGAGCACTTCTATTTTGATAGATGCCTCTGGTAAAAACCGGCAGCTCGGAGAAAGCAAATATGTAGATGGAAGTGTTGGTTCTATAGATTCTGAAAAAAATCTTTATAATGAAATCGCTATCCTAAAATCCTATTCGCTAATCCAACAAGCGCTAAAAGATTTAGATTTTGGCGTTTCTTATTTTAGTGGCTCTGGTTTCAAACAAAAAGAACATTACGGCTACTTCCCTTTCGAAGTTGAACAATCATTCAATAGCGCTCAACTTTATGGTGGACAATTCCAAGTGAACTTTATCGGCGGAGATAAATTTAAATTATCAATCGAAACTAAGGAATTCAGCATTTCGAATCCAGCAAATAATTCTACTCGAGAAATAAAAGACAAATTCGAATTTTCTAAAACTTACTCCTTCGACGAAACCATCACACATGACTTTTTTAGTTTTAAAATAAAAAAACCTGCTTCTGCAGTTAAGCTAGAAGATTTTGAAAATCAAGACTTCTTCTTCCAACTCAACAGCGATCAAGGTCTTGCTAACGAGTATTATGAAAAACTCAAAGTTAGCCAGGTAGATATCCAAGCAAGTATTCTAACTTTAACTGTTACCGGATCATCTTCTGAAAAAGAAATAGCCTTTTTAAATGCCATGTCAAACGCTTTCATCAATCGAGAACTTTTAGAAAGAGATGAAATCGCAGCAGGGAAAGAAAATTTTATTCGGACGCAATTAAAAAGCATTACTGATTCTTTAGGTAGAGCAGAAAAAACACTTGAACAATTTAAACGAGGAGCTAGCGCTGTCGACTTAACTCGATCCGCAAGTAATGCACTTGATCAATTACAAACCTTAGAAACCGACAAAGGGCAAATTAGCTTAAGTATCAAATACTATCGTTCTCTTCTTCAATACATCGAGAACAATGACGGTATCGACAAAATCGTTGCACCTTCTGCCGCTGGCATCAATGACCCTATGTTAAGTGCCAATTTATTAGAACTAAAAAAATTACATAGCGAGAAAAAACGTCTAGAATTTTATAAAGGAGCAAAAAGTTATGATCTCGTTTTAATCGGCCAACAAATCGAAAATACGACCAATAATTTAAAAGAAAATATCCGAAATCTGATTAACGCATCAGATCTAAAACTTAGAGATAGAAGCCAGCGAATCGCTCAATTTGAGTCCACCATCAATCAGCTTCCAGTAAACGAAAAAAAACTACTCAATTTCCAAAGAGAGAGTACGCTTTATGGAAACATGTACAATTACCTGAATCAGGAATTGGCAAAAACTGGGATCGCAAGAGCCGAAAACACTTCTGACACCAAGGTCATTGACAAACCTAGACAACTGGGAGATGGACCAGTTGCTCCACAGAAAATGCTGATCATGATGCTTGCATCGATCATTGGCTTTCTGATTCCTTTGGTTGGAATTATTTTCTCTGATGGATCACTTGAAAGTATACAACAAGCAGAACAGATTGAGCAATATTCTAAAATCCCACTACTGAGTCAAGTGGGCAATTTCAACAATGCATTGTCCACTTTAGCTAATTATAAAACCGATTGGGACAAGGACGAAACCTTTCGGGAGCTTAGCGCAACATTGCAATACCTCGTTCCGGATCAAGAGAATAACGTCATCGGTATCACTTCTGCTTTACAAGGCGAAGGAAAGACTTTTTGTGCTTTAAATCTAGCAATGAATTATGCGAAGGCTGGTAAGAAAACCCTATTGGTTGATTTGAATTTTAGAAACCCAGTCCTTGGCCGAGGTTTAAATTTAGCCGATATTTCAGATTTAAAAACATACCTTTTAGATCCAAATTGTTCTGCTGAAAAAGTAACACAAGCGCATCAAGACATTCCAAATCTTTTTTACATCGTTACAAAATCTGCAGAGAGCAATCCCCATTTATATTTATCGAACAATCGACTTAACACGCTCGTCACTGCGCTTAAATACGAATACGATTACATCATCATCGACACACCAGCCATTGGTTTGGTTTCTGATTATCTTTTAATTGCTAAGCATACTGACATCAATCTCTTTATTGCTAAAAAAGGAATTTCAAAGATCGCTCAACTTGACGAGCTAGAGAATGTAATCCAAAAAGGGGCCATGAAAAATCCATTTATCGTTTTTAACGGAAGCACAAAAAAACTAAACCCCGCAAAAAAATACACCACAGCTGGAGAAAACAATACAGAAGAAAAATCAAGCAAGTGGCCATTAAAATTCAAGCGGTCTGTTTCCTAATTCAATCTAGCTCCACTATTCTATAAATTAAAAAACCTAAAGAGTCCTTATGTGACTTATGTGGTAAAATAACACAAATGAATTCAGAGTTCCTAGAAGTCGCCTTAATCGAAATGGATAGCATATATTTTTATGCTTATCTAGGCATGACTTTTATGATCGCTCTAAGATTAGTTTTAAAAAGTAATTCAAAATACAAACTAGAACTCACCTTCCTTTCATTCTTCTTAATGTCAGGAAGCATCAGTAACGAATTGACTTTTGCGCTTCCAGGAATTTCATTTTTCGAAATCCAACCCGATCGATTCCTCTTCTTTTTGTTTTCATTCTTTATTTTCCGAAATCTATTTTTTCCCAGAAAAGACATACAACTTCCCATTGGCTGGTCCATGCCTTGGTTCAAAATACTCTTCTACGCTTATGCGTTTTGCGTCATTGCATCTCAAGCTTTCCATGTTAATGATATTGGTGTCCCAGAGTTGATTACAAATACAGTTTATGCCGCCAACGCCTTGATCATCATGTACTGTGTAAGAACAATGATCGATCAAGAAACGATTAAAATCATTGGTACATCTATCATCATCGGTGCCATCTTCGCAAGCCTGACAGGAATTATTCAGTTCTTAATCGAACCGATGTTTTTACGCGTTGGAGATCAGCGAATCGCTTTTGGAAGTACTTTGCGGTCCAATGGAATATTTATCAACGAATATTTGAATGCCTATTTTTTAATCACCGCAATAGCCTGGGTAATGGTCACCATAAAAAATGGTGTTTTAAAAAACAGCCTCTTCATTTTATTTTCGTTAGGAATTTTATTCGCTTTCCAAAGGATGAGTTGGTTGATTTTGAGTATTGTATTTTTCATTTACTTTGTTTGGATAAAAAACATCGCCTTTGGGAAATTAGTAGCACTCGGCCTTAGTGGAATTGTTGTTCTATTGACGATATTTTTATTTTTCCGAGCAGATATAATGAGTTCAAACCTAGTACAACAGCGACTCTCTGAGCCAGTCAATAGCCGAGCAGGTTATTACACCACAGCGATGTCTAATGTTGGCAAAAAACCATTCTTCGGCTTCGGCGGAAAAAATAATGAAACGTATTATTATAGCATGCTTATGATCACCCAT